>DATKKX010000407.1:0-11261 GCA_035542775.1 Phycisphaerae bacterium | reverse complement strand
GACGCCCGCGCGCTATAGATTCACCGCCCAATCGTGGGACCGCGCGGCGGCCGCCGGGCTGCCTGAGGTCGCCGACATCTTTGGTGTGTCCTCTGTTGGTCTCTGCCTCGACGACGGGTAAGCCCATGCAAGCAAGAGACTTTCGACGAGGAAGGCAGTTTTCCTCGTCATTGTTCGACATCCTCGTCCGTGGTTCGACGGGGATAACAGCCTTTGACGAGGAATTGCGCTTCTCCTCGCGAAAGTACGGGTCCGGCCGGGCACGGTGGTGAAGCAACGTGCATCGTGTTTTGACAAGGGGATCGGGCCGTTGAAGCAGACGAGGTTTTCGATGCTCGACTTAGACATGATCTTTG
Organism: Phycisphaerae bacterium; assembly: GCA_035542775.1. Taxonomy (GTDB): domain Bacteria; phylum Planctomycetota; class Phycisphaerae; order UBA1845; family UTPLA1; genus DATKKX01. The sequence goes on along the minus strand of DATKKX010000407.1, from coordinate 10,905 downwards.
ATGACGACGGCGGTGATGCAGTAGTGACGGCGGACGCAGAAACCGAGCCACAATCACTTACGGCGGCCGCAATGCAGATGGGCGGCTCGGGAGTGGGCCGGGACCGGAGTGAGGCATCCAATAGTAATCGCCCGAAAGATCTGGACCTTCAGCCCCAAGTGAGCCGCACCTATTCAGATGATGTTGATCGGCGAGTGATTGATGCCGTGGAAGACAGCCCGGCCAGCTGCCGAGCAGTTCATCGCTTCGGTCCACCCCCGTACCGCGTTGCCGGGGACGAGACCCTCGCAGGGCGGGCGAGGCGACTCCAGCAACAGGCCAAGAGGACGGGGAAACTTCGGCCGGGAGAAAGTTGGGTCGACTTCGCCGGATGATTCTAATTGACGGTATACCAAAACCGTGATATAGTTAGGGTATGAAAGTGAATCTCGAAAAAACGTTGCGGGATGCCATGAAGGCCGACGGGCGCACCGTCTACGCCTTCGCCCGGGATTCGGGCTTGCGGGTGTCGCTGGTGCAGCGGTTCTACAAGAACGGCGGCGGGTTGACGCTCGCGAGTGCTTCCAAGTTATGCGGCTTGCTCGGGCTCGATCTGCGACCTCTGGCCCCGAGACAGAAGGAGGTGTGACAAATGGCTTTTGTGTTTCGACCTGTTGTGGTGCGGCAAAAAAAAGGCCGGAAGGTCCGACGCCGGTCACGGTATTACTGGGCATGCTATCGGGACCCGGCAACCGCCGAAGATAAGCGGGTGCCGCTGAAGCTACCCAGCGGAGAGCCGGTCACGAACAAGGAAGTGGCCGAGGCTGAACTCCTGCGGCTCCTGAATCAACAGGAACGGCTGGCGGCTGGTCTGACGGATCGGTACATCCTGGCCGCCCCCTCCGCTGCCCGGAAGCTTCTCGCAGACTATGTCCGGCATCTCCGCCGGAAACTGGTCCGCGGTCGGACGGTGAGCCGCGGGCACATTCGGTTCACCCTGCATGCCGTGAAATGGTTTCTGAAGTTTGCCGGGATCGAGCGTGTTGGAGAGTTGACCGAAGCTCGTGTCGATTCGGCCATCGGCTGGCTCTCGAAGAACGGTCACAAGAGCGCGAGAACTGTCAATGCCTACCGAGCCCGGCTGAGCGCGTGGTGTGAGTACGGGGTCAGGGTCGCCAAGGCCCTCGAACGCAACCCCGTGGCTCTGGTCGCGACGCAGGGGAGCAAGCCCGTCCGGGTGAGAAGAGCCCTGACGCCCGATGAAGCCGCGCAGCTCCTGGCCGTGGCCGGCCCGCGGGCCTTGTGGTACGAGGTGGCCTTGTTCACCGGACTTCGCGTCAGCGAGATCCGGGCCTTGCGGTGGGGGGATTTGAGCATTGACGATACGCTGACACCATGCGTTCGCCTGCGGGCATCTGCTACCAAAAACGCCAAACCTGCTCGACTTCCCCTTCGGCGCACCTTAGCGGACAAGCTCAAGGCGGGCCGGCCCGAAGCCGCAACCGCCACCGACCGAGTCTTCCGTAGTACGCCGACCCGCAAGACGTTCCTGGCTGATTGCAGCCGTGCTGGCATTGTTCACGAGGAAGTGGTGGTGGGGGCCGATGGTAAGCCGGTGATGATCGGCAAGGGGAAGCGCCGACGGCCTAAGAAGCGCCTTGTGGTCAAGGACGATCAAGGTCGAACGATCGACCGGCACGCCCTCAGGACTACTTTTATTTCATGGCTCTCCATGATGGGGGAGACCCCACAGACAGCGAAGAAACTCGCTCGGCACGGGGATATCCGGTTGACCATGAAGCATTACACTGATGAGACGCTTCTGGACGACACCCGAGCCGTTGAGAACCTGCCAGACCTCGACAACCGGCCGGCAACTGCGCCCTCCTCCGCCCAGGCCACAGGAACCCATGGCAAGTCGGACACCGCAAGCCCTGTTGTACTGGGTGTTGTACTGAATGACCGGGACGGCGCGGGCACGACGATGAACGCCGAAAAGAACGTGCAGCGGGCGAATGACGTAAGTAGGGAAGCAAGCAGCGGTAAGCAACTCGAAACAAGATCGTTCAAAATGGAGCCGAAGGGAGTCGAACCCTCGACCTCTTGCATGCCATGCAAGCGCTCTCCCAACTGAGCTACGGCCCCGGGGTCTGACGGCTTTGCTATCAGGCACTATTAGAATTGCGGATCGCGATGATGTCAAGGGAGTATTCTCCGTCAGGATTGAGCCGTCCGGGCGTTCTCATTCGTGGGGAAGCAGGAATCGGCCGGGTCCTCACCGGAACGGTCGTCGAGAATTCTCAGGGGTGCGATCTCCCGCTGATTCCTGACGGCGGCCTCCGGACGAAAACCCTGCACCGCGGTCAGGTGTCGGATATGTGTCTTGGGGCAGAAGGAGCCGAAGCAACTTGACAGAATCACAGCCCCGGGTTCTGATTCCGCCGCAATCTGCAGAGGTGTATGTCCGAGGATCCGCAGAATCCAGCCGGGAGATTTCATCATGGCTACAGGTGCGAAGAAAGCCCGCCTCGCGTGCCCGCGATGCAGCTTTATCGGGAAGTCTGAGCAGTCTTTGAAGGTTCATATCGGCAGGGCCCACAAGAGGCAGAAGCGCCGTGCCAACGCCAAAATGAAGGTCGGCCGGCGCCGGTCTGGTTGCTCGGTGTGCGGAAAAGGCCTCAAGACTCCGGCGGCGCTGAAGGCGCATATGACTCGAATGCATCCTGGAATGTCCGGCCGTTCGCTGCGCGAGGCGGAAGTCTCTCCGCTGCAGCGGCATCTGGTTGGCTGGTCGCTGGCGAATCTCGCCGATTTGCACGATGCCTGCCGCGCGGAGCTCAGGCGCCGACTGGCGGAGTGATCCTGGAAAGACGGCCTCGTCAACCAGACTGCACGGCCCTCGCCGGCCGCATGTCGAGGTACAGGCGAGGGGAAGAGCGGCCTGCCACGGGGCTCGACAGAACCTGTGGCATCGGCCTCGCGCCGGCGGAAACGCCGGCCGGCTGCCCGCGCAGAAGGAGGCTCTGCCGGCATTCGTAAGATGCCACAGGCAGCCCCCGATCAAGGTCGGGGGCTCTTGCTGTGCGTCGATCGTCGCGTATGGACATGCCATGCCTCACCAGCAGCTCATCGGCGAAACCTGCGCGGTCCTCACGGCCCTGACCTGGGCCTTTGCCCTGGTCTTCTTCAAGCGCAGCGGCGATCGGGTCCAACCTCTGGCGCTGAACCTCTTCAAGAACACCGTCGGACTGGCGCTGCTTTTCCTGACGCTGCTGGTGCTGTGGATCGCGGGCCATGGCGAAGAGGACATCATGGCCCGGAGGGATGCGCATCACGAAATCGGCATCCTGTTTCTCAGCGGCTTCATCGGCATTGCGCTGGCCGACACGATCTTCTTCTATGCACTGAACCTCATCGGCGTCGGGATTGTCGCCATCGTCGATTGCCTGTACAGCCCTCTCATCATTCTCTTCTCGGTCCTGATGCTCTCGGAAAAGCTGGGGCGGTTTCAGTACATCGGCGCGGCGCTGGTGCTGTGTGGTGTGCTGGTGTCGTCGCGTCTGGCGCCGCCGAGAAGGAGGACTCGCGGGCAGTTGATCCTGGGCATCACCATGGGCGCGTCTTCGATGGCCATGATGGCTTTCGGGATCGTGCTGGCGAAGCCGGTGCTAGAAGGCTATCCCCTGTTTTGGGCCACCACCCTGCGTCTTCTGGCGGGCACGCTGAGCCTGGCGGTCTTCGGCTTGTGCCTGCCCGAACGGAAGGTGCTGTTCAGCGTTTTCCGGCCTTCGCGAGTATGGAAGTCGTGCCTGCCCGGTTCGATTCTGGGGGCCTACGCTTCGTTGGTCTTCTGGATCGCCGGGTTCAAGTACATCGAAGCCTCGATCGCCGGGATCCTTAACCAGACCTCGACGATGTTCGCCATCATACTGGCGACGTTGATGCTGAAGGAGGAATTCACCCGGCGCAAGCTGCTGGCGGTTTCGCTGGCCCTCGCGGGCGTCATCATGGTGACGCTGGACAAGCAGTTGAGCGGATGGCTGGGCAGCGCCCTTCGTTGACCTCGGGCCGCCGCCGTGCTCACCACGGCTCCGTGCCCTTGATGCCCAGGTGCACGCGCACTTCACGGGCGACTTCCTCGATGGCCTTGTAGGAGACGTCGATCGTTGCCCAGCCATGCTTGGCCATGGTGGCATTGACGGCGCGGAGTTCCTGAATGATGGCCATGCGGTCGGTGTAGGCCTCGCCGAGGCGCATGCCCCAACTGTGGATCCGGGCCTCGCGAACGCTCTGCAGCCGATCAGCGTTGGCGGTCGTGCCGATCACCTTCTTGGAATCGAGCCTCAGCAATTCAACCGGCGGTTCCTCATTCGGGAAGAGGGGCACGTTGGCGGCGCGGATGCCGCGGTAGGCCAGGTAGAAACAGGTGCTGCTCTTCGATGTGCGCGAGACTCCGACAAGAACGACATCCGCCTTGTCCAGGTCATTCATGCCGCAGCCGTCGTCGTGGTGCAGCGTGTAGTCAATCGCATCGATGCGATCGAAATGGGCCTTGTTGGCTTCGTAGAGTATACCGGGGACGAGCCGCGGGGAGCTCTTGAACATGTCATAGAGGCTGGCGAAAGCCGGCCCCAGCACATCGACGATGGGGACGAAGTACTCAGCGGAGGCTTCTTTCATTGCCAGCCGGGTTTCGGGGGAGACCAGCGTGTAGAAGATGGTGGCCCGGACCGTCTTGGCCTCCTTGACGATCCGCGCCACCCTGCCCGGGCGACGGACGTTGGCCTCGCGAATCACGCGGGGATGCTGCCGTTCGAACTGCACCAGTACAGCCCGCAACACCTGCTCGCATGTCCGGCAGGTGCCGTCAGAGACGATGTAGATTGTGTGCGTGTCCTTGCCCGCCATGTCGACCTCCGTGGCAGCGGTGGGGCGAGACGAATTGGGCCGCCGTCGCAGAATCGTAACGCCCGGGAGGCGGCGATCCAAGACCGGAACGCCGCCTTGGGCCGCATTCCGGGCGCCCCGTGAGCCACCGAAAAACCATCTGCGTCAAGCCCTGGCCTGCGACTACAGCAGTTCGGCAAATCGCGGATAGACCTGGTCCCAGTCGGCGGTGGCCCGCGGTTCGTAGACCTGGGGTCGCACGGTTTGGGCGACTATGTGCCGAAGCGATGATCTGTCTGGAATTCGGCCGTGGCCCATGGCTTGAACGAGGAGGTTGCCCATGGCCGTGGCCTCCTGCGGCCCCGCGAGGACCCGGCGGCCCGTGGCGTCGGCGGTCATCTGGTTCAACAGAGTATTGCGGCTTCCTCCGCCAACGATGTGCATCACGTCGAACCTCCGCCCGAGGATTCGCTCCAGATGATCCAGGGTATGCCGATAGGCGAGGGCCAGGCTCTCGAGGCAGCACCGGACAAGCTGGCCGATGTCCGCGGGTTCCGCCTGACCGGTCGATCGGGCGAAGTCGATGATCTTCCGCGGCATCTGGCCCGGCCCCCAGAACGGCTGGTGGTTGGGATTCACCAGGGTGCGGAAAGGCTCGGCCGAGGCGGCAGCGGCCGTCAGTTGGTCATAACCAATCGCCGGTCCCTGGGCCTCGAAATCGCGACGGCATTCCTGGAGCAGCCACAGGCCGCTGATGTTCTTCAGAAAGCGGATCGTGTTTCCCACGCCGCGCTCATTGGTGAAGGAGGCCTCCCTGGCGGCGTCCGTGATGCAGGGCCGCTCAAGCTCGGCTCCGATGAGCGACCATGTGCCGCTGGAGAGGAAGCACCAGCTTGACGAGCCGTCAGCGGGCACCGCGGCGACGGCGGATGCGGTATCGTGCGACGCAGGAATGATCACCTCCACAGAGGGTGAGGCGTCGGCTTGGGAAGCGACCTCGGGCCGCAGCGCCCCTAACCGTGTGCCTGACGGGGAAATGGTCCCGAGCATCCGCGTGGGGAGGCCGGTTTTCTCCAGCAGCGATTCAGCCCACGCGCCGGTGTGCGGGTCGACCATCTGGCTGGTCGAGGCAATCGTGGCTTCCACGGCGGCATGCCCGGTGAGGAAGTAGTGCATCAGATCGGGCATGAACAGCAGCCGGTCGGCGCGATCGAGGAGATCGGGGTCGGCATCACGCCGGGCAATGAGCTGGAAGAGGGTGTTGATCGGCATGAGCTGGATGCCGGTGGCGGCGTAGATAAAGTCGCCACCGAACGCGGCAAGCGCCTTTTTGAATGCCGGGATATTGGCCTCGTCGCGGTAGCAGTGCGGCGTGTCCAGCAGCTCGCCGGAGGAAGAGAGCAGGGCGAAATCAACGCCCCAGGCATCCACGCCGACCGAGATGAGGGGAAGGCCGCGTTCAGCAGACCAGGCGGCGCCCTGCCTGAGCCCTTCCAACACATTGTTCCACAGGGCGATCACGTCCCAATGCAGGCCGCCGGGCTGTCGGCTGAACTGATTGGTGAAGCGGTGGACCTCGTGCAGTTCGAGGTGTTCAGCACCCAGCTCGCCGATGATGGCGCGTCCGGACTCGGCGCCAAGATCGATCGCCAGGTAAACGGATGGGTTGTGCTGCTTCATCTCCCACGCATCTCCGCGGTTGCGCTCGCGCCGTTCCAGTCCTTCACGCTCCGCTGGAGGACGATCCTATTCGGCCCGTCGCGCAGGATAAAGACCTGCTTCAACGATCCGCCTGCTTTGAGTGAATAGCCCAGCTCGAGCGGACGCGCTGCGGCACTTGCAGGCTGACGCCGGCGGGCATCTCCAACTCCGCATGTGGCAGGTTCCCCCTTTCTCTCTGCAATTGGACGCGGATGACCCCGCGCGGCGAAGGGACCGTGCCTTCCGCCCAGGTCAGCGAGCCCAGGGCGGGCGAGAACTCGATTGCGGCGAAGCCCGGCGCGGCGGGGCAGATCCCGAGCACGGCCCGGTCTAGCCAGACAGCGGGGCCTGCGGACCAGCCGTGGCAGAGCGAGGTTTCGTAGCCGCCATAGCGCGCGTATTCACCAGCGACCATCGACACGCCGTGAGGGTCTTCTCCGATCCAGGACGGCTCGGAAGCCTCCCACAGGGCGGTGGCGCCGAGCTGCAATGCCTGTCCCCAGTGCCTGCGAATGTAGTCCAGCCCCCAGTCTATCTCGCCGACGATGGCTGCGGCGCTGAGGTCGGCATAACGATGCCAGTAGGTCATGCGGTAGGGGGGATCCGGGGCCAGATATCGTCGGAAGACACCGGCCGCCTCCTCGGGCGTCAAGACACCGCTGCGGACCAACATGGCGGGCACATGATGGGATCGACCGAGATCGCCTTCGCCGCCGCGCCAGATCTGACGGCGGGCGGTGTCGGCCATCCGGGCCTGCAATTGCCGGTACCGCTGGCCGTCTTGCCCTGCCGAGTCCAGAAGCCCGGCCCCGACGCCCATTACCTGCGTGGCCAGCAGATGACAGAAGAGATGCCGATCGATAGTGGTGAGCGGGGCCCAATCCACGTAGTCCCAACCGGCCCGGTGACGCCACCAGCCGTCTTCATCCACCCATTCGCTGACGTGGTCGAGAACGGCTTTCAGTTCATTGTTCAAATCCTGAACCAGCGTGTGGTCGCCGCTGTACTGCACGTAATCCGCCAAGCCGATGACCCACCAGAGGGTATACGACGGAATGCCGTTGATGTCGCAGCCGGGGCGTTTCCACATGCTCTGAAGGCCCGGATACCTTTGATGAGTCAGCGGTCGATCGGGGACCGGCCCGAGCTCTCCCAGCACGCCCAACGACCAGCGCGCCAGCCTCGTGTCACCGAAGGCGTGATAGGCGGCAAGGGCCTCGGTGTACAGATCACCCATCCACGGGAGCTGGTCTCGCTTGATCCCATCCCAGATCTCATTCTGCATGCAGAGGAGTACCGTTCGGGCCGAAAGCTGCCAGATGTCGTTCAACTGAGAGTCGCTGGACGCGAAGCTGCCGGCGGACTCGACCGGGTAGCGAATGTGCTGCACCTCGATCGGTTCGAGCAGGACCGGGGCCCCAGCAGGAGGCGGGTCGCCCGAGCCCGCGCTCAGGGCCATTACCTTGACGTAGCGGAAGCCCGTCGGACCGGTGGCGAAGGACTGGCCGTCGCGCAACTCGAAGACATCGCTCACCCGGCCGAGGTGCCGATGCACTTCGGGGATGGACTCGCCCGTCGTGACGGCGATGATGGCCGGACCGCCGCTGCGCAGGCGAACTCGCAGGCGGCCGAAGGTTTCGGCGCCGGCGTCGAGCACGGCGTGCGGGGCGCGGTTCTCGAACAGCTCCAGCCAGTGATTGACGATGTGCGAATGGGCTTCGCGGGATCGGTAGGCGAGGTCCTGCTTGCGTACATCGCCGATCAGAGGCGGCGACGGCGGGAAGGGCAGTGGGGGCCGCAGGGAGAGGCGGCCGTCGGAGAATACCTGGCAGCCTGCGCCCGCGGCGGTAAGACCCTCATGCACTTGCACCACGCAGGACAGGCCCTGCCGGACGGTCACCTGCCAGCCGTGGCTCAGGCGGCAGAAGTCGTCGGGGACATTGCAGGGCATACCCCACGGTTCCGCCCAGACGCCGTCGAATGCCCACGCGGGCACCATGCGGCCGGGATTCGCTGCTTCGGTGGAGGGGGCGGGGGCGCGCAGTTGCCAGCCCTCCGGCGGGTTGGCCATCATCATCCAGTTCGCATCAGTTCCGATCCGAGCGACGTGATTGTCACTCCGGGGAGCGAGCGCCACGTCAGATTCAGCGGCGGCGGTTCCAGGCATCTGCTCCGGCCAGTCAAGCCAGGCGAGCAGGAAGGGCTGGCCATGCCCGCCGGGGCGGGCCTCGATGCTCAAGCAGTGGTTTCCGGGCTCGAGGGCAACTGGCAGGCGGTGGATGATCCGCCATGACGGGGCGTGGGAGGGCGGGACTGGGAGGACGTGGCCATCCAGCCAGGCGGTATATGCGCCACTGGCTGCGACGAAGAGGGTCGCCGCGGCGGGATGATCGATGCTGAAAGTTCGCTCAAAGCTGACGCGCTCGGCCGGCTGGTCCCAGGGCCACCAGATCCGCCGTGGGAGCGGCGGCTCATCCTTCAGCGAGTCCTGGATTCCGGTCTCGGGCTGCACTGTTGCTTGCTCCCCATTGTATTACGCATAGCCGCCGGACGATGGACGCTTCCTGGGGCCGCGCTGGCCGGCAATCCGCTCGGAATAGCCGCTGGCGCGGAAGGCCTCCAGCGGATCGGGCGGTAGGTTGCGGCCCTTGCGCCACTGGGCAAGGATCGGGCGGACATCCGTGTCGTAGGCATCTTTGAGGATGCGCTCGCTCATGACCAGATCCTCGCGATCGCGGGACTGGACCAGCGCTGCATGATCCACAAGCAGGGCTTTGGTGAAATGCTCCTGGGCGGTCATCACCGTCTGGATCATGGCCTCGATCTTCGGCTTGAGGTTGTGCGACTGATCGATCATGTAGGCGATGTCCAGGTCGGAGCCGGTCTCGAACTGGGCCGCGGAGATCTCATAGAAAATGCGGAAAAGCTGATACGGGTCGATGCTGCCCATGGTCAGGTCGTCGTCGGCGTACTTGCGATCGTTGAAGTGGAAGCCGCCCAGCATCCGCTCGTCGATCAGGAAGGCGATGATCTGCTCGATGTTGCAGCCGGGCAGATGGTGGCCGGTATCGACCAGCACCCTGGCCCGGGGGCCGGCATGCCGGGCGAGCACGCAGGCCATGCCCCAATCGGCGATGTCGGTGTGATAGAAGGCCGGCTCAAAGGGCTTGTACTCGATCAGCATGGTCATATCGGCGGGCATGGCGTCATGGACCAGACGCAGCGCTTCCTGAAGCCAATGCTTGCGCTGGCGGATGTCGGCCTGGCCGGGGTAGTTGGTGCCGTCGGCAAACCACAGGCTGAGCAGCCTGGAGCCAAGGCGGCGGCCGAGCTCGACGCTGGCCAGGAGGTGATCGACCGCCCGACGGCGAATCTGTGGATCGCGGTTGGTGACCGAGCCCCACTTGTAACACTGATCCTGAAAGAGGTTCGGATTGATGGCGCCGATTCGCAGGCCCAGGCTCTGGGCGGTGCGGGCGATGGCCTGGGGGTCGCGGTCCGATGGGAAGTCCCACAGGACATGCACGGCCACGCTGGGGCAGCAGCCGGTGTACTTGTGCACTTCCGCCGCGTCGGCGAGCTTTTCGTCGATGGTGTTCGCCGCGGCATCCTGAAGGAATTTGCCGAAGCGCGTGCCGGTATCCGCGTATCCCCAGGACGGGGTCTCGATCTGGAATCGGTCCAGCCGCCGGGCCAACGCCGCTTCGTCCATGTGTGAGGGTAGTTTCATGTCGCCATCCCCTGGCTCTCACGATGGCCGGTTGCCTCGCAGGCCTGCTTCACGCACCACGCGGAAGTGAGGCGTCGCGGGGCCGGCCGTGAGGCTTGCATGGTCTTCGATCACTGGCCGAGAATCAACCGGCGCCTATGGCGGCCGACGGGCAGACTGGGCATGTCCACCACGAAGGGCTCGAAGGGCATGGAGATATGGGGGGGCCGGGCATTGCTTGTACCACCTCTGCAATTAGTAGTGACCCTTTTTCCTCACTGAACCAGGGGTAATTCCAGGCCGCCCGCACCACTCGTGCCCGGACCGGATTCCGCTCCACGTACACCAGGGCGTTCCACAGGCGTTTGTTTCCGCGCTGGGTGACGTGGTGCGGCACGCCGGGAATGACGATGCGAGCGACACGAGGCATGATGGCATGCTAACCCGCCAAGGCTATTGCCGCAAGAGCCGCATTAAATAGGTGACTGTCCCGAATGGCATGAAGCTAACGCCCCGAGTGATCGCACCTCGCCCGGAACCAAGCACGTGGACGATTGAGTCGACTGTACTCTTTGGGGCGGCGTTTGACGCGTCGGGGCTCGTAGCGATTGGGACGATGGGGCACTAGA
>DATKKX010000406.1:0-11774 GCA_035542775.1 Phycisphaerae bacterium | reverse complement strand
GAAAGGATTCTCGCACCAGCGGATTCTCGCACCGGCGGAGAAAGGATTCTCGCACCAGCGGATTCTCGCACCAGCGGAGAAAGGATTCTCGCACCAGCGGATTCTCGCACCGGCGACTTTACTTGGGGAAGAGCACGGACGTGCCTTGCTCGAAGACCAGGTCGACGGGGATGTCGGCCTTGCGGATGCGTTCGAGATCGGCGTCCAGTTGCTTGTCGAGCTTGCCCATTTTGGCCATGAAGGACTTGGTTCCTTCATAGTCGCCGTCACCCTGGAGGGTGATGAGCTTCGCGACGAGGGCGTCGACAGCCGCGGGTGCCTTGTCGAGGTCGACGCGGTAGGTGCCGCTCTTGGCGTCGCGGGTGAACGCGCCGCGCTCCTTGAGGAAGTTGAAGACCATCGCGGTGGTCTGGCCATAGGCGTCGGTCGCGCCGAAGCGGACCAGGCGCGAGGTGTCAGCCAGGTAGGTGACGTAGTTGTCGAGCAGCTCGCCGTCGGTGAGCTGCCCCTGGCGCCGCAGCTCGGCGATCATGTGCAGGCCGACCATGTCCGCCTTGGATTCCTCCAGGGCCGCGAATTGCTCGCGCAGGGCTACGCGGACGGGCCCCTTGCCGTTCACGGTGTTCTTGATGCCCAGGCCGTGGGCCACCTCGTGGAACATGACGTCCTCGAAGAAGGCGTCGAAGGTGACGTGCTGGCGCTGATCGGGGGAGATCATCTTGTCGGCTATGGGTGACAGGATGTTCTCGAACTTGGCCCGGATGATGTTCTTGAACTGCATCCGCCGGGCGCCCTTGGTGAGCTGGATGGTTTCATCGTTGGGCAGATTGACGGCAATGCCTTTCGGGCCGGCGTTGTTGTCCCCGGCGCAGAAGACGGCGTCGTAGGCCCCGAGGTCGGAGGCGTTGCCGGGCGTCTCCGTCTTGTACGCGTCCGGCACCGGCAGGCCGCGCTGGAGGCCGGGCAGGAGGGCGGTGTAGCGGTCCAGGCGCTGGCTCCACTGGCGGTCCTTGATCATGACGCCGGCGCCGTGGGAGGTCTTGTAGCCGAAGAGCCCGTCCTCGTAGTGCTCGATGGGCCCGATGGTGCAGTCGATGTTGTTGTTCTTGACGTCGAGCCAGGCAAGGTCGCTGTCGCGGTAGTTGTCGGTGAGCAGGGCCTCGGCGCGGAGATTGAGATAGGTCTTCATGGCCGGGTCGTCGGCGAGGGCGGCGGCCTCGCGCAGCTTGGCGGCGGCGGTTTGGGTCTGGGCGGCGAAGGCTTCATGATAGGGGATGGCGATGAGCCGGCCGGTCTTGTCACGGCGGATGACGGTGTACTCGTTCTTGAAGGCCTTCTCGTCGGCGGGATTCTGGGCGATGTGGTCCTCGAATTCCCGCTTGGTCATGTCGTGCGGGTAGAAGTTGGCGCCATCGGGTTTGGGACCGATGCCCGGCAGGAAGGGCTTGTTCTCGTTGAGGCGATCCCATGGGCCGCAGTTGATCTCGACGAACCGGCGGGTGTCGGCGTTGGAGATCCAGCGGAGAAGCTCCGCTTTGTCCCCGTAGCTTTCCAGCCAGAAGAGCTGGTCCATCTGCTCGGAGGCTTCGATGAGCAGCGGGATCATGCGGCGTTCGCTGGGCGTGACTCCTCTGAGGTCGCTGGTCAAGGTAACCGTGGCATACTGCCTGACGCGATCGGCCATGCTGAGTTGCGGTGCGCCTCCTTTGGCGGCGCAGCCGAGGCCGGTCTGGAGCAGCATGATCGAACCGATACTGGTGGCGAGCAAGCGATGCAAGGCGTATGGGTACCTCACGGGCATGCCTCCTAAAGCTGTCGCCTATGCTACAGGTGGCCAGCGGGGCAAGGCAAACGGCGCCGGCGCGGAAAGCGCGGGGGCCGTGGCGCCGAGGGGACGGTTTGATGGCGGGGCGCTTGCGCATGCCGGTTGCCGGCCGGACCGTTGTCTCTTCTTGGATGCTCTATCGATGCGGAGCCGTCGTTGGCAGGCTGAGCTGGCCTGGGGGGCGCCGCTTCGTCGAGGGCACCGGCGACTTCGGGGCCGGCTGAGAAGTCGGCGTTTTCACCGGTTCCCAGTGAATCTGAATGCGGGCATCGAATCGATCAGGGGCGATGGCGTACCGCCAGACCGTGGCCGTGCGGGCGTGGCTGGACAAGGTCATGAGTTGCTTCAACGATCGGACGGGGTCGAATCCCTGGAGGTCGAGCTCCTGTGTGGGGGGGACGGGGATTCTCAGAGCCATCGTTCGGCCGCCGCGTATGATCTGCATTGGAAACACCCGGGCATCGCCTCGATCGGCGTAGCGATCGGCCACCTCCTGCGCCGGCTGGCTGGTGGTCAACGGCGAACCCGCCGCTCCCACGACGATGTCCCCCACCTTCAGGAAGCGCATGGCCAACGATCTTCCGGCCACTTCCTTGACCACGGCGCGGTGCGGATCGTTCGGGTCGGTCGCAAGGCCGATTCCCAGAGGCGTTCGGCGGACCAGCCGCTCGGAAGCCCACTCCTGCCACCATTCCGGCCGCATCGCTTCCGGCTGCTTCCGCTCCAGATAGGCGAGCCAGGTGGAGACCATGTCGGCGACGACGCTGCCCCGGGCGAACCACCACTCAACGACCTGGCTGCTCTCGTCCGCGGCCGGCAGCAGTTCTTTCACGTCGGAGCTGTCAGCGAGGGTGGTCGCCTTGCCGCGGGCTGCGCGGACGATTTCCTCGGCTTGCGCGAGCGAAGAGGATAGCACCAAGCGTTCGTCCAGGAGGGCCCAGCACACATCGACCCCATCGAGGAAGGTCAGACCGGCTCGCGCCGACAGGATGGGGCCGATCCGGAGGTGGTGCAGAGGGACCCCCTCGCACTCGGTGACCTCGACGCTGATCGGTTCGGTGGTCTTCTCCGGCGGCAGCGTCAGGCGGGCCAGCAACCGCGCGAGAAACTGGATCGTGCGGTCGAGCCGTTGCACATAGATCGCCCCGCCGCGGGTCTGGCAGATGGCGGTGACGGCCGGCATGTCAAAGCCGGGTGTTTCCTTGGGCCGATCTTGTCCCAGCACGACGACGCACCCCGGCCCCAGGTCCGCAATCGTCTCGTCGGAGCTCTTCTCGTCCTCGAAGGAGCCCTGCAGGAAGAGAGTGAGCAGCGTCTTGTCCTTGGGACTGACCTTGCCCTGGGCACCATCCGTGAGCTGGTCAAAATCAAACGAGCCTGCCCGCACGGCCACTGTGGAGGCCGGCAGCATTCTGAGCACCGATACGTTCAGCGGCGGTTCCGCTTCTTCATGGGCGGCACGCTGCCCGCGAAGCTCGCAGGTGATGCCCGATTCAGTGACGGAGGCGCCGGCCAACAGCCGGGTGCAGCCCTGAATCGCCGTCGGATCGTGCTCCGGCCACACCACGTAGAGCACCACCGGGTAGCTGGCGGACAGTCTCGATCGCAGTGCGGCGAATTCGGAGCGCCCCGCCAGCGTCGGCCCGCGTCGGCCCGCCAGGAGAAGGACGGTTCGACCCCAGAGGCCTTCGGGATCGCCGGCCGGTCCGAACGCCAGCGTGCGGTCCGCGACCGCGAGGAGGATGCCTCCGGGCAACTCGTAGCGGTGCACCGGACCTTCGTCGGTCAGCGAATTGGCGCGCCAGCGCCGCAGCCATGGGCGCAGATCCGAGCCTTTGAGCAGTTCGGCGAGGATGACGCCGTTTTGCCATTGGCCCGATTCGGTCGCGATCAGCGCGGTTCTTCGGCCGAGGAAGAAGTGAATGGCCGTTTCAGAGCTGAGGTGCAGATATTCCTCGGTGGTTCGCTGCCAGGGCTGAGTGGTGGCGCCGGAACCAGTCCGCTCCGTCAGGTCACGGACGGTCGTCCAAATGCCGAGGCGTTGAAATTGGCGGCGAATCGACGCGAGATCGCGGAGCTCGACATAGAAGTGGGCATCGCCCGGAACGAACTTGAGCCAGTCGGACGTCTCGTCCGAAGGGGACGGCGTCGGCTCGGCCATGGCCGCGAGCGCGCAGGCCAGGACAACCGCCATGGCAATGGCACTATACCGATACCTCGGTCTCATTCATTTCATCCTGGATTGGGATCAAATCGGCACATGACCCGGCGATTGAAGAACCCTCGAGATCCATCCGCAAAGGTCCGCCAACGGCGATCAGAACCGCACTATTCCATCCGTGTCGCCCTGCGCCGGAGCACGGTGGCCGGTGTCCAGGAGCCCGTTGAACGGCTCCATCATAATGTCCACGAAAGACATCGCGGGCGTCTTGAACTGTTCGAGACCACGACGGACGTTTCGCTGGGCCTCGTCCATCCCCATCTGGAAGACGCGATTGACGCTGTCGGCGGCCTGCCTGGTGCCCTCGAGCGCGCCCAGGGTCGGTTCAACAACGCTGCTGGCGCCGACGGCTTCCACGACTTTCGCCTTGACCAGTGTGGGGCGCGAACTTCTCTCGGCGGTAGGCCAGACCAGAACACAGAAGAAGAGCACGGCCGCGGCGGCGGGGAGGCTGGCGCCGAAAGCTCTGCGCCAGAAGTACTGGCGCCTGACTCGTCGGGTCATCAGGCCGGCAGGTTTGCCAAAGCCCACGCTCGGCAGGCACGCGACCACGCGCTGGGCGAAATCGGGCCTGAGGGGCGGTTCGGAGCAATCAGTGGCGATCACGTGGCCGGCGACGCGAATCATCTCCACCTTCTGCTGGCATTCCGGGCATTGCAGCAGGTGGGCGTGAACTTCCGCCGAAAGGCTCGACGAGAGCTCTCCGTCGAGATAGGAATCTCGAAGCTGCTGAACATGACGACATGTCATTACCATGACATCAACTCCCGCTTCGGCTGCTCATGCGGCTCAGACCGAAGCAGAGGGCGCCTCGACCGGTGCGAAAGGGGGTGCCGCCCTAGGCAGCTCCTCCTTCAGCACGCCGGACTTCCGGCCAGTCGTCCGCCATCTGAACGCTCAGCACTTCCTTCAGCCGGCTTCGCGCCCGGTGAAGGTGGCTCTTCACCGTCGCCGCCGGCATCCCGAGAATCTCGCCGATCTCCTGGCAACTGAGCATCTCTCTATAAAAGAGTAATACAGTTGCACGCTGCGGCGGTGTCAGTTCATCGACGGATTCCCAGATTAATTTCTTCAAGCGGATGGCCTCGTCGCTGTTGGCCACCTGGTCCGCCACCGTTCCGCTTTCGCCGGTCGATCTCCTCGGGCCGATCGCGTCGAGGTCGATGTCGCCGGTATAGTCTCTTCGGCGCCGTAGCGTGTTCAGGCACAGCCGATAACCAATGGTGAAGAGCCATGTGCTGAACCGATACGAGAAATCAAAGCTTCCCAGCGATTGAAAGGCCCGCAGGAATGCATCCTGGCAGATCTCCTCCGCATCCTGTTGATTGCGGACGATCCGCCAGACAAACGCATGAAGGCGATCCTGATGGGCGAGCACGAGCTTGCGCGCACTCTCCGCGCACCCGCCGCGAGCGTTCTCGATCAACGTTCGTTCGCGCAGCGGCGTCAACCGGACATCGCTGGCGTCGCCATTGTTCATCGTTGTCAATCTATTATACCCTTTCGGCGGATTGGCGCTGCAACCTCCTCGGACGTTGCGGCTGAATTCCCACTGGGGTACGATCTGGTCATGGCCAAGGACAAGTCAAGCGGTCCAAAGAGCCCTCGGCTCGCGAACAAGAAGGCCCGCTTCAATTTCGAGATTCTCGAAAAAGTCGAGGCCGGGATCGCACTTAAAGGCACTGAAGTAAAGAGCTTACGGCTCGGCGAGGCCAGTATTAACGAGGCCTATGCTCGCGTTGATGGCGACCAGGTGACCCTGCACAACTTCCAGATTCAGCCCTATAAGCAAGGGAATCAGTTCAACCATGACCCCAAGCGGGTCAAGCGCCTGCTCTTGCATCGGCGTGAGATCAGGAAGCTTCAATCCAAAGTTCAAATCAAAGGCCAGACCCTGGTGCCCCTGAGCGTGTATTTTAACAGCCGGGGCCTGGTGAAGGTCGAACTCGCCCTGGCGCGCGGGAAGACCCACAGCGACAAACGGGCGGACGAACGCCAACGAGAGGACCGAAAAGAGATGTCCAGGGCCCAGCGGCGCGGGCGGGTTTAGGCCGATAATATCCTGTTTAGGGCTTTGGCTACGGCTGCAGCTGGGGCTGAGGGGTCGGGTGAGGGGGAAACCGCTGTCGCCCATTGCCGCTTTCGGGTATTCTGTAAGCGTGATTTGGAACCGGCCCAACAGACCTTCTTTCCGCCGCATGGCGTTTTATGCCTTGATCGTCCTGGCTGTGCTTATGATCGGGGCGGTCGTGTTGGTCCTCATGATGGACGAGCCGCTGTTGGCGGAGGAGGACGCTTTTCCTGACTCGGTGGTTCTGAATCATGATAAGCGCCCGGATATCGTCTTCCCGGAGTCAGTGCGGACTACCGACCTGTCGCTCAACCGGTTTGTGGACCGCTTCGCACGAATCTGCATGCAGGGCAAATATGCGGACCTGCGGCTCATGCTGAGCAGCCGCGGTGGGGATCCGCTTGTGGCCCGCAGATTCGAATCCATGTTCAACGCCCTGAAGCAGGTCCGGATTGTCGCCCTGGAGAAGATGCCCACCGTACCGGACGTCGCGGGACCGGTCTACGTCATGAAAGCTGAGTACGTCCTGGAGGACTTCGCGGTCAGCAAGGCACGAAAGACCGAGCAGGTTCGGCTGGCCATCGCCAAGGAAGAAGGCAGTTGGCGGGTCGGGCCGATCCCGCGCTCAATACTGGCAAAGCTGGAAGAGTATCGGACCGGCAACTCGCAATCGGGCTCGGGCGCGGACGGCGCGACGGGGGGCTCAGGAAGTATACCGGCGAAGGAGACATCCAAAGCCGGCGCCAACCGACCTGCCAGCATTGGCTCATAGCTTTTTCCCAGTCACTTCGATTCATGCAACGGAAGCGGACCCTGAGGTACGGGGACGGACGTGGTTATGTTCCTATGTGACATGACCTTGGCACAGCCATATCGCGGAACGCGGATCTTTGCCCCAGAAAAAATTATATCTTAGGTTTGGGGGACGAAAGTGCGACTCTTGGATGCCAGCATTGAAAATGCGGCATGGACGCCAGTACTGGCACCGCGGAGCGCGATGGGAAAGCAGTGGCCGCGACAAGGCCAAGGTCAAGAGGTCAATCCGTTCTCGCCAGCAGGAAGGGGAAAAAGACATGGGGCTTTCAGTAAACAACGTCAACACATTGACACTGTTGAACATCCTCAACAAGACATCGCAGAGTCAAACAGACTCGCTGCAGCGCTTGTCCACAGGGTACAAGATCAATGCCGGGAAGGATGACCCGGCTGGTATGATTGCTGTGTCGAGCCTGAATGCCGAGTTGACAGGCGTCAACGCGGCGATTTCCAACGGGCAGCGGGCCAACTCGATGTTGAGCGTCGCTGACAAGTCGCTGGAGGAAGTCGGCAACCTTCTGTCTCAAGTCGAAAGCCTGGCGGCTCAGAGCACAAGCGAGGGTGGTTTGAGTAGCGCTGAGATCGCCGCCAACCAGGCGCAGATCGACAACGCGATCAACTCCATCAACCGCATCATCCAGACAGCTTCATTCAACGGGAAGAAGCTGCTCGACGGTGCGCAGTCCATTCGCACGACGGCCAGCGACCCAACGAAAGTGAGTGACGTAAAGGTCTTCTCGCGGCCGACGTCGACCGCTTCACAGAGTTTCGCGGTCGATGTTGTGACGGAGGGCGCCGTGGCGTCGGCGACATTGGCCAACACGACCAGTGTCAGCGCCGCCGAGTTCACCGTCGCCGGCTCGCTGGGAACGGCCACGATCACGGTAGCCAGCACCGACGCGCTGAGCGACGTTGCGGCGAAGATCATCGCGGCGGCCAGCGACACCGGTGTCTCGGCGTCGGTCAGCGGCAATGAGCTGCATATCCAGAGCCGTTCATACGGCGACGACGCCTTCGTCTCCGCCCAATACATCAGCGGCGACTCGGACTTTACTACGGTCGCTCACACCACGGGCACCGACGCAGTCGTCAACGTCAACGGCCAGCGAGCCTTCGTTGACGGTCTGCGCGTGTCGTTCAACTCCAACGGCACAAGCGGTGAGTTCTACCTGACTGACACGGGCAACGCGGCGGGCAGTGCGGGCACGGTGGACATTGACGGCGGTGGAATGACCTTCCAGCTCGGCACCACCAGCAGCACGCAGGCCACGCTGGGCGTGCAAGGCTTGTTCGCTCATCAGCTCGGTAACAGCAGCGACGGATATCTGTCGACGCTGAAGAGCGGTGGGGCCAATGACCTGTCTCAGAACGCCAACAGCGCGGTGGCTATCGCGAAGGCGGCGATCAACCAGGTCGCCACGCAGCGCGGGCGCATCGGCGGCTTCCAGAAGTTCCAAGTGGAAACGGCCGTCAACAGCATGAACGCCACCAAGGAAGCTCTGGGAAGCGCTCTCGGGGTCATCGACAACGTGGACTACGCTCTCGAGACCTCCGAACTGAGCAAGCAACAGGTGCTGATGCAGTCGGCGATTTCATTGCTGGGCGTTACCTCACAGCAGTCGAGCCAGATTCTCTCGCTGCTGCGATAAACAAGCGGTTACGCCCTGTGTCTGGTGGGTTGAACCGGTAACGACGGGGCCGGGGGTCATCCTCGGTCCCGTCGTGCCTTTTTGCGCTGTGCCGGCCGGGACGGAGCCGCCTCACGGATGGTCAGATCGATTCGCGTCGGGCGTACCGCACCGCCTGGCGAACCCATTCCAGGCAGGGCTCGGGGGCGATGCCGTAGTTCCAGAAGCCGATCGCGGCACAGCCGGTGTGCGCCGCCTGATAGACGGTCGAAACCAGCGCTGGGCCATCCTTGACATACGGCGGGTGGCAAAGCAGGGCCAGTTCGGTCCTCTCCGCGAGGTAGGCGTACGGATAGCGGAAATCGGGCTCGTGGGTCCGCCCGGGGAGAGGGGCCCGCACGATCAACCCGTCGGCTACTTCTTCCATCGCCCTGGGGGGCACCCCTCCGGACGCCCACGGCGTTCCGTGATGCACCATCAATCGTGTTTTGGTCCGTTCGCGGGCAAGGCGCACGAGAGAAGTCACGGCTTCGGTCTGCATCTTGTTATAGGCAGCCAGATTGTCGTCCGAGGCCAGGAGCGAGTCGAGATCCCGGTGGACCGGTGCTTTCAGGAGCATCCACTGCCCGATATGGCCCGCCACGGCGGCCGCGGCGGCCTCCACATCGACGCCGCTGTCGCGGGCCCGCTGGTGGCACGAGGGGCAGAAGCACCACGACAGCAGGATCGTCTCAAGCATCCCGGGCCTGACGCCGGCATGAAGATGCTTATGGGAATGGGCTCGACTGCCGAAGTCCATGTCGTCGAGCTCGATGGTGTCCAGCGGATAATTGGTTGCCAAGTCTTCAACCAACGACGCGACATACTCCCTCACATCAGGATTGCTCGGGCACATCCAGGTCGGATTGATGTCGCCGAAGACGTCGATGCAGGCGACTGTCTTGTACTTTGCCGCCATGGCGCTGCCGTGGCAGGGATTGGTCCAGGCCCGCACCTTCATCCCCTGCTTGTCTGCGTATCGGGCGATCTTTTCCAGCGGATTGCGAGACTTCATCCACGGCGACGGGATCGGGCGGATCCGCGTGTTCACATAGCGCGTGGCATCGGGCCGGAAGTGCGCCGCGGCGTCATGCTCGACAGTTCTTCGCTGGGCGAATGCTCTGGCACGGAATTCGCTGATACTCGGCAGGGTAGTCGCGACCGAGACGGCGTCCACGCCGATGTCGCCGCCCAAGCGGTCGATCGCGACCTCGATCCCCTCTTCCTCAAGGTCCCAGGGATAACTCCAGAAAAAGAACTTCGTCACGGTCGTGCACCTCCGTATCAGGCGGGCGGATATTCTACGACATGTGGTACCTGGTGGCGAAGCCATCGCCCGGCAGAAAGGAGCCCGCGGGGCAGGGCCGCAGAGCGATGATCGCAGCCCAGGCATTACCCGGGATGCCGCGGGGGGCCAGGAACCCGGCCAACCGATCGGTGGAGGCGGAAAGGACTTGTTATTCGCTGAAGATTGATTCGGCGACCGCCACTTCCTCGGGCAGCTTCGCGGAGATGGCTTCGAGGTCCGCAGCGGTGGTGTGGATGAAGTTCAGCTCTTCGTCGCCATAAGTTTCATGCGCCGCGCTGCAGCAGAAGCCCAATTCCGCCCGGCAAGCGAGGACATCGGCGATGTGGATGATGGTGGGCAGCTCGCGGTTCGGCGGTGCCAGTTCCGCGGCCCGGTGGTGATAACCGATGGTCGTGCAAAGGTGCCGCGGAAAGCGCCATTTCTGAGCCAGGGCCATGCCCAGCACCTGGTGGTCGGTGCCGATGATCCGACGCTCGATCTCGCAGAAGCAGCCGGGCGAGGCCTTCTGTCGAGCGATGACCTCCGCGATCTTCTTGCCGAAGACCTGCCGCTCGACCAGCATGCCGAGATCGTGGATGAGTCCGGCCAGGAAGGTCTCCTCGACGGACGGCTTGCCCTGGGCCGCGGTGATAAGCCTGGAGGCGACTCCGACGGCGATGGCATGCCGCCAGACCTGCACGCCGTTGAAGCCCTCGATGGGCGTTCCGCCGTTGAACAGGTGCGTGATCGACGCCGCGATAGCGATGTTCTTCACGGCCGACAGTCCGAGCAGGACGATGGCGCGATCCAAGTTGGAGATCTGGCCAGGCAGGCCGTAGAACGCTGAATTGACAACCTTGAGCAGCCGGGCGGACAGCGCCGGGTCATTTCTGATCACATCGTGCAGGTCACGTGCGGTGGACCTGGGATTCTCAACAATCTGAATAATCTTGACGGTGACTTCCGGCAAGGTGGCGATTTCGCCGACCTGAGTAATGGCAGATTCGACAAATGCGTCGGCGTCGTTCTTGGGCTTGGTCGCAATCATCGTGGCGTCTCAAGCTGATAAGAGTTTTCGGGCGCACGGCCCAAACATACCACACCTATCGCGGATATCGGTACGGCGCAGCCTGCGATTCATAAGTAAATCTGACCTGCCGCGACGGTTGTCGGGCCCGATATGGGCTCTGCGATCACTTCCTGCAGAGCTTACCGCCACCGAAGGTAACGCTTGCAGCGTCGGCGCGACACGGGATATCGGTCCTTAGCCTGCAGCCGATCGGGGCTGTGTCATCCATGGGACAGATCGGACGCGGGAGGCGGCGGGTCGAGGCCTCAGGACGACTGCTTGCCGAATCGAATGATGGCTTCGGCGATGCGCGCATCTTCCGGGCCGTCAATGTCGATGGCCGAGCCGCTTTCGGATACGACACCACGACGGTCCGCGCCGAGGAAGGCGTGATTGTCATCAGGGCTGGTGATGAAAAGCGACTTGCGAGTGACGACGAGCACCGCCCCGTCGTGGTAATACAGACGCTCAAGATCCTGCCGGCGATAGATCGAGTTCTTGCGGTATTGAATCATCCGGTCGCCGTCGAGGCGGTGGAGCCAGTCGGGGTGCTGCTTGGTGACAGGAGCCAGCGAGCGGACCGAGTCGGCTGCACTTTTGATCAAGTGCCTCATAGCTCGATCAATGATGCCGGCCGGCCGGATCGGGACATTGGCGTAGAGGATGGCCACGTGGGTCACCGGACGGCGGATCTTCTCGTAGCATTCGACGGCATGCCGGACGGCGGAATCGACCGTGGCGGTGTCGGATGCCAGTTCCGGCGGCCGGTCGATAACGAGCACGCCCATCGCCCGGGCGACCTCGGCGGCCTTGGGAG
>DATKKX010000405.1:0-9122 GCA_035542775.1 Phycisphaerae bacterium | reverse complement strand
CATACGCGTCGCCGAGACCTTGTCGAACGCGGTTCCCGCCAAGAAACGGCGGATTGCCGATAATGAACTCCGCCTCCGGCCAATCGGCCTCTTTGGGCTGATCGGCCTTGGACAGATCGACGATCGCGTCCATCCGCTTGATGCTCTCAATCGGCTCCAGCACCGGGTTCCGCGGCGGCGAGAATCCGTTGAGCCGCATCCACTGAAGATAACCGATCCAGATGACCACCTGCGCAAGCTGCTGCGCGTACGGGTTGATCTCGATCCCATGAAGCTGCGTCGGGCGGGCTTGTGGGATAAGGTCCAACCCGCGATCGGCCGCAAACGTGATAACCTCTTTTTCCAGGTCCAGCAGCAATTGAATCGCCACATAGAGGAAGTTGCCCGATCCGCATGCGGGGTCGAGCACGCGAACATGGGCCAGTTCCTCAACGAAGTCCTGGAGGAGCTTGTCGTGGGCCTTACGCACCTTGGGGTCGGTCAGTTTGCTGCCCCGCGAGAGCCGCTGTGTCTTGGCGGCCTCCCGGATCTTCGGCCAGAGCTCATCGCACTGCCCCTTGACCTCGCCCCACCGCCGCCGCAGCGGCGCCATCACCACCGGCTCGACCAGCGTAAGAATGTCGTCCTTGCTCGTGTAGTGAGCGCCGATCTGTGCCCGCTTGGACGGATCGAGCGACCGCTCGAACAGCGTGCCGAAGATGGACGGCTCGACGCTGGCCCAGTCGTGACGCCCGATCTCGACGAGACGATCGATTTCTTCCGCGTGCAGGTCGACGACCTCGGCGTCGGCAAAGAGACCGCCGTTGAAATACGCGATCGTGTCCACGCCGAAGTCCCCGCCTTTCGACATGGCATGAAACAGGTCGCCCAGCAGTCTCGTGAGCCGTGCCGGGTCGTTCTTCCCCTTGGTCAGAAGAGTGGTAAACAGGTCCTTGGGCAGAAGCTCCACGTCCTCCGCGAAGAAGCAGAACATCAGCTTCATCAGGAAGTGCGCCGCCCGGTCGGCGGGCACCCCTCGTCCCCTGAGGTTGTCGGCAAGCTGCCCGAAGATGCCCGCCGCCGCCTCGGTGACGCCCACCCGCGTCTGTTGCGGGCGGAGCGCATGAGGCTCGGTGAAGACTTTCCGCAGAACGTCGAGGTTGGCCGGTTCGGCCAGCCCGTCCAGGTCGAAGGCGTGAACCTGCTTGACCGTATCGGTGAAATTGGTATGGACCTCGAACCGGTCCATGTCGCAGACAATCAGCAGCGGCGGGTTTTCCAGGTCTTCCCGGTATCGCAGCAGTTGTTCGTAAGCGGCGACGAGGTTCTTGTGCTTGCCCTTGTACTCCCAGGCAAAGTGCCCCCGCATCCACACGTCGGCCCAACCATCGCCGCCCCCGCTCTTGCGCACGCCCCGTTCGAACGTGTACCACGCCCCCTCGGGGTCGGCCTCCGCCGGCTTGGGCTGGCCGAGCAGCTCACAGAGGTCGAGGAAGTGTTGCTGGGCGGCCGACCGCTCGGTCAGATTCACAGGCCGCCACTTGGCGATGAATTGCTGCGGCGTCACGTTCGTTCCGTCTGCTCAAATATGCGGCTTCAAGCCTGCCCAGCGACTCCCCGGGCATTGACTGCACCATACATCCGCCCGCCCCATCCGGCAAGGATGCCGCATGTCGCCATCGCCTGACCTGCTGGTGCGAGAATCCTGCTGGTGCGAGAATCCTTTCTCGCACCCGCCCGTGCGGGAATCCTTTCCCGCGTCCCGCCGTCTGCCCCCCCGCTTCCTGCTTGCCGCTTCGAATCAGCCCAACCCGCCCTCCGTCTTCATCCTTCGTACTTCATCCTTTTCCCCGCCCCCGCTTGACTTTTCGCTTTTTGTTAGGTACATTTGGAAAAGCTGAATGTCGCTGGGCGCGGCACCAAGGCCAAGGCCTGGCTGCCCCGGACGGGCTCCTGCGCTCCCCGGTCATCCCGGATGGCCGGGATCAGACGGCTGTCAGCCCATGACCTGTGTCCGCTGGCGGCTCTTCCACGCCGTCCCCAGTGGCATGGATCTGCATGGGACTGCATGAAATTGCACCTTTTTTTTTCGCGCCGGCCTCACCGGCCCTCGCCCGGCCGCCTTCCGGAGCCGAAGGCCGCCCGCTGAAGGCCGACAGCTTTGAGTGCCCGATGGCTCTGAATGACTGCCCGCTGCCGGGAGACGAATGTGGTGAAACAAATAGCTAACAACGTCCTAACATCCATGAACTTCCGGCAGATTCCGGGAAATTCAGGTTGCTCCGCCCACCGGGCAGGTCAAACAGGTCGCACCGGGGAAATCGAAACCCGCTATCAACCCCGAAAACAGCGACCTTGCCCTCCGCCGGCCGCCGATTCCTGCCGGCCGTTTGCGGCGGTTTGCACCTCCCGGACGCGCCGGCGCGACGATGACCGCCGGCCTCCGCCGCCGGGCAGGCATCAAAAGTTGCGCGTGGTTGCGCCTGGTTGCACTTTTTCCGGAATCCCCAGTTGCGTACGACCAATGAATCGTCGAGGGTCACAGGACGGGGACACCACTGGAAGGATGACCTGGAGAGGATGAGGTCCGAAAGATGAACGCGGACGCAGCCGCGGATGACTAACAACCAATAACTAATAACTAACCACTCACCCTCCAACCGCCCGCCGGATCTCCCGCAGGCTCTCGTCCGGGTTGGGATGGGCGAAGATGCCCGAGGATACGACCAGGTTGTCGGCCCCCGCCTCGACCAGTCGCCTGGCATTGTCGGCCTTCACGCCGCCGTCGACGGTAATCGTGGCCGGCGATCTGGTCTTCTCGATCAACGCCCGCACGTCGGCGATCTTGGTGTACGTGTAGTCGAGCAGCTTCTGGCCCGCGAAGCCCGGGGCGATGCCCATGATGCAGACGTTGTCCAGATACGGCAGCAGCGGCTCGAGGGCCATCGCCGGCGTCTCCGGGTTGATGGCGATGCCCGGCTTCATGCCCTTGCGCACGATGCCTTGCACCAGCCCCATGGCCCGGCGGCTGGCCTCGCGGTGGAAAATCATCCGGAACTGCCCGCAGCCTTCCATCCGGGTGAGCCAGTCCTCCGGCCGGCTGACCATCAAATGGACCTCCACCGGCAGCTTGGTGACTTCGCAGGTCCGCCGGACCACGGCCTCGCCGAAGCTGATCGTGGGGACGAAGTGCCCGTCGGATACGTCGAGTTGCAGCAGGTCCGCCCCGGCCCGCTCGCACACGCGGATGGCTTCGAGAAGGTTGAGGACATCTCCGGCCAGGATGGACCCGGCCAGTTGAAGGCGTCGTTGCTGTGGCATCAGTGGCTCCTCGGCAAAGATCTCTCCCGCTATCGTAAGGCCCCGAGTGGCGAAGTCCAATCAGCTCGTGGTCGCGAATTCAATCCGCTGGGTCTGCAGGCCGATAAGGCGGATATGGCGGATTCACCAGGCCGGCACATCGACATCGTTTCCTCGGCGGATGGCGACTGCGACGCCTCCGCCCAGGGCTCCGCGGGCTCCACTCAGCCGGACAGTGCCGCCCGGGAAGGCCCGGTCGCCGGCCAGGCCGCGGCATCCGGGCCGCCGCCCGGGTCAGCGCCGCCCCGCCGCTTATGGGTGGGCGTTCAGTTCGAGTGCTGCGGCGTCTACACGCGGATCTATCGCGATCCGGATGTGCCGTTTTATGAGGGGCAGTGTCCCCAGTGCGGGCGGAAGGTCACGATGCGTGTCGGCCCCGACGGTGTGAACTCGCGGCTCTTCAGGGCAAGGCCGATTTGAAAGTAAAGGATCGAGTGTTCAAGGGCTCGAAGCGCTGAGGTCTCAGCAACAGCGTTTCATCCTTCATCCTTCTTTTCTCCGTGTCTCCGTGGTGACCCCGACGCGACGGGCGCAAAAAAAGGGTGAGCCCGCCTCGCACTCGGACCCACCCCTACACAACCGACCCATTTCTGGGCCTGGCACGTTTGGGACAAGGACGCATCCGATCGACGCGTCGCTTGTGGGAGTTCGCTCGTTACGCACCGGAGTAGTGAGCCGCTCCTCCGATCTCTGGCCGCACGCGGAGGAGCGTGCTCACTCCTTTATGCCGTGGGGAAGTATCGCAACCCTCGTGCCATCTTGACCAAGGCCCCGCATGCCGCCGGGCGCTCGTCGCGCAATTACTTGAAGTGGCTGGAGTTAGTGATGATGCCCGCCGCGGACGATTGGCTTCGTCCGTATATTCCCTCTCGCGGCGGCCCGATCGTGCGGCCCTTTCACCACGTCGGATAAACTGGGTTGGGGGCAGTTACCCACATCCGGCCATTCGCCCGAGCTGAGCCTCACCTCTGGCGACACGATCGGCCAGCCTGACGCACTCGTCATATAAGGCGTCCAGCATCTCGGCCTCCGGGACCGTGCGGACCTGCTCCCCCTGCACGTAGATAATGCCTTTGCCTTTGCCGGCGAACACGGCGACGTCGGCCCCCTCCGCCTCGCCCGGGCCGTTCACCACGCACCCCATCACTGCGACCTTGATCGGCGTCTTAATCCCGGCCAGCTTCGCCCGGACCGCCTGCACCAGCGGCAGCAGATCGACCTCGATCCGCCCGCAGGTGGGGCATGCGATCAGTTCCGGCCCCGATCGCTGCCGCAGGCCGAGGCAATTGAGCAGTTCCTTCGCGTCCTCGACCTCCAGGACCGGATCGCTCGCGTAGCTGATGCGGATCGTGTCGCCGATGCCGTTGGCCAGCAGCGTCCCCAACGCGACCACCGAACGGATGCAGCCGGTCTCTTTCGGCCCGGCATGCGTGACGCCGAGGTGCAGGGGAAGATCGTAGCGCCCGCTGATCGCCGAGTACGCCCGGATGGTGAGCCGGGGATCGCTGGATTTGGCGCTGAGGACCACATCGTGGAAGTCGTTCTCGTCGAAGACCCGGATGTAATCGTCCAGCTTGTCGAGCATCAGGCGCACGAGGTGCTGCTCGTAATCCTCCGCCAGGCGGGCCTTCTCCTGGGCGCGTTTCTCCTTGTCCTTACGCTCGACGATCCCGCCCTCGTTGACGCCGACGCGGATCGGGATACCGCGCTCGCGGCAGGCGCGAATGACCCGATCGACCTGCTTGCGGTCCTGGATATTGCCCGGATTGAGGCGGATTTTGGCAGCCCCCGCCTCGATCGCCTCCATCGCCCGTTCGTAATGAAAGTGCACGTCGGCGACGATGGGTACAGGCACCTGCGGCAGGATCCGACGAAGTGCCTCGGTATCGCTGCGCTCCGGCACGGCCACCCGAACGATGTCGGCCCCCGCCGCGGCGAGGGCATGGATCTGGGCGACCGTGGCGTCCACGTCTCGGGTGCGCGTGCTGGTCATCGACTGGATGGAAACCGGCGCGCCCCCGCCGATGGCGACGGGACCGACGTGAACCTGATGGGTCTTGCGGCGAGGTTGCATGGGCACGCACCGGCGCGGCCGATCTGGTTCACGGCCGCGCATGTTGACCATTGTAGCCGGTGGAAGGTCTTCCTGCAGGGATGCCTCCCGACGGGCGCTTGACGTCGCCGCCGGCTGAATGATGATAACGTATCTCGAGAGCGGGACGCCGACAGGGAGCGCCGGCGCCGAGGCATGGCCACTGGCCGGGAGCACAGCGTGGAGTCAGAGAAGAAGCCCGTCAGATCGGTCGGGAACAACACACGCCGTTTCGCGACGCTGACGCTGGCGCTGGGGCTGTTGCTCACGGCAGGCTGCAAGAGTCCCGAAACGCGCGTACGGCCTGTCGGCGCAGGGCCGGAGCGGTCCCAGCCGCAATCGCTGACCATCGGGCAGTCGGTCGAAGGCCGGCCCATGGAATGCGTGGTGTTCGGTGACGGTCCTGACGTAATCCTCTTCCTCTCCACAATCCATGGCAACGAGCCGGCCGGCACGCCGCTGCTTCATCGGCTGGCTGACCACCTTGTGCAGCAGCCGCAATTGCTCAATGGCCGGCAGGTCGTGCTCCTGCCTCTGGCCAACCCCGACGGGATGGCGCGAGGCCAGCGCCACAACGTCCACGGCGTGGACTTGAACAGGAATTTTCCAGCCTCGAATTTCGAGAACGGGTCGCACACCGGCTCGTCGGCTTTGTCGGAGCCGGAAAGCACCGCAGTGCATCGCCTGATCGGCACCTTTCACCCGGGACGCATCGTGAGCCTCCACCAGCCCGCGAACGAAGGCAACGCCTGCATAGACTACGACGGCCCCGCGGATGCTCTGGCGCGGGCAATGGCGGCTCGCTGTGACCTGCCTGTGAAGCAGCTCGGCTGCCGGTCGGGCTCTCTCGGCTCGTATGCGGGCCTTATGCTGGGCATACCGATCGTCACGGTTGAACTGCCCAAGGACGCGGGGACCTGGGCGCCAGGTGCAATTTGGGATCGGTACGGTCAAATGCTACTCGCCGCGATCGTCTTCTCCCAGTCGGCCTCCGGTGGGCCGGCCGGCGCAACAAAGTGAGCGTGCGACATCGCCGCCGGCTTGCCTGGCGACGAGGAGATCGGGCACGGCGAGCGGGCAAATAGCGCCACCCGAGCCCGCCTTCCCACTGCAGGCCGCCGGACATCAAGTCCGATATTGGATCAACCGACTGATGCTCGGGGGCCGACGAATCAGCACACGATGCCCAAAAGAGGCCTTCTCCGGCCCCTCGTTACACAGTCGTTACACCGATAATTCATATCCTGCCGGTATACTCGCGAGATAAGACGGGGAGGGAATCTCGCCAATCCCTGGCGTGCGCATTGCGATGCGAGTTCACCGTCTCACAGAGGAGTAATCTCTCATGAGTGTGATCAACAGGTTGAAGAGATCAGCATGTCTGGTCGGCGTCGTGCTGGCTTTGTGTGCTGTGATGACGCAGGCTCAGAACGCCGCCGGTCAGGGCTCGCCTCGGCCCGAGGCGGCTGCCAGGCCCGAGCAAATGACTGCAGCGCAGCCCACAGCCGTGCAGCCCGCAAAAGCGAAATTGGAAATGGGTCCGCCCGATCCCTCCAAACCGCCCGCGGAGCCTCCCAAAGCAGCCGCTCCTCAGCAGCCCCCGGCTCCACAACCCACCGTTCAGTTGAAGCCGGGCGAGGTGCCGGGTATCGCGTTCGACACGCAGGACTTCAACTTCGGGCGGGTCCCTGCCGGCTCGGACATCGCGCACGACTTCTGGTTCACCAACACGGGCAATGGTCCGCTGGAGATCCTCAGCGCCAAGCCTTCCTGAGGATGCACCGTTGCCGGTCAGTATGACCGGATCGTGCAGCCCGGCGAGTCCGGAAAGATCCCCGTCAAGATGGGTACCGGCCATTACAGCGGCCACCTTTCCAAGTCGATCACTGTGAGCACCAACGTGCCCGGAGCGGGCGGAACCATTGCCCTGAAGCTGGAAGGCGACGTGTGGCAGGCCGTCGAAGTCAGGCCGCCCAGCGCCTCCTTCGGCCGACTCACGGCCGACGCGGCCAAAGATCCTGGTCGGGTGCAGAAGCTGACCATCGTCAATAACCTGGAAGGAGACGCCAGTCTCACCGACGTGCGTTGCACAAACCCGGCTTTCCGCGTCGAGACCGCGGTCGTCGAGCCCGGCAAGCAGTTCGAGTTGACCGTCGCGTTCGCCTCCTCGCCGGGCGTCGGCAGCGTCGCAGGCTCCATCGAAATGTCCACGGGGATCAAGGAATCGCCGACCCTGTCGGTGCCGGTCAATGCCTACATCACCCCCGACGTGGAAGTCATGCCGCCCAATCTGTCTTTGCCAAAGGACTTACCGACGGCGTCGACCCGCCAGCTCTACGTGCAGAACAACGCCACGACGCCGGTCAAGCTGTCCGGCGTAGAGTCAAGCAACCCCGACCTCAAGTTGACTGTCGAAGAGATGACGCCGGGGATGAAGTACAAGGTCAACGTTGACGTCCCCGCCGGCTACACGGCCCCGCCGGGTGGCGACCGGATCACATTCAAGACGGATAACGCGTCGATGCCTCAGGTGGTGGTGCCCGTCACGCAGATGGCCATGGCCGCGGGTGCGCCGACCAGCGCCAGTCCTCCTGCCGCCAGAAAGCTGACGGTCGAGGAGGCGCAATCGCACTTGTCATCGCTGAAAGAGGAGGACCACCGACCGAACCCCGCCCATCGGCTATTGAATCCGAACGCGCCGGTCAAGCCGGGGACGGTTCAGCGTCTGGACGCCCCGCAGATGGCGCCTGCCAAGCAAGCGCCGGCACGGGGTCAGCCCGCAGCGACCACCATGCCCAGCGGAGGTTGACGAGTGAATGACACCCCGAAAGGTGGCGGCAATTGAGACGCCGCTTCCCCGGGGGGCGAAATTCCGGGGGCCGACCAGCCGGCTTTACAGAGGTCCAGTTGCATGCGACGCACTCTGGCTCAGCTCGCAGCCGTCATGCTCTTCAGCAGCGCCGTAGCCGCCGCCGCGAACGTCTTCGGTCACAAGATGGAGTGGGTCCGCAGGCCGCTTGATCCTGCTGCGCCCAAGGCGGAGCCGCACGCGTATTCCCATCGAATGTACAAGGGCGGCGGCGATGTCACCACCCGCCCAGACGACAAACCTGCTGGAGCAGGCGGATCGACCGAACCGGCGCGCGGCTCCACCGCGACGCGGGCACGGCCGGGCACGGTGGACTCGGATGCCGTGCTCGAGGCCCTGGTCAGCGGAACCGCCTGTTTGGTTGATGCTCGCGAGCCGTCCGAATATGCAGAAGGGCATCTACGTGGCGCGATTAACCTGCCCTCCAGCGCCATCTACAACGACATCGAAAGGCTGCGGAGTCTCATTTCAACAGAACAACGCGTGATCGTGTATTGCGGCGGCGGCGGCTGTGAAGCCAGCCACAACGTGAGCGACGTTCTGCGGCGGGATTTCGACTTCAAGAACGTCTTCATCTATGAAAACGGCTGGGAGGAGATCGTGGCGTCTCCTCGCTTCCAGAATTGGATCGTCGCGGGAGACTGAACTTGAACGGCGGCAACGGCAATCAGGTGAAGATGATCATCGCTCACCTCTGTGCGCTCAGCGTCGCGTGTTATTTTCTGTACGCGGCATTCGAGAAGATCATCAGCCCCGGGCAGTTCGCCATCGCTATCAAGAACTATCGAATGGTGCCGGAAGAATACCTGAACCTCATGGCCT
>DATKKX010000404.1:0-5331 GCA_035542775.1 Phycisphaerae bacterium | reverse complement strand
ATGCCTTCGCCCCCTCTAACTGGTTGCGCGCCGGTCCCATCCAGGGGCTCCCTGGTCCGGGTGGGGTTGCTGCTCTGGCGGTTCCTGCTGTGGCTCTCCGCGGTCATCGAGCGTCACTGGCAGAACGTTCTCACCGCGTTCGTGCAGATCTGGGTCAACAAGCTCCGCGCCCTCCTGACCACCCTCGGGATCATCATCGCGGTGACCTCGACCATCACCGTCGTGTCCATCGTCCAGGGTTTCGGCAACTACGTCACCGACATGCTCCGCGGCTTCGGCACCAACCTGATCTTCGTCATTCCGTGGAACCCCTCCGGCATGCACGGGCACATGATGGGCCGAGTGAACCTGGACATTAACGACATCCGCGCGGTGGGGGCAATGTGCGACAAGGTCCGGCGGATCTCACCGATTGTCTTCTCCAATGTCACCGTCGAGCTGGGCCGTGAAAAGGCCCAGAACATCCAGATGCGGGGGGCCAATGAGCAGTTCCAGACGATCCGTCAGTTTTTTGTCGACCGCGGCCGTTTCTTCGGACCGATCGACGTGGACAACGGCTCCTACGTATGCGTGCTGGGGCACGACCTGCTCGAGTTGCTCCGCTGCGACGATTCCATCGTGGACAATTTCGTTTTCATCAACGGGCAGCGCTTCCGGGTGGCGGGGATTCTGGAGAAGAAGGGGGACATGATGGGGGAGAACCAGGATCGCGTGGTGATTATCCCCTACACCACGGCGATCAAGCTGCTACCCTTCGCCCGGACGTTCATGGCCTTCATGGTCGAGGCAACCAAGGAGGAGGAGGTCGAGGATTGCTCGCTGCAGATGACCCGGGTGCTGCGTCAGCGGCACAACCTCCAGCCGGGCGTGCCCAACGATTTTCGTCTGTTCCGGCAGGACGAGTTCCTGCGGGACTTCGAGCGTATCAAGATGATCGCCACCAGCGTGCTGGCGGGCGTCGTGGGGATCTCGTTGATCGTCGGCGGCATCGGGATCATGAACGTGATGCTGGTGTCGGTGACCGAGCGGACCCGCGAGATCGGCTTGCGCAAGAGCGTGGGGGGCCGGCGGCGGGACATCATGTCGCAGTTCCTTACCGAGGCCGTGGCCTTGGCGGTCGTCGGCGGCGCTATCGGCGTGGGCCTGGGCTACGGGCTGTGCTACACGGCCTCGCTGCACCCTGCCATGGTCAAAGTGACCGTGCCGTACTGGGCGGTGCTGCTGGCGATGGGCTTTTGCGCGGGGGTCGGGGTGATCTTCGGGATCATCCCGGCGTTCAAGGCGGCGATCCTGCACCCGATTGATGCGCTGCGGCACGAGTAGGGCGGGTGATTGGCGGGGGAAGAGGCTGCCTCATGTCACCGCTTGGACCGCGGCTTTGGCGCCCGATCGGGATTGCATCCGGCTCAGCCAGAATCAACTTGAATTCGTAGGCTCCCATGTCGACGGTCGGCGGCGGCACGGGCGGCGGAGGGACGGGTTGCGGCAGCACAATGTGGAGGGGCCGCCCGCGAATGATCCGCGGATCACCGTCGATATCGGTTGTGATGCCCTCTGGGATCGCGGCGTTATTGCCGGCGTCGATGCAGGGGGAATTGGCGGCGAGGTGGTGGTCGCCGTTGGCGGCGTCGACGAAGAGCGGGTCCGCATTGATGTTGTGAGAGCCGTAGGCCCAGCCGCCTTGGATGTCGCAGTAGGTCGGAGACGCGTGAATGGAGCCAGGAGAAGCAATCTCCTGAGGCAGGTCGCTCCAGAGGATACAGTTGGTCACGGCCGGCTCGGCGTCATGGCAGCACAAGCCGCCGCCGTAGCCGCCGTAACTTCCGGCGGCTGCGTTGCCGGTGATGGTGCAGTTTGTAATGACCGTTGATCGAGACGGGTAGTCGAGGCAGAGCCCCCCACCATAGCTGGAATCGTAGGTCGCTGAGACGGTGTTTCCGACGACCAGGCAGTTGGTCAGCGCCATCCAGGCTGATGTCGCCGAACAGTATATGCCTCCGCCGCGGGCGACAGGCCCGGCGACGTGGTTCCCACTGATGATGCAGTTCGTGAATACGCTTTGGCCGGCTGCAGCAGAGTAGTAGAGGCCACCACCGCAGTGTTGGCTTGTTCCGCCGGCGGTATTACCGCTGATGGTGGTGTCGATCAGGGTTGCTTCGGCGGATGAGCAATATATGCCGCCGCCGGAACGTGCCGTATTTCCGCTGACTGTGCATCCGTTCAGCGTCACGCTTGATCACTCGCAGGACACCCCGCCGCCACACAGACCGTTGTTCTCGTTGATCGTACAGTTGGTCAACGTGGCGCTGGAGGAAGAAACGCAGCAGATGCCGCCGCCGCCGGTACAGGTGATTCCAGAAATGGCTGTGTTTCCGTTAATCGTGCAGTCGGTCAAGGTCGGGGCAGATAAGTTGGTACAATATACCCCGCCACCGCACGCGGCGTCATTCATCTCAATCGAACAGCCGGTCAGCGTCGGGCTGGACCCAGAGATGCAGAATACACCCCCGCCGAGGCGAGTACCCGCTCCGCTGTGGCTGATGATGCAGTGGCTGATCGTCGGGCTGGACGATTCACAGCA
Organism: Phycisphaerae bacterium; assembly: GCA_035542775.1. Classification (GTDB taxonomy): domain Bacteria; phylum Planctomycetota; class Phycisphaerae; order UBA1845; family UTPLA1; genus DATKKX01. The sequence continues at coordinate 2,750 of DATKKX010000404.1, read as the reverse complement.
GACGCCGCCGCCGCCGAGACTACCGGGTGTATAGGGCGTCATCCGCCCGTATCGGATGGTCAAGCCCATCACGATTGAGGCCGCCGTCTCATTGCTGTGGAAATAGAAGCCCCGCCCCTCGTTCTCACAATCGATGATGCACGTGGCCGGGTCGCCGCTCGCGCTGCGAACCGTGATTGCCTTACCGTGGAAGTCCAGGTTCTTGTTTCCCGCTCCGCTGTACACGCCATCGGCGACAACGATCTCATCTGGCGGAGTGGCGGATGGGGCCGCGGCGTTGATGGCGATTTGGATTGTGCAGAACGGATCGGCCGGCGTGCCCGAACCGGGGCCGGGGCAGTGGGCGGCGTCCACGTACCAGATCGTCTGGCCTGTCGTGATGGGAACAAACGCAATGCAACAGAAAAAGCTCACAAATGTCGGTCGGAACATTCTCCTTGTCATGAGCCTCCTCCTGCATATGCCCCCCATGCCCCGATCTCGCCGTTGGCACCGGCCAGATTCTTACCGTATGCCTCAGGTTCCACTATACCGTCCCTCAAAGCCGAGCATCATGAAATTTGACGCCGGAGGGGAGATCGTAGTTCCAGGGAACCTCAAAGTTTTGGAGGAAGGTGGCTCCTTTGCGGCCATGGCAGCCGCCCGGCGACAAAGAAAGGGGGCGACGCGGTGACGATGGTCATAAAAGCCATGATGGCTTCCGATAGTCGTTCTCCTGCCTGCCCCTGCCAGGCTTGACCCGGCGAGCGAAACTGCACCATGCCTCGTTCTGCTCCCTGCCCGCGGTTATTCCAGCGCGGGCCCGGTGTGCCACAAGTCCGCCGCGGCCGCTCGTCACCCACATGGCCAGTCGGTGATCCGCTTGGCGATAACGGCGGGCTCAATCAAGCGACCATCGTAGCAGGCCAGCGACTCGATCTTGATGTTGTGGAACACGCGCTGCAGCTCGGCGGCGTAGAGGCCGAGGTTTAGCTCCGGGACGAGCACGCGGCGGACAAACGGCGTGAGGGCGCGGCGAAGAGCGTCCTGCGACATGGGCCAAAGGCTGAAAATCGTCAGATGCGAAACGCGGGCGCCGGCGGCGCGGACGATTTTGACCGCCTCTCGCGCGGCCTGATCGGCGAGCCCGTAAGAGAGCAGCAGCGTTTCGGCGTCCGGGTCGATGTCGGCCTGCACGAATTCCAGCGACGGGGCAGCATTGAGGATCTTGTCCCGCAGGCGGCTCAAACGGGCTTCGATCTCGGTCGGCTTGAGGTTCAGGAAGACGCGGCGGCCGTTAACCGTGCCGGCGAACTGCACGTGGCCGGGCCGCGGGGCGGTGTCTAGGGGAAGCGAGCCATCGGCAAGGCGTGCGTCGGTCTTCCCATCGGAGGAGAGGTTGATCACAACTGAATCAACTTGCACAATCGGGGACCGTCTGCTTGGGGGGGCGGGCCCCCCGGCGAGCTGCGGCTCGGCAGGAGCCTCGGCCTCCATGAGGGAGGACTGACAAACGCCGTGGAGATCAGCAACGGCATCCGGCATCGCGATGCCGATAGAGGTCAGCAGGATGACGGGGGTTCGCAGGCGGCGGGCGATGTCGAACGCCGCGTCTTTGAGCCGAGGGGCCGAGGCGGCGTCGGCCACGGCCAGCGTGGGCACGGGTACCCCGCTGAGGCCCACATGCTGAGTGCGTGCCACGTCGACATCACCGGGGAGCACCACGCCGGTTTCGGCGTTGCCGAGATGCTGGCAGTGGACGACGACGAGGGGCAGCTCGGCCATTTGGGCCAGGGCGATTTCCTCGCCTGAAAAAGGTGTCAGGATGAGTTTTCCCGCATTGGAAAATCTTCCTGACACCTTTTTGGGCCCTCAATCGAATTCGGCGGGGAACATCTCGGCCATGGCGTTGAGGTAGCGCCACTGCTTTTCGATCTGGGCCCTCATCACCGCCGGGTCGATCTTGGCGGCGCGGTAGCGCCGCTGCCGCTTCATGTACTCTTCGACCGGCAGGCCGTCGGGCCGCACGTTGATGCGATACCGGAAGCCGTCGAAGACCTCATAGAGCGGGAACATGCCGCAGCGCACGGCCAGGCCGATCAATTCCGCGCTCTCGGCCGGGTCCGACTTCCAGCCTGTCGGGCAGGGCGAGAGAATGAGCAGAAAGCGGAAGCCCTTGGTCTTTCGCGCGGTCTGAACCTTGCGGAGGAAGTCGTCACGGTGGGCCAGCGACAGCGTCGCGGCGTACGGGACACGGTGGGCCACCATGATGGCCATGATGTCCTTCTTACACTCCAGCTTGCCCTTGGGCGTCGTCGTGGTGGACACACCTTCCGGAGTGGCGCTGCTGCGCTGCCCGCCGGTGTTGCCGTAGATCTCGTTGTCGTAGCAGACGTAGATGAGATTCTCGTTGCGCTCCGCGGCCGCGGAGAGCGTGGCGATGCCGATATCGTAAGTGCCGCCGTCGCCGGTCCAGCACACAACCGGGTTGGTCTCACCGTTCAATTCGGCCACGACAGCCAGCCCGGTCCCGACCGCCGGCGAGCTGGCAAAAGTAGTGGCGGCAGTGGGGACGCCGTAGCTGGACGTCGGGAACGCGCCCGCCGTGACAATACCGCAGCACGCGGGGATGACCATCATCGGCTTTTCGCCGGCGAGACCCTGGTCGAGCCATTGCAGACCGAGCGACATGCCGCAGCCGGCGCAGTTGGTGTTGCCCGGCCGGAGCAGGTGCTCGCAGTATTCGGTCTTGTTGTTGACAGCCGTGCTCA
>DATKKX010000403.1:0-18526 GCA_035542775.1 Phycisphaerae bacterium | reverse complement strand
TCGGCTTCGTTCACCTATGCGGCCAAGGACGCGACGGCGACATCGAACATCGCCACGGTGTCGTTGACGGTGGGCGTGGGGATCCCGCAGGTGGTCTTCGACTTCCCCATGAACACCGACCCCGGCTGGAGCACGACGGGCCTGTGGGCCTTCGGCCATCCGACCGGTGGCGGGACGCACAATCGCGATCCGAACAATGGCTACACGGGGGTGAATGTCTGCGGCTACAACCTCACTGGTGATTACAGTCGCGGCATGCCCGCCCGCTACCTGACGGCGACGGCCCTGGACTGCTCCCACGCCACCCAGGTGCAGTTGAAGTTCTGGCGATGGCTGGGCGTGGACGCGCCGACGTACGCGCACGCGACCATCGAGGTGTCCAACGACGGATCTGCCTGGTCGACGATCTGGCAGAACACGACCCCTATCAGTGACACGGCCTGGTTGCAACAGACCTACGACATATCGGCTGTAGCAGACAGTCATGCAACTGTGTACATCCGCTGGGGCATGGGGCCGACCACCGCCGATTCGACCACGTATCCCGGCTGGAACATTGACGACGTGCAGATTTGGGGCATCGTCCACAACTCATGCGCGGGCGTGGTGCTTGGCGACGTGGACGGAAATGGCCTGGTGGACGGGCGGGATGTGCAGCGATTCGTCGAGGTGCTGATCGATCCGTACGCCGGCGGCGTTCAGTTCGATGAATTCTGCGCCGCAGACATGAATGCGGACGGCTTCATGACAATTGCCGACGTAGAGAGCTTTGTGCAGAAACTGCTGAATCCGTAAAGCAGAAGGAAATGAGACCGGCACCCGCAGACCGAGGTCGGACGCCAGGACCGGCCGTCTAATGCCGGCCATCGAGCGACAACTCGTCAGTGTGAACCTCAGAACCCGTATCGGCACAGGGTGCCGGAGTGCCCGGGCAAACGTGATCCAGCAGCCTGCCAGGGCAGCGAACTGTGCCGCCCATACCGCGGATCGAACGTGGCCGAGGCGACCGCTTCCCACGGTTCGCGCACTCGGCCTACTTGCCGTCGGCAGCTGCCTGATCATGTGCGGCCCTGCTCCCCGCGACGCTGCTTGCGCGCCAGGTCACGACGATCCAGCCGATCACGCCCAGCAGGATCAGCGGGCCGCCGATCAGCGTCGGCCTCGGAACCGGTTCGCCGACTGCGGCATATGTCAGGATGGGATTGAAAATGGTCTCGAGTAGCACGATTAGCGAGGCGCGGTGGGCCTCCACATATCGCAGGGCCCAGGCGAACATCAGATAAGGCAGCGACATCTGCACCAGGCTCAGCGTCAGGAGCAAAAACAGTTGCCGCGAAGAGGTAATCGCAAAGCTCCCCCACACGCCCACCAGCGGTAGCAGCAGCAGACCTGAGCCAAGAAAGTTCATTGCCGTCACGGCCATGGGGTCAGCTGCACGCAGCCTGCGAAGCGTGAGAATGACCAGCCCGTAACCCAGGCCGCTCATCAGGCCGATGAGCAGGGCCGGCTTGTCGTGGGCTGGATGCATGAAGTAAATCACCGCCACGCCGGACATCGCGATCAGCAGAACCAGACCTTCGGTTGGGTGAAACCGCTCCTTCAGCAGCAGCGGCGAGAGCAGAAACACCCAGATCGGGGCGCTGTATTGCAGAACGATGGCATTCGCAGCGGCAGTGCGTGTTGTCGCGACCACGAACGTCAGCGTCATCAGGGAAAAAACCAGCACCGCCCCGACCAGCCAACCCGGCCGGACACGTTTGAGCGTAGGAAACTGCCGCCAGGCCAGCAGCAAGAGGACCAGTCCACCGATGAGCGACCGATAGCAGGCGATCGTCACGGCGGGCAGGCGGTCCTGCGGTTGGCTAAGAAGTTTGATCAGCGGTCCGTTCAAGCTCCAGAACAGGGCGACAAGTACCAGCACGATCCGAGCCAGCCAGAGCCGTCGACGAGAAACCAAAGCCGCCGCTTCCATGAGGCACTCGTGCCCAGCGGGTATCACCGGGATGGCTTTCATCGGCCGCGCCGGCGGGCTGGGTCAGGATATTGTACTGTGCTTGGCCGATCTGCCGACAGTACAAGGATGCACGACGCGACCTCACGCGCCTGGTCCACCACGGCCAAGCATTGCGCTGCCTTGATCGCGCTGGCCTTCATCGCGCGGTGCGTGGGGCTGCAGTTCGGCCTGCCCAATACCCTGGCCCGTCCGGATGAAGAAACCATAGTGGCCAACGCTGTGCGTCTGGAAACCATCGCCGGTTGGGACCCGGATTTCTTCTCGTATCCCTCGCTGCTTATCTACACCGCCTTTGGCTGCTTCAAGCTACTGCAGTGGGGCCTCCGTCTCCTCGGGACAACCACCGCCGACAGCCTCCAGGCGATGTTCTCGGAGAACCCCGCGGCGTTCCATCTGGTCCTGCGAATCATCGCCGCGCTGTGCGGCTCCCTGACGGTCGGCGTGGTTTACGCGGCGGCGCGGCAGCTCTTTGGCCGCGGTACGGCCCTGTTGTCCGCACTCGTGCTGTGCCTGTGCTACCTGCACGTCCGGGACTCGCATTTCGGCGTCACGGACGTGCCGTGCGTGCTGCTCATGACGCTTTCGTTCTGGCAATTGACCAAGCTGCACCGCGACGGCCGATTGCGTCGCCTTATCTGGGCGGCGGCGTTTGCGGGACTGGCCATCGGGACGAAGTACACCGCTGCATGGCTGTGCTGGCCGTTTGCCGTAGCGATTATCGTCACGGCTCGCAGGCATCACCGCACGGAACCGGTGCTGTGGGCTGTCCTGGCGGCCATCCTGGCTGCGGGGCTCACTGTCGCCGTCTTCGCCGCCACTACGCCCTATTTCTTCATCCACTTCGAGAAGGCCTGGGATGACTTCACCTGGGAGATCCTCCTGGTCAGTAAGGAACCGCCCGCCCAACCGGGCCCCTGCGGTTACCTGTTCTATCTCCGCGTGGCGTTGGCCCACGGGCTCGGCCTTCCGGTGCTGATCGCCACGCTGGCCGGCGGGGTATGGATGGCACTCCGCCGGGATGGTCGGGCGTTGCTGCTTTGGTCGCTGCCGGTGCTGTACTTCCTCTTTACCGGCCGGAGCGACCGCGTCTTCATCCGCTACATGAACCCTGTCCTGCCTTTCCTGGCGATCGCCTGTGGTTGGGCCATGCGATCCGCCCTGCTGGAATTGCGCGTCCGCGCCCGAAGCAGGACGCTCGGCCGAATCCTGGGGCGATCTCGCGCAAGCACGCCGCGGAGCGGGCCGCCACAAAATAGCACGGCACAAGCCCCCGAAACTCTGCCGGGCAGACTTCGACATCGGCATCGAGCCTCTGTGCCAGCCATTGTCGTCACGCTGGCGTTCCTCGCGCCGAGCATCATGCGCCTCACCGCCTTCGACCGCGTGGCCGGCCGAGAGGACACGCGACTGGAGCTGCGAAGTTGGATCCTTGCCCATGTTCCGCCGGATGAGCCCGTGCTGTGGTCCGGTGGCTGGTCGGCACTGCCGTACATGTTCCATCACCGGCCGATCCGCCAGTCTGATGCGACGGAGCTGCTTCGCCCAGTTCTCCTCCGCGACCCGGCCCTGGTGTTTCAGTACCGCTGGATCGTCCTCGTCGAGTGGCCGCAGGTTTATTACCTCGATGGGCACAATGCAACGGAGCGGGCATTTCTGGCCACGATGATGAAGGACCGCTACGAACTCGTCCACCAGATTGACGCTTACAAGGCCGACCTGCCACCGGACCTTTTCTGCAGGCTCGACCACTTCTACATGTCTTTTCAGAAGCCGGCGATTACCGATCAGCCCGGCCCCGGGTTCCGCATTTATCGCCGGATGGACGAACTCCCGCCGACATCCGCCCCTGGAGAGCAAGCCGGACGCTGACACTAGCCGCTGTCATCCCCTCCCGGTGGCACGGACAAAACCGGTTTGTCCGTGCCGGCTTGCCGGTACTCTCGCGTGACGCCTGGGATGGACGCCTCGCAGCGATTTGAATAACATCGCCTCCCGCAAGCAGTCACGTGTTGATCCCTGGAGTCGGGGATCACGGGTTCAGGTCCAACGGAGCGTCGCGAGGTGGCCTGGTTTATCGTCGCAAGTGCATCAGGGATGGATTTCCTGCGACCGCTCTTCTGGCCGCTCCTCGCCGGGCTGGCCCTGACGTTGATCGCCGTGCCGATCGTCCGGCGCGTGGCGGTGTCCATCGAGCTCTATGATCGGCCCGACTCGGGCCTGAAACCGCACGGCAGGCCGATCCCCTACCTCGGCGGCGTGGCCATGTATGTCGGCTGGCTCGCTGCTCTGCACTGCGCCATGCTGCTGTTCCCGGCCTGCCGCCCCCAGATGCCATGGATCGCCATCGCGGGCACGATCCTGATGCTCACCGGCCTCATCGACGACGTCCATGGCCTTCGTCCGGGCCTTCGCCTGCTCATCCAGGCCGTGGCTGCGGCCTTCCTGCTCTACGGTGGCATCGGCCGGCAGGTTGCTGAGGCACTATTGGCCCCATTGCGGGGAACCCTTCCGGCCTGGATGTTCGCCGACGCCGTTCTGACCGGCCTGAGCGGAGTCTTTTGCATCGTCGTCCTGGCAGGAGCATCCAACTCCACCAACCTGATCGACGGCCTCGACGGTCTGTGTGCTGGCATCCTGGCGATCGCCGCCCTGGGCTTCGTGGCCGTGGCCTCGGATCTGGCCGGCGCTGCAACGTCTTCCCCCGGCACGGCCGCATTGGTACAGGCCTTGCTCGCCGTCGCAGTCTGCGGCATCTGCGTCGGCTTTCTCTGCTACAATTTTAACCCGGCCTCCATCTTTATGGGCGACAGCGGCTCGCTGCTGCTGGGTTTCAACGTCGCGGTCATCCTGATCCGTTTCGCCGAGCAGCATTCATGGCGGTGGCTCGCCGGCGCGTTGGTCGTCTTTGGATTTCCCATCTTCGACACTGCCCTGGCCATTGCCCGCCGTTGGCTGAACGGCAAGCCTCTGTTCATCGGCGACCGCAGTCATTTCTACGATCAGCTCCGCGACCGGGGGCTCTCCGTCCGCCGGACGGTCCTGCTCTGCTATTTGATCGGTCTGGGCTTCGTCATCCTCGGCTTTGCTCTGCTTCGCTTGCACTTGCCGTACCTGATCGCGGCCCTGGCGGCGATTCCAATCGTCCTCGCGATCGCCTGCCGGCGACTAGGGATGCTGCGGGTGGATGATGCGGCCGAGCGGTCGGGGCCAGCGCATGGAACGCCCTCAAAGGGCGGAGGGTAACGCCGGTCGATGATCTACTTCTCAACTTCGTGGACCTCGGCATAAGTTGAAATCTCCTGAAACGGCCTGAAAAGCCGTGCGGCCGTTAGTTGAGGGCTCTTCGCCCTTGGCCATCCCCCGACGCTCAGGAGGCAGCCGATGGCGGCAGCAGGACGCTTGCAGGTCCCCGGCGCTGCGATCCGCCGCAAAGCGCTGCAGACGGCCGGCTGATCGGCTCTGATGGGCCCATGCCCCTCGCTCCCGCTCGGGCTCTGATCAGGCTGGGCCTCCCCACGATTCGTGGGGCAGCCGAGGCTCTGGCGGCGGCTGGCAGTTGCATGTGCGCGGGCCAAAATTTTTTTCGCCGCACTTTAGCGCGTGTTAGAGCGTGTTATCGCAACTGGGTGATTCCGGCGGTTATTAGTGCCTGGTTCCTGGTTCGTCGTCATCCTCCTGGCTCGTCCACACGGTATCGGCCCGGCGGCGAGTCCGCGGCCTGCTCAAGCTTGGCGCGAAAAAAAGAAGCGCAATTCCATGCGATTCCATGCAACTTCATGCAGCCCGGGCCGACGCCCGGGGCGGCCTCTATGCTAACTATAACCTAATCTTCGGCCGGAGGCAAGCGGAACAAGGAAAAAAGAACGGGCGGCCAAGGGGCCCAGAGGATCCAGGGATTGAGGCCGATGCTGGGAGACAGAATGGGACGGATGGGAATAATGGGAGGGATGGGAAGCGATATCTGCGCCGAGCAGCGCGTGATGAGCTTTATGACGAGGAGGCCTCCGCTGAGCCAGCACGCGGGATTTGACCGGCCGGGAGCGGTGCGATACAGATCAGGGCGTGCGATGCGCGCTCACGATCTCGGCCCTCCTGCTTACGACCTGGCTGACGCCTGGTTGCGCGGAGCTTGAATACGACAACAAGGCCGCGGTCTTCGACCGGCCTTACGAACCGATCAACGACTCGCTCGGCAATATTTGGCTGAAGACATGCTACCTCTATCCCGTGCGGGACTACCTGATCTTCAGTTGGGCGGGCCGGGCACTGGCGGGCGACGAGGCGTGGGATGTGGGGCCTGATGGTCAGGTCGCCGATGGACCGTTCTTCGTCAACCGTGACATCCGGGGCATCCCCGGTGACCAACTCCGGGTCGGCCCGCCCGCCGCCGCCCCGCCCGCCGGGCCCTGGCAGGTCAAGAAGGCCAAGGAAAAAGGGGCTACCCCAGGCTTCATCGGCGAGGATGCCGGGGGGCGGACGTTTCTGGTCAAGCTCGACGATCCGGCGTACCCCGAGCTGGGCACATCGGCGGAGATGATCGGCTCACGAATCTACTGGCTGATGGGCTACCGCGTGCCGACGACCTATCTGACCAGGATAGACGGCACTGGGGACGCCCGTTACGACGGCAAGAGGGCGACCGCGTCAGCGTTCGTTCCGGGCAAGGCCGTCGGGGAGTTCAAGTTCGACTGCTATCGCATGCGGCGGGAGGTGCGGGCTTTGCGGCTGGTCGCGGCCTGGCTCAACGATACTGACCGGACAGATAACAACACGCTGGTGGCGGTGGAGGATGGCCGGGCCTTCTGCTACCTGGTGGATTTCAATTCCTGTCTCGGCAGTTGGAACGGGCATCCCAAGGAAGCCTGGCGCGGATGGCGCTACACCTGGGACGTCGAATATCAATTGCTCGGGGCGGCAACGCTCGGTCTGCTGCCGGCGCTACCTCGGACCGTGCCGGTCAAGAGTCCAGCGGTCGGTTCGTTCGAGCTGCTGACGGAGGGTAATGCCCGGGCATGGCGATCGCAGAATCCCAACACCGCCTTCGACCGCATGACGCAAGCCGACGCGGAATGGATGGCCCGTCGAATGGCTGCGGTGACGATCGACCAGCTTCGGGCGGTGGTGGCCTCCGCGGAATTCACAGATCCGGTGGATGGAGAGGCTGTCCTGGAAATGCTCCAACGGCGGCGGGAGCGGCTGCTGGAGGCATGGAGGCGTGGGGGCTTGTTGGAGGACGTGGCCGGAGGTTAGAATCCCCGCCGATGGACGCGGGACCGTTCGGATGAACGACATGGGGGCACGGACGAAGGGAAGCGTTGCCGTGATCGGCAATCCTGTACTAGTGCGACGCAAGCTATCCGAAAACCTCAAGCGCGTTCGCGAGCGCATGGAGGCGGCGTGCAGCCGGGCCAAGCGCGATCCCGCCGGGGTGCGCCTGGTGGCGGTCACGAAATACGTGGATGTCGACGTCGTCCGCCAGGCACTTGAGCTGGGCATCGCCGACCTGGGCGAAAGTCGCGCCCAACAGCTCAACCAGCGGGCGGGAATGATTCACGAGTCCATCGAACGGAAGAACGTGCTCTCCGGGCGGCGGGAGGCGGGCGCGGTGCGGCCCCGCTGGCACATGGTGGGCCACCTGCAGCGCAACAAGGTCAAGCTGGTCGTCCCCTGGGTGGAGTTGATCCACAGCGTGGACAGCCTGCGCCTGGCGGAAGATTTGCACAAGCAGGCCGTCAAGGTCGGTCGTGTCGTGGACATCCTGCTCCAGGTCAACACCAGCGCCGAACGTTCCAAGTTCGGGATTGCTGTCGGAGCGGTTTCCCACCTCGCCGAGCATTTGGCCGCCTGGCCCGGCATCCGGTTCTGCGGTTTGATGACCATGGGCCCGCTCGGCGCCACGCCCGCCGAGGTTCGCTTGTGCTTCGAACGCCTCCGCGACATCTTCGAAGACCTGCGATCCGATCGTAAGGTAGGGGCGCAGTTCAAAGAGCTTTCCATGGGCATGAGCGGCGATTATGAAATCGCCATCGAAGCCGGCGCCACCATCATCCGCGTGGGCTCGGCCCTCTTCGAGGGTCTCGCCACGAGGACCGAGCCCGACCACGAGGAACCGGAGGAGGACGTCTGAGAGCGGCGGGGCAATCCCCGCGGTCCGAAGCAGAGCCAGGCGCGACAACCGGCTCGCCGGTGATGAGAAGCTGCGTATGAATGCGATCCTGTGGGCTTGGTTCGTGATCACGGCCGCGGCCGTGTTGGTCTGGACCAGCCGTCACTTTCAGCTCAGCAAAGCCTCTCGGGCCATGCCGCCGCTGGACAGCAGCATGTACTCCAATACCAACGGTACGCTCCCGACCATCAGCATGCTGGTCGCGGCCAAGGACGAGGAGGCCAACATAGGCACCTGCCTGCAATCGTTGCTTCAACAGGACTACCCCCATCTGGAGCTCATTGCCATCGATGACCGCAGCGGTGATCGCACGCCCGACATCATCGACCGCCTGGCCGCGGGTGACAAAAGGCTGTCCGCCATTCATGTCAAGCAACTGCGGGAGGGCTGGTTCGGCAAGAACAACGCCATGCGTGAGGGCGTGGAGCTCGCCGAGGGCGAGTGGTTGTGCTTCACGGACGCGGATTGCGAGTTCACGTCGCCCAGGGCGCTGACCGTCGCCATGCGCTACGCCCAGGAAAAGCGCGCCGACTTCCTCTCCGTCCTGCCGACGCATCAGGCCAACAGTTTCTGGGAGCGCCTGATTCAGCCGGCCTGCAGCGGCATCCTTATGATCTGGTTCAATCCCTTAAGGGTGAACAATCCGCGATCCGCCGCCGCTTATGCCAACGGCGCCTTCATGCTCATGCGCCGCTCCTGCTACGAGAGAATCGGCGGCCATGAGCCGGTCAAGACCGAGTTGAATGAGGACATCCATATGGCCCGCTACGCCAAGGCGGCGGGCCAGCGCCTTGTGGTCGTGTCAAATCAGGATCTCTATACCGTTCGGATGTACGCCTCGTTGAAGCAAATCTGGGCCGGCTGGAGCCGCATTTTCTTCGGGTGCTTCGGCACCTTGCAGCGACTGCTCCTGTCGGTCCTCGTCATCACCATGTTCAGCATGCTCCCCTGGATCGGGCTGGTCAGCGGGCTGGTTGCGATCCTGACGGGTTCGGCGGCCTGGCCCGGTTGGCATTACTTTACATGGCTGGCCGGCGCGGCCTGTCTGGCCCAGATTTCCGTCATGCTCCGCTTTTACGCTCTGAACCATTCCGGACCACTCTACGGCCTCCTGTATCCCGTCGGCGCGGTCTTCGGCCTGGGGGCGTTACTCAACGCCATTCGCCGCGTGGGCGGACGCAAAACCACCACATGGCGCGGCACAACTTACCGCGGCAGCCGAGTAGCGACAGCGGCCGAAACACAGGCGTAGCATCCTCTTCGCGGCCGCTTAGCCGGGCTGCCGGCCTTCGACAAAGTCGAGGTTCGATAATTGGGCGATGGCCGAGCCAAGTCGGTCGTTCCTTCTCTCGCTTTTTCCACTGGACGAAATCCCGTCTGCGGCCACTAGTACAGTAGATGGCCATCGAACAGATGAGAGGTGCAGGCGTGGCGGCTTCGGACGGAACACTGGTCCTCGGTGTGCGAAACGGCGACCTGTCGGCATTCGCCGAGCTCTACGACCGACGGGCACGTCTCATCCGCGCGATCTGCTACGACGAAACGCGGCACCTCCAGACAGCGGCGGATCTGGCGCAGGAAGCTTTCCTGCGAGCTTACAAGAACATCGGTCGCCTGCACGACCCGAACCGCTTTGCCGGCTGGCTCGTCGGCATCGCCCGGCAGGTATGTCGGGAATGGCGGCGAAAAAAGCGACGCGAGCAGAGCGGGCTGGCCGGTTGGGCCGATCGGCAAAACCAGGCCGAGCACTGGCGAGAGCCGCCGGAACAACGCCTTATCGAGCTACGTGATCAGATCGCCGGTTTGATGCGGCACGAACGGAAGTCCGTACCCTCTCTCACGGACAAGGAACGACTGGTCCTGCACGTGTACTACCTGCAGGACCGCAATACCGAAGAGGCCCGGGCGATCCTGGGCTTGTCGAGATCGGGTTTCTATCGCGTGTTGTCGTCCGCGGTCCAGCGGTTGCGGCAGATACTGCACATGCAGGAGGTGCGTCCATGAATTGCCCCCCCACGCAAGACTGGGACCTGCTGGCCATGGAAGCCTTGGCCGACGAGCAGGCGGCATCTCTCTTCACGCACGCCCGCGAGTGCCCGTCCTGCCGCGAACTCTACGCCGCCGCCCGACGCGAGCATGTTGATCGGGTGCGGATGTATGAGGCGTTCGATCGCGACCACGACAAGCTCCGCGAGCAACTGATGGCGACACTGCCCGCCGGCGCGCCGCAGCGATCCATCCTGGATCCACTGGCGCGCGGATGGGGTCGCCTGGGAGACTTTGCCATGAGTTTGAATAAAACGACCGGCCGCCGCGCGGCAGCCCTGCTGATCCCCGTCGCGGCCGTCCTGTTTATCGCCCTGTTTGTCTTTTCGGCAGGCCAGAAGAGCGCGTTTGCCGCGGCGATTGAACACTTGCGGCAGGCCCGCACAATTGTGTGCCGCGTGACGATGCCGGAGGGCATTCAGATGGAGGGGACAACATTTCAAGGAGAAGGCACCTTGCAGTTCTCCGAGGAATTCGGCAGCCACTTCGAAATAAAGGTGAACGACATGGTCGTTTCACAAGAATATGCACCACCCCAGGGGCCGGTGATCGTTGTGCAGCCTGCTACAAAGACCTGGATCGAGATCGGCACCGACCAAGTAGCGGGAGCAAGCCTCGATGAAAGGAGTCCGGAGGCATTCTTGCAAGCCCTGCGGAAGCTGACGGACGATAGCGCCATCGGACTAGGTGAGGAGACCATTGAGGGTCGTGCAGCCACCGGTTACCGCGTGGCGGGCGAGAAACTGGGTTTTCCCCCGCCGAGCAAGGCGAATGCAGAGCCCGCTTACGCGGAGTTGTGGGTGGACACGCTTACCCAGTTGCCGGCCAAGCTGCTTGTAAATATGCCGATGGCGGAGGGGGACAAGCGGCTGAGGCTGGTTTACGACCGGTTCGGATGGGATGCGGCGTTGGCGGCGAGCTTATTCCAGCCCAATATTCCGGAGGATTATCACCGAGTCGATGCCAAACTGGCCCGGCCGGACGAGACCGCACTTGTGAACGCCCTCAAGCGCCTGGCCTACTTCACGGGGCGGTATCCCCCTGCCCTGACGCCGACCTCCATACTGGGCCGGCTCCACAAGATGGTTACCGAGGAGAGGCGGGCGGAGTTTGAGGAGCTGGATCGCTCCGGAATGGTACAACTGGGCATGGAGATCGGCGGCGGCACGATGTACTACATGAAGCTTGTCCGCGACGGCCGCAAGCCGGAGTACTTTGGCGACGAAGTAACACCCGACGACGCGAATGAGATCTTGTTGCGCTGGCAACTCGACGACGGCAAGGTCCGCGTGATCTACGGCGATCTGCGGGCTGAGACGCTGCCCGCGGAATAGCGAGCCACTCCGACAATGTGTTGAATCACGCCGTGGCGAGCGGCCGATCACCAAGATCGTCTGCTCGCCGCTCGTTTCCTGCCTTCCTCGAAGCTCACATCGTTCATCGAGACACGCTGCCCCGGCGTGCTTCCGCACCGGACTCGGTCGGACGTCGCAGCCGGGGTGAATCTCGCGCGGCAGCCCAGGAAGAGATCACAAGTAGAGCTGGAATTCCGCGTGAGATCCGACGGGCTCACTCCGTTTAACCAACAAGACGTTGCCGACTTGCGTCAATCCTTGTTGTTGACCACGGACCTCAGACATACCTCTTATCGTGGAAGGAACCTATGGACGCGTCATCCATGAGCCGGAAAGAGTTCTTGTCCGCTATCGGCAAGGGCGGAACCTGCTCGTGCCTCTGCGCGATGTTTTGCGCCGCCGACCTCGCCTCGGCGAGCGAACCGCCGACGGATACGCCATCGTCACCCCCCGACAGGCGGATAAAGAAACGGATGGAATTCGTCGACCAATGGGTACCGCGGTTCTTCGGCGTGATGGACGAGACGCTGGACGAGGCTGACCGGAAGAAACTGATGATGGCCAACGGCAAGGTCTGCCATCGAGAGTACCTGAAATCAATAGGCCGGAAGATCACTCCAGTACCTTTTGAAAAATGGGCGGAGGCGGTCAAGCAACGTGTGACCGACGGCTCATTCCGCGTCGAAGGGCGGGTCGTGTATTTCCAGTATATGTCCAGCGCGGAGACGGGCCTGCCGGCAGCGGAAGGTGCCTGTCTGTGTCCCCTGGTGGAAACGAAGCCGGCCGGTCTGTCGGGCACCTACTGTTTGTGCTCCCTCGGCTACGTGAAGGACCTGTTTGAGCAAACTCTCGGTACGAAGGTTGACATTGAACTGGTCGACTCAGTGCTGAAGGGCGGCAAGCGATGCAAATTCAAAATCACTGTGCCTTAGTCGCGGTAAACCTGGTTCTGGCGCTCTCGTTGGGAGCGTCACAGCCGACCGACTCGCAGACCGGCTCAAAGCCGCAGGCCGACGCGCCCGTCGTCCCGCCTTCCGCTACGGCGCCCGCCGGCAAGCCATCCGCCGAAACCACAGGCTACGTGGAGGTGGACGGCGGCAAGCTGTACTACGAAGCCGCCGGAAGCGGGCCGGCTGTTG
Organism: Phycisphaerae bacterium; assembly: GCA_035542775.1. Classification (GTDB taxonomy): domain Bacteria; phylum Planctomycetota; class Phycisphaerae; order UBA1845; family UTPLA1; genus DATKKX01. The sequence continues at coordinate 5,806 of DATKKX010000403.1, read as the reverse complement.
TGCTTATTCACGATGGCCTGCTCCATAGCGAGGTGTGGGACGGGCAGTGGGACGATTTCTCCAAGGACTACAGGATTATTCGGTACGATCGCCGAGGATATGGACGCTCCCCCGCGCCCGGGGCGCCCTATTCAAATGTGGAAGATCTCCTCGCCGTCCTGCGAACGCTGGACGTCCAGCGGGCCACGCTGATCGGCTCGTCGAACGGAGGCCGACTCGCCATCGATTTTGCCTTGACCTACCCCGACATGGTGGCCACCCTCGTCCTCGTCGGCACGCCGATTGACAGCATGGGCTACTCAGCGCACTTCATTCAGCGATCCTATGCGAACCTCGCCGCCGACGAAGAAGCCTCCATCGTCAAATGGGTGGAAGACCGTTACATAATTGCACCCACGAACAAAACTGCTCGGGAGCGAGCCCGCAGCTTGCTGAAGGCCAACCCTCAAGATTTCAATGACGAGAAGCATCAGTATGTGAAGGCCCCGGGGCAGGATGTGCTGGCGAATCTGTCTCGCATCCGTGTTCCCACATTGATCCTCGTCGGCGCGGAGGACATCGCCGACATCCACGCTCACGCCGGTGCGATCGAAGCAGGCATCCCTGGTTCCCAAAGAGCCGTCATCGCGAACGCCGGCCATTTGGCCTATCTCGAGCAGCCAGAGGCCTTCAACGAGGTCGTCCGGCAGTTTCTATCGCTTACCGCCCGGCCGACGAAAGGCGGCATCCGGCAATACGAGAGCGGCTTCGCGCCGGTTGACGGCGGATTCCTGTATTACCAGGCGATGGGGAGAGGCGAGCCGCTCGTGCTCATTCACGGCGGCAGCATCGACCACCGGATGTGGGACGGTCAGGTCAGGGCCCTTGCCAGGCGATATCGAGTCATCTTGTACGACGTCCGCGGGCATGGCCTGTCGAAAGGGCCGCCCCGAAGCTACCGCGACGAGGAAGATCTGTATCGGCTTCTCAAGCACTTGGGGGTTCGTCGCGCCCACGTCCTTGGCTTGTCGCTGGGAGGCCGCATCGCCATCGATTTCGCCATCGAACACCCGGATATGGTTGGCTGTCTGATCCCCGTCGCTCCCGGTTTGAGTGGATACCGCTTCGAAGGAGCGGACTTCGCCGAGGACCACCGGCGACAGGCGGAGGCGATACAATCAGGAGATTACGAGAAAGCTCGCGAACTCGTGTTGCGATCATGGACCGACGGCCCGCAGCGATCACCAGACCAGGTTGATCCGAAGGTTCGTCAGGCCGTATCCGGCATGTTGAAACACGGCATGGCGCCCGGCAGGACCATGGGACGCTCCTTGCCGCTCAAGCCACCGGCGATCGAGCGTCTGGGCGAAATCCGCGCTCCGACGCTTGCGGTCGTGGGCACGCTGGATATGTCCGACATTCTGAAGATCGTCGATCGGTTGGTCGCGGAGATCCCCGGCGCGCGTCCGGCCACGGTCGACAGCGTCGCCCACATGGTCAACATGGAGCGGCCCGACGAGTTCAACCGGATCGTGCTGGCATTCCTCGAAGAGCATAAGATCACGCCGAAAGGCGGAACCGCGCCACCGGAAGCGTCGTCACAGCCGGCCCAGAGCGATCTGGCTGTCGCGGAAAGCGTGGTTTCAGAGCTTTATCGGAGGGTGACCTTCAAGGCCGACGAATCGCCGGACTGGGACAGCGTGCGGGCACTGTTCGATCCTGAGGCGGTCATCGTGCTCCGCACGGCTCGCGACAAGACGACGGTGTTCTCACTGGATGGTTTCATCGACGATTTCGTCCGCTTCATCGAGCGATCCGACGCCCAGCGCAGGGGCTTCTCCGAAAAGATCATCCGCACGAAGCCGATCGTGTACGGCGACATCGCCCACGTGCTCGTTCTGTACGAGGCTCGGCTCGAGGGCACCGACCGGCAGCCGCAGCGCGGCGTTGACAGCATTGAGCTCATCCGCAGGAACGGACGTTGGTGGATCGTCGCAATAGCCAATGAAATCTGCACACCCGAGCGGCCAGCGCCGCCGGAGCTGCAGGATTGAACACCGATCATGCTCCCGACGACGTGGGCTCCCGCAACCGAACTGATGACCGGGCGGAAGCGCTGATTCCGAATCCGACCGGCGGTTCCGATGACGAGGCCCTCCGACTCCAGCGGCTCGCTCGCCAGGGTCCGGCGGCGAAGGCATACCCGTCGACAGGAGATTGGGGCAGGGCTGCAGTGACCGCGCGGATCGGCCCCCTGGCCAACCTCACAACGGCTGCTCCGGTTGGTCGAAGGCGCGGAGGAACTCGACGATGCGAGTGGTGATGAAGTCGTGCGTGATCTTGGCCCGCTCGATGATGACATCATGATCCCACTGCACGGGGTTCGCCCAGCGGGCGTCGACCTCGATATAGAGTTGGCTCACGTCTTCGACCAGGGACTCGATCTTGACTTCCGCCTGCCAGTTCGGCTTGTCCTTGCCCGGCAAGGGCGGCAACAGCATCTTCAGGCCGACAGCGTGAACCGGACGCCCCAGCGGCCCCAGGCGGGCGTCCAGGCGAAGGCAACGTTGTCCGAGGAACACCCGCGCGTCGCCGCCCTCGGCCTGCGCGGTCAGCCGAATGACGATGCCCGAGCCGATGATCAGTCGAGGATTGAACACGGCCGCCACGGAATCGAGCCCCATCTTCAGGTTGTCGAAGAAAACTTCCAGCGGGCCAGTGGGGAAAAAATCCTCGAAGTTCATCAGATCAGGGTGGATCGACAGCTTCAACTGGCTTCTCGGATCGCCGTCGGTTTGCGGGCTGACGAGAAACCAGCCCGTATCCGTATATTCCTGCCGCCGCCAATCGAAACCTTCGCTGCACTTCATCTGGAATTGCTGCTTGTGCTGCTTGTCCAGCAGCGCTGGTGGGGCGAAGCGGATGCCGACGTGCAAGCCGCGCGTCTTAATTGTCTCCGGGCGCATGGTTCTCTCCAGCCTCCGGCCTGTTGCAGGAACTAAAACCGCATCGGACGCATCATGCGAGGCGCCTGAGCGTCACTCACGTTCGAGCGACGGCAGCCGCCTCTCGCAGCGGCCGTCTCACTGCGAACTGCCCGGCTGCGCGCCCGGCGCCGGCGGCGGCGAACTTGCGGGAGCCTGAGCACCGGGTGGCGACGGGTTTGCCGGTGCCGGCGGCTGTGCCGGTGCAGCCGCCGCAGGCGTGGTCCCGCCGGCCGGTTGGGCCGACGCTGGCTCCTTGGGAATCGTGTAAGCCTCCGCCTCTGTCCCTTCAGGAATGGGTACTGTCATCAATGGGGGCGGGAAAACAACCGGCTTGGACCACTGCTCCAGGTGAGCCAACCGGTAATCCGCCTGCCCGACGAGGGCGGTGTGGAGATAACTCTTGTCGTCCGCGATCTTCTTGTACAACTCGCGGGCTTTCTCCATGTTGCCCTGATCTTCCGCCAGCACGCCGAGGGCAATGATGGCCTGCCCGGCGGCGATCTTGTCGTCTGGAAACCGCGACAGAATCTCCTGATATGCCTCCTGGGCCTTCGCCGCCCAATCCACCGGCTTGCCCGCAGGAGCCGAGGTGGTCGCGTCTTTCGGTTCGGCGGCAGGCAGGGTCTTTTCGCGCATGGCGGTTTCAGCGACCTTCAGCAGCGCCGCCTCGGTCAAAGCCGGCGTGATGTTCTGGGCGGCCACCGCCCCTAGTTCGTCGACAGCCTTGCTTGCGTCTTCACCGGCGTTGGCCTTGTCGATCTCCTCCCATGCCTCCATCTGTCGGTCGCTCTGCCATTTGGCGTATGCCAGGCTGGCCCCCACCACCACCACCACCACCACAGCGGCGATGGTCAGCAAGGCTGCGTTCCTCTTGATGTACTCGCGAACAGCATCCAGCTGATGCGAAAGCTCATTCGTTCTCAAATCTTGCCGTCTCTCGGTTCTCATCGTTCACCAATTCTCCGCGAAGCAGTATGCCGAACTACTGTTCAGGCTTGATAATCACCCGCACTTGTGTCACTGAACTCCTCGAACCGTCCGGCACGCGCTCGATTCTGACTTCGCACCTCTCGAGATCCTTGCGAAAATTCAGCACGTAAACGGAATTCTGCAGTTTCTCGTCCAGGAGGTCCCAGCCGGTGGTGGGCATATAGTGCAGATAGAAATTCCGGGCCACCAGCGGCTGCTGCTTGCCGCGGTAAACGTCCCTTATCTCACGGTGCCCGGCCTTCGACGTATAGTTCGACTTCCGTTCCTCCCTGTCGAAACCCGCCGGCACGGGCACATCCGGCACGTACGGCTGCGGTCGGGCCTCAAGGACTGTCGGCGAGGCCGGCGTCGGCTCCTTGTTGCAGACGCCAAGTGCCACTATCCCGCCCAGACCCAATAAGGCTACCCCCACCCACAGGGGCATGCCCGACCGATGCCAACTCACTAGCGTGGCCATAGTTACACCACCGGCGCCCCCCTCCCAGCATCCGGTTCCGTCCTACGCACCGCCCAAGCGTAACAGGCCCCGTGGGCGCTGTCAAAGGCGATCGAAAGAACCTAGCCGGACGGGCGGGACAATCACGAGACACTCTGAATCGGCCGGTAATACACGTCAAGAGAAGCAACAACTGGGCGAGGGGCTCCCAACGCCCGTGTGACCGGCTGTATCCGGATCAGGGATACCTGGAACTAGCGGGCCTGCGGATCCGCAGGCATGTGTTTACAGAACGGTGAAGTAGGCCGACACCGCATAATCGAACAAGTCCGCCGTGAGCTTCAGCGGCTGTCCCAGGTAGAGGCAGCGGTTCCGGACCTGCAACGTGAGATCGCGCGCCTGGCAGCACCGGAACGGCCGACCCACCTTGCGGTAGTGGGCCTCGATCAGGTGATCGAGGGCCGCCTTGCTGTCGGCATTCATGTCGAAGCCCATCTGGGGCCCGACGAACTCAAAGAGCTTGCGGAACTCGGCCTCGCTCGGGTCGCATACGTTGATCTTGTAGGGGATGCGGCGGAGGAAGGCCTCGTCGCACAGGTCCCGCGGCTCCAGGTTGGTCGAGAAGATGATCAACTGATCAAACGGAACGCGGACTTTCTTGCCGGTCGGCAGCGACAGAAAATCATACCGCTTTTCCAGGGGAACGATCCACCGGTTCAGCAACTCGATCGGCGGCATTCGCTGGCGACCGAAGTCATCAATCAAGAGCGTACCGCAGTTGGATTTCAACTGCAGCGGAGCCTCGCAGGTCTTGCTGGTCGGGTTGTACTGCACCTCCAGGGAATTCATGGTCAGCTCGCCGCCGGCCACGATCGTGGGGCGGCGAATCCTGACCCACCGTTCGTCGACCTGGTCTTTCTTGAAGATGGATTCATGTCGGCTGAGGATCTCCTCGTGAACGGCCGCATCGAAGAGCTTGATGATGAGCCCGTCGACGATCAGGCATCGCGGTATGTAGATCGTGTCGCCGAAACAGCGCGTGATCCGCTCGGCGATGCTGGTCTTTCCGTTACCTGGGGCGCCGTAGAGGAACATGCCCCGGCCGGAATTGATCGCGGGCCCCAGGACGTTGAACATCTCCTGGCTGATGAGCAGATCGCTGAAGGCCTTGCGCAGATCCTCCTCCCTGGGCTGCATGACAGTGATCGTCTGCGCCGTGATGGCCTCGATGTAAGCGTGCAGCGGCACCGGCGCTGCCCCCACGTACATGGACTCCATCATGAAGCGTGCGGCGCGATCGCGGCCGGCATCGGTCAGCGTGTACGTGAAGTCACCCATGTGGGAAGATCCGACGTATACGACGATCTGCTGCTGCTTCAGCAGCGTCAGATGGTCAATGATGGACTTGGCAGGC
>DATKKX010000402.1:0-10284 GCA_035542775.1 Phycisphaerae bacterium | reverse complement strand
CGGACCCAAGCCCGACAAGCGGTTTCCCAGTCACTCGCGACGGCACAGCTGCCCGCCGAAGTGGCGAGAACTCATTATGCACGACGCTTCGCTGCTGCCGTGACGATCGATATTGGTATCGGACGAGCATGGGGCGGACGTGAGAATGCAAGGTTTCCCGGCTGTCTTCATCGTTATCGGGCGTCTGAGGTAAGGCCGCTGTCCGGCGTGATGATGAAGTAGCGCCCGCCGAAGTCGGTTAATGGACGCAAGTCGGCCTCGCTGACCTCCGATAAATCAGTCGGCCGCCGGCGCGGACGGGCTTTTATCGCTCCGTGGGCGCAGCGGCGGCGGTTCCGAGGTCCGAGACGAATGATCGAGCTAGTCGCAGTTCGCCGGATTCGATTGCTGACAGCTCTCACATGAGGCGACTCCGATGCTGATGCACCCTTATCGGCGACCCAGGTTGAATCTCGCGGGATGGTCCATGGTGAAATGGCTGGCGGTGGCGATCTCCGGCCTCTCGACGACGACGCTTGGATGCTCGGCGAACAAGGCGTCCTGCCAACCGTCGGTGGAGGCGGAGAGCAAGTATCAGACGATCTGCGAACGGGAAGAAGAGATTGTGGCCATCGAGGCAAGCGACCTTGGAGTATCCCCTGCAGAGATCACAGAGGTCGGCCAGAAAAACCTGGTCACGGAGCCGTCGACAGGGCGGTTTCCCACCGGGCTGTCGGTGGTCTGCGTAGAGGCGGCCACTCGCGGCGACGAGCCGGAGCATTTTCTCCGACCGGTCTCGGTCGAAGAGTATCGCGGCGCCCGGTGGATTCGAGCGACCCAGGACCTGCCCGTCCTGCGAGAGGTCACAATGCTGGGCACATACGGACTTGATCCTCGAGGGACAGACTGGCAGGCCCTGCTCCGAGCGTCCCTGCGGCTCGACTGCGACCTGTGCCTGATCTATGGGGAAGTCTACGAGACCGAGGCTGATGCCGAATTCGTGGGCGTTCTTTGGGACGCAAGAACGGCTCAGGCCCTGGCGACGTACCGCGCACCGATGGTGCTGCCTGCGGATGTCCGCTTGACCTACGAAGAGAAAAAGGAATACGTCGGACTCAGGGTCGAGGCCGAACAGCAGGCCATGGCCGAGCTTCAGCGGATGGTCCGGGACACGATCTGGGACCTCGCGGCGAAGGATAATGAGGCCACGACCCAGCCTAGTCCATGGCAGACGGACTTGCCGCTTTATCCACGCGACCTGCACCGTACCCTGCGGATCTTCACCAAGGAGAAGCCTCAGCACTAATGGGCGATCAGAGAGAAACGGCACGAAGTCGGCGGAAGGGGCCTCCGGCGGCCGGCGGGGACATGTCCCGTGGTGCGGGTGATGTTCCACAGCAGGGCCAAGCGCGCTTCCCGGGCGTGATTTCGGATGAGCCGTTGATCAACGTTTTTCATCACCTGGTTATCGAAATCCTGTTCCTCGCCTATGCCGCGGCGTTGATTTACGTTTCCTTCGTTCCGTTCGACTTTACGAGGTACCCGCACCACGCACCAAGGAGCCACGAGGTCCTGGGGCTGGTTTTTGCGCCCTTCAGCATCCCGGACATTTTCGCCAACATCTCCGTTTATGTGCCCTTCGGTGCCCTGGCTTTCGCCGTGATGCGACGGCGCCATCTGTGGCGGATGGTCTCCGCGGCCCTGGCCATCGTGCTCACAGGCCTGTTGAGCTTCGTGGTGGAATGGGGGCAGCACTGGGTCGTGTCGCGGGTCTCCTCCTGGGTGGATGTCACCTCAAATCTGGTGGGCGGGTGCATCGGCATCGGCCTTATGGCCATAGGAGAGCGGCAAATCCGGAGGATGGTGGAGCACGCTCAGTGGGCGGCCCGGCGCAACTGGTGGTTGACTCTCGCCAAGGCGGCCGTCTGCATGGTTTTGGTTCTTCAGCTTCGTCCGTATGACGTCGTGGTCGATCCGCTCCACACCGCCGCCGGCCTGCGCCATGCCGACGTCAGCCCGCTGGCACGCTGGCATGCGATTCCGGCAGAGGTTTCGACTGAGATCCAACGGGGACGGCTGACCGGGATGCAGACCTTGAAGCGGGTTCAGTGGACGTACTGCATCGATCGAATAGTTGACATGGCCACGTACGCGGCAGTTGTTGCCCTGGTGGTTGTGGGCATGGCGCCTCATTTCCGCAACAGGTTCCTGCTCTACACGTGGGCGGGTTTCATCGGAACATCCCTGACGATGATGGTGATGGTGCTCCGCGTCTTCCTGATAACGCACGGTCTGGACACCGCTCACTTCGTCTGCGGCGTGGCGGGTTGGCCGATCGGCTGCCTGCTGGGGAGCGCTATCCTGCGATATACGGCGCGGGCGAGACTGAAGCGCGGCCAAGCCGAAGGAAGCGGATCGAAAATCGGAAAGAACACCGACGCCCCGACATCGTCGGGGCCCGAAAGCCGGGGGGGAGAAGGAGGCGAGTCTCTCGCAGCAGCCAGCGGTCGAGAGTCGGTGGCGCGGGAGGGCCTGGCCCTCTGGCAGAAAGCCGCGATCGCATTTGTCCTGGTGATTGTGGCCGCCTACGAGCTGGCGCCGCTCGACATCGCGCTCAGGTTCGAGAACGGTTGGCCAAAGGCGGCTCACGGCGTCGTGTGGATGCCGTTCGAGGCCCATTTTCACAGCAAACCGAACGTCGCCTTCTATGACATCAGCGGCAATTTCCTGCGTTATGGCGCGGTCGGTCTCTGTCTGGCGACGATTCTGGCAAACAACCCGTCACGATCCTGGCGGCGGCAACTCTGCAGTGTCGTGATCGCCACGGGGGTGGTATGTTGCGTATTGGAAGGTCTCCACATCTTCATGCCCACTCATCACGCCGACACCACGACGCTGCTGCTGGCGCTGGCAGGCGCGTTCGCGGGCACCGTCGGTCTTCGCTGGGTCACCGACTATCGCAAGTCACTGCCGGCCTTCGTGGCTGACGACCTGCTGACCTCGCAGTTGATTGAGGGTGAGACGTACAAGGGTCCGCCAACGATCAGCGAGAAACCATTGTCCAAGGGCGCGAAGCGGCCGCTGTGATAGGAGGTTTTTGCGGCCGATCTGCATCCGGCGACAAGTCTGCTGCCGACAACGACGGTTCTGCCGAGCGCGTTGGGACCCCGCTTTTCGATCAAGAAGGCCGCGAATCCCACGCCTGTTGGTGGCGGGCGTGTCTTTGACCTTGTCAGAATGGCTTCCGGCCCAGGCATACCAGAATTCTTCTCTCTCTCACGAAATTCTAATGTTGGGCCCTCTAGGATGCTGCGACAATACGGCAGGGCCCAGCAAGAGGTGCGGCTGCGGTTCGCGGATAGATGAACAAGGAGAACAGCGATGTTGAGGAAGTTTGGAATTCTGGCGGCGGTGGGCGTGTCGTTCGTCCTGTTGGGCGGACTGATCGCATTTGCCCAGGACAAAGGTGAGAAGGGCGAAAAGAAGGGCAAAGAGCCGAAGGAGCGTGAGGTCAAGGAGGCGGAGGTGCCGCCGGCGGTGATGGCCGCCGCCAAGAAGGCGGCCGGCACGGCGAAGATCGAGAAGTTCTCGGTGGAAATGGAGCGAGGCCACAAATACTTCGAGGCGACGTTCACAGGGCCGGACGGCAAGACGGACGTACTGATCAGCGAATCGGGCGAGGTGATCGAGATCGAGGAAGGCATCCCAGCCGAGAAGGTGCCCGCCGGGGTGAAGGCGGCCGTGGAAAAGGAGGCCGGCAAAGACGCCAAGATCACGTTCGAGAAGAAGACGGTTGTCATGTACGAGGCCAAGTTCACGAAGGGCGACAAGAAGCATGAGATCATGCTGCTGCCCGACGGCACACGGCATGGGAAGGGGGCCAAGGGCGAAGAAGAGGAGGATGAGGACGACGATTAAGGTGAGGGGCGATATGGGAGCGAGACGGCCTCACCGCGCCCGAGGCGCAGCGGGATCGAGGCAGCGTTGCCGTGACCACGACGGCGCTGGAGGCCGGCAGTCGGCGGTGATTTCATCATGGGCGTTGTCTGCTGGCCGCTCGAACGGTTGGGCACGGGTATTTCGCGATGAAGCTCCTACTGGTGGAAGATGACGATCTGCTGGGCCGGTCGCTGCTGCAGGGACTGCGCGAGGCGGACTATACGGTCGACTGGGCCCGCGACGGCGAAGAGGGCTGGCATTTGCTGAGGACCGGTGACTACGACGGCGTCATACTGGATTGGATGCTGCCAGGGCTGGATGGTCTATCGATTCTGCACCGCCATCGCGAGGCCGGCGAGAAGACGCCGATCCTGATGCTGACCGCCCGCGACGCCACCCGCGACCTGGTGCTGGGCCTGGACAGCGGGGCGGACGACTACCTGGTCAAACCGTTCGAGTTTACGGAGCTGCTGGCCCGGCTGCGGGTGCTGGTCCGGCACCGCTATGCACAGCCTTCGTCGGTCATCCGCGTGGCGGATTTGGAGGTCGATCTGGTCCGCCGGGAGGTGCGCAGAGGCAGGAAGCTGATTGCTCTGACGGCTCGCGAGTTCGGCTTGCTCGAACTGCTGGCCCTTCAGGCGAATCGGGTAGTGTCGCGCGCGGAGATATGGGATAAGCTTTACGAAACTGATGAAGAGGGTACGAGCAACGTGGTTGACGTGTACATCTCTTATCTGCGGCGCAAGATTGACCGCGGCCGCAGGCCGCTGATCATCACGCGCCGCGGACAAGGCTATATGCTGCGAGGCGAGCCATGCGGCCCTCCATCCGAAGACGGTTCCTCCTGCTGACCGCGCTGCTCACCATGACGGTCGTCGGCGGCACCGCCGCCCTGGTCTGGTGGCGGATGAACGGGTCTCTCCGCCGCGAGCTGGACCAGACGCTGCGGACCGAGGCCGTGGCCCTGGCCGGTCGGCTGGAGGAGGAGCACGGGCGAATCCAGTTCGAGTTGGAGGAGGCCAATATCGCCCAGGCCGGTCTGGGCGGCGATGTGCTGATCCAGGTGCTGACCGACAACGGCAAGCCGGTCTTCTCTTCGCCGGGTTTGCAGGGCAAGTCGACCTTCGCCGACTGGCTCGCCCGGGCAAAGCCCGAAGGCGATGTGGTCTGGATCAGCTCTCTCCTTCCGCCCAGCCAAGGTTCCTATCGGATCGTTGCTTTCCACGCCAGCGTCCTGGCAGATGAAGAAAAGCCAAAGGCGGACACGAGCGAGCGACCCGCCCGGGCGTGGGTCTTTGTCGCCCGTCCGCTCGCGCCGGTGGAAAGGGCCGCCCGGCGGCTGGGCCTCACTCTGACCAAGGCTGTTCTGCTGGCGACGATCTTCACCCTGCTGGGCGGCTATGCCGTTGCCCGCCACGGCACGCGACCCATCCGGCGGGTGGCCGACAGGATCGCAGCGGTTACGCCCGATCACCCGCGATTGGAGATCGAACCGTCGGACGTGCCTTCGGAACTCGACCCCATTGTGCAAAAGACGGATGCCTTGCTCCAACGGATCGACGAGGAGCTGCGCCGCCAGCGGCAACTCACCGCGGATGTCACACATGACCTGCGGACACCGGTCGCCGGGGTGCGGGCCTTACTGGATGTTTGCGTTCAACGTGAACGGACGCCCGGCGAATACGTCGAGACGATCGGCGCGGCCCAGGCGGCCCTGCGCCAACTCAGCCTGCTGCTCGACAACGTCCTGACGCTGGCGCGGCTGGACTCCAGAACGGAACAACCGCTCGTGGGAAGCGTTGCGATCTCCGAGGCCATCGCCGACGCCGTCATCACGCTGAGGCCGATGGCCACGGCCAGGCAAGTCGCGATCAATTCGACCGGGGCCGCGGAGTGCGTCATCGCATGTGATCGGGCGATGCTGGTCAAGATTCTCACGAATCTGCTGGCCAACGCCATCGAGTACAGCTCGCCGCACTCGATGGTTCTGCTCATCGTCGAGCAGCATGCCGGGCGGCTCGTGATTCACGTCAAGGATCGCGGCCCAGGGGTACCGGCAGAGCAACGCGAGCGGATATTCGACCGGTTCTTCCGCGGCGATATGGCCCGCTCGGGGAGTGCGGGGCACAGCGGCCTGGGCCTGCCCATTGCCCGAGGGCTGGCCCGTCTGATGGGCGGAAATGTGTACCTCAAGGCCGACGACGAACTGGGAAGTGACTTTGTGATCGAGTTACCCATGGGCGATGTGCTGGTCGGGTCATCCTCCACTACAAACTGACACCGGTCCAACCCGCGGGGCTCTGGTTAGAAGCTCTATCATCTTGCGAGGAGGTTGACGAAAAGATCGGCCAGGCGGACCAGAAGCAAGCCGGCGACGCCGAGGGGCCAGCGGTGGGGGTGGGTGTTGAGAACCACCAGGGGCTCGAGGCGAGGGTTGAGGGTTTGAGCGAGCTTCGCCGGCGGCGTGCGCTCGCGCAGGTTTTTGCCGGCGGACCGGTCCCGGAGGTTGGCCCGGCTCCCGAATGTGCCGCCCGTGTCGGTAATGTAGAGAACCTTCGAGAAGTCGATGTCGACGGCGGGGTCGCCCATGAGACCCAGCTCGCGGAGGTCCAGCGATTTCGCAAAGTGGACGGCGGGCAGTTGCGATAACGGCGTACCACAGGCGGTGGCGGTTGCCACATCGGCGATGGCGCGGAGAGCGGCCAGCTCCAGCCGGAAACGATCGGGCACTTCGTCGGCTCGTCCTTCGAGGCGGTCGACGGTCTCATAGTGGAAGCCGATCTCGTGTCCCAGATCCGTGACGAAACGGATATCCTCCTCGGGGAAGCGGGCGCGGGCGTTGCAGCGAAAATAGTAAGTTGATTTGACGCCCAAGTCCCGTTCGGCGGCGGCCATATGGACGGCGCGGGATGCGAAGCGGTCAAGGTCATGTCGGAGAAAGACGAAGGGAGGGGCCGCTCCCTGGTAATAGGCGGAGACCGGACCGAGGTGATAGCCCTTCTCCCGCAAGGCGTGCAGCAGATCAGCATATGCAGAAAGGCGATAGGCCACGAGAGGTCCTCTTTGGAACAACACGCGGGCCGTTCGCTCAACCCTGCGGGACCAGCCGTCGATCCTGCATCGCGTATTTCAAGCCACAGCGAGGACAACTGACCTGCCGTTCGAAGGCGGGCAGGATTTCGCCGCACTCACAGACCCAGCCCTTTTGCCTAGCGGGCACGCCGATCATCAGGGCGTAGTCGGGCACATCCCTGGTCACAACGGCGCCCGCAGCGATGAAGGCATGACGTCCGACCACGTGACCGCAGACGATGGTGGCGTTGGCGCCGATGGAGGCGCCCTCCTTGACCAGGGTCTTCTTGTAGAAAGCGCTGCCCCGCTGCGGGTACTTGGAGCGCGGGTCCATGATGTTGGTGAAGACCATGGACGGACCGCAGAAGACGTAATCCTCGATCTCGACGCCTTCGTAAACGGAGACGTTGTTCTGGATCTTGACGAAGTTGCCGATTTTGACGTTGTTGGCGATGTTGACGTTCTGGCCGATGGAGACCTTCTTGCCGATGCGGGCTCCCGGCTGAATGTGGGAGAAGTGCCAGACCTTGGTTCCCTCGCCGATGACCACGTTGTCGTCGACATAACTGGTCGGGTGAACGAAGTAGGGCAGATCGGCGGCAGCTTGTGCCGGATGGCCGGCGAGCCTTATTTCGCTGCCGGCGAGCAGGCTCTCGGAGGCCTTTTCCAGGATCTCCAGCACCGCGGCGGCGCTATCGCCATCGGCGGTCTTGATCGGCGAGCCGTCAAGGTGCTCGACGAAGTAGCGCAGTTCCTCGGTGAGCGGCATCCTCTTTTCGTAGGGGATCACCTCGGTAGGGCCGTCACGCTTGATGGGCTCGCCCTTGATCCAGTCGATGCCCTTCTCGTAGAAGAGGATCTCCTTGGTTTCGGTAGAGTCCTCGAAGCTGAGCATACCCTTGGAGCCGATGACCACCAGACGGTGCTCCTTAAAAGGATGCAGCCAGCTCACGAAGATGTGGCCGACGATGTTGTTCGGGTAGGTCAAGATGGTCATCGTGCTGTCGTGGATCTGCGGCTGGAGGAAGGCCCCGCCGCGGGACACGACCTCGGTGGGCAGCGTCCCGATGAGAAACTGGAAGATGGAGATATCGTGCGGGGCGAAGCTCCAGAGGATGTTTTCCTCCGTGCGGACCGTGCCGAGGTTGAGCCGGTTGCTGTACATGTACTCCGGCCGGCCAATCTTCCCACTGTCGATCATTTCCTTGACCTTGTGGATGGCGGGATGAAAGAGCAGGACGTGGCCGACCATGAGGTTGACGTGCAGTTGCCTGGCGAGCTTGGCGAGGGTGTGGGCCTCCGCGGCCTTCAGGGCGATGGGCTTTTCGACCAGGACGGGCTTCTTCTGCTCGATGAGGAACCTGGCCAGTTCGAAGTGGGTTTCGGCCGGCGTGGCGATGGTAAAGCCGTCGAAGCCTTCATTCACCGCGTTTTTGAGCTCTGTAAACGTCTTCACACCGGGATAGGCTGATTGCATCTCGGCCAGCACGTTCTGCCTAGGCTCGACGATTCCGGCGAGGCAACCCAGGCCGTGGAGGGTCTTGATGTGGTTTTTGCCCCAACGACCTGCGCCAACGACACATACTTTCTTGTTCATGGCTGTTCCCACCCGTGCAGTGGCTCTTGTCTGGACCGGGCCTTCCGCTATTCAGGATCAGAATCCTGGCCGGCGGCTTTGTCAAGGCAGGGTTGACAGTGCGGCGCTGCGAATCTACCTTCGGCGTCGAAGATCGGGTTGCTTAACATGGCCATCGACAAGCGAATGTTGCCCCCGTTGAGAGTGGTCTGGTCCGACGAGGCTCTCCTGGTCCGCGGGCGAAAGGCGGTGATCGACGGCGTTCGTGCCCGGCGGGCCCGCGTGCTGCCGGATGAGCGCGGTCGGCTGGGCGAGATCATGCGGGCCGACGACCCGTGGTTCGAGAAGTTCGGGCAGGTGTATTTCACGACGACGTATCCCGGCGTAGTCAAGGCGTGGCATTACCACAAACTGCAGACGGACCATTTCTATTGCGTTCGCGGGGCGATCAAGCTGGGACTCTACGACGGCCGATCAGACTCACCGACCAGCGGAGAGGTGAACGAGATTTATCTCAGCGAGCACCTGCCGGCGCTGGTTCGCATTCCCACGGGCGTGTATCACGGATGGATGTGCGTGTCGGACGTGGAGTGCGTGATCGTCAATGTGACTACCGAGTGCTACAACTACTCGAAGCCGGACGAGTACCGAGCACATCCGCACGATAACGACATTCCATATGATTGGACGCGGAAGGACGGATGAGTGGCGGCCGCGCGAGGACGCGGGCCGCTAGCGGATGGATGACGCCGCGCATTTGCCCGCTCCCCGTGAGGCAGACCCGAACTAGGCCGACTCCAGAGTCGAGCGGATCTCATTCTCAGGCTCCCAGACCGGAAACGTCAGCATCATGAACTGGATATACCGCCGCTTCACGCGTGCCGTGCCGATGGGTTGGGCTCGGCGCTTGACCACGTAGAAACCGCTGGCCTTGTCGTGCCAGGCCTGCTTGCGCTCGTCAAACGCGATCCAGATGTGATCCAGGGCGAAGAACAAGAGGAGGAAAACGGCGACGAGAGCGCGATACAGGATCAAATAGAAGGGCGGCCTGCCGCCGAGGGCGTAGGCGTACCGAATGCCGACGATGCGGTAGCCGATCGTGCCGCCGGCGGTGAGGCGAAACGCCAGCATGTACAGAATTGCGGCGGGCCAAGGCCAGAAGTAGTACAACGCGGTAGCCTCGTCATTCAAGTAGCCGTCTTCGGTAAACCAGCGCTCAGGGGCAAAGCGGAGAAGAATCTCACCGGCGGCGTGCCACAGGCCGTAGAGGATCAGAAAGTCGATTGCCAGGGCGATGGTTCGGCGGATGAAGCCGGCGTAATCCTTCCGGGCGTAGATTGGGCCGATCAGCTCCTTCATGCCCGCTTCCTTGGGGGTCATTCGACCGGCCGGGCAGCCGCCGAGGCGGTCTTGCGGCGGCACATACCGCACAGATCCGCATGTTATGTGGCGAGGGGCCGCCCCACAATAAACGGATGCGCCTGCGCCGCGGGGGCCTGGGTGGCCAGCTGGATGGTCCGAGGCGGCAGGAGCAGCGAACCGCGAAGTCAACAGACCGGCGTTTGCACGAATCCGGGGAATTCCGCACAATATGATGGCCTCGCTGGCGTGTCGTGAGAGGGCGAAATCATGAAAGGCGTCGTACTGGCTGGAGGGACTGGTTCGCGGCTGATGCCGCTCACCAAGGTCACCAACAAGCATCTGCTGCCCGTGGGGCG
>DATKKX010000401.1:0-2906 GCA_035542775.1 Phycisphaerae bacterium | reverse complement strand
TCCGCCGAGTTAGTAAGCAAGAGGGCTGTTTTCATGGGTGGCCGATCTGCCTTTCTGGTTGTGCGACAGGCGGGAACGTTCATCTTGATGGCGCCGGATCACAACGGCGGTATTGCGACCGCCAAAGCTGAATGAGTTGCTCGCCGCGATGTCTACACGGCGGTGACGGGCGACGTTTGGAACATAATCCAAATCACACTCCGGGTCGGGGTACTCGTAATTGATCGTGGGCGGCAGCACGTTGTCCCGGATCGCCAGACAACAGGCGGCGACCTCGATCGAGCCGCAGGCTCCCTGCATGTGGCCGAGGGTGGATTTGATCGAGCTGATCGGAACGTTGTAGGCGTAGTCGCCGAACACGCTTTTGACGACGGTCGTCTCGGCTTTGTCGCCGAGCGGCGTGGAGGTGCCGTGCGCGTTGAGGTAATCGACCTGGTCGGGACGCAGCCGGGCGGAGGCGAGCGCGCGCGTCATGGCGAGGGAAAGGCCGTGCCCATCGGGGTCGGGCTGGGTGATGTGGAAGGCGTCGCAGGTGGCACCGTAGCCGACCAGCTCACAATAGACGCTGGCGCCGCGGGCCCGGGCATGTTCCAGCGTTTCCAGCACCAGGACGCCCGCGCCTTCGCCCATGATGAAGCCGTCGCGGTTCTTCTCGAACGGCCGGCAGGCCTTGTGCGGCTCCTCATTGCGCGTGCTCATCGCCTTCATCGAACAGAAGCCCGCATAGGAGAAGGGGGTGATGGCCGCCTCGCTCCCGCCGGCGAGCATCACATCGGCCTCGCCCCGCCGCATGGCGTTGGAGGCCTCGCCGATGGCGTGGGCGGAGGACGCGCAGGCGCTGACCACGCCGTAATTCGGGCCGCGCGCGCCGAATTCGATGGCCACGAGCCCGCTGCACATGTTCGAAATCAGCGACGGGATCGTGAACGGTGACACCTTGCGCGGGCCGCGCTCCCACAGCACCTTGAGCTGCTGCTCGTAAGTGTGCATGCCGCCGATGCCGGAGCCGATGATGACCCCCACCCGGTCGCCCTCCGCGCCCGGCAGGGTGAGACCGGCGTCGGCCACGGCCATCTTCGCGGCCGCAAAGCCGAAGTGCGTGTAGCGGTCGTTTCGCCGGACCTCCTTGGGATCCATGTACCGCGTCGGATCAAAATCCCGCACTTCCGCGCCGATCCGGCACGAGAAGCCGGTCGCGTCGAACTGCGTCACGTGCGTGATGCCATTGCGGCCAGCGAGAATGTTGGCCCAAAATGTCCCGACATCGCAGCCGAGCGCGGTGACAACGCCCAAGCCGGTGACGACAATCCGCGGGGGGGAGGGATCAGCATCCATGCACAAAAAAGGCGTTCCACCGGAAGGTCCCCAACGGAAACACGGTAGAACGCCGCAAAGCGGAGAAAAGCATTATTTCGCGGTCGATTTTTCCTCAATGTAGGCGATCACGTCGCCCACCGTCTGAAGTTTTTCGGCGTCGGATTCCGGGATCTCGCCTTTGATTTCGTCTTTGAATTCTTCCTCAAATGCCATGATTAACTCAACCGTGTCGAGTGAATCGGCGCCCAGATCGTCGAGGAAGGAGGCTTCCGGAGTGATCTGCTCCTCGTTAACATTCAATTGGTTAACGATGATCTCTTTGACGCGCTGTTCGATGGTTTTCTGATCAGCCATGTTGGGAATGGGCCAGGGTTTGGGCTGCTCTTTGGGATCACATCACCATGCCGCCGTCAACGGTAAAAACTTGCCCGGTGATGTATCCCGCTTCCTCGCTGCACAGAAAGGCCGCGACGTGGGCTACGTCGGTGGGTTCGCCAAACCGCTGCATGGGGATGAATTGCAGGGCGGCCTTGGTGACTTCTTCGCCCAGGCCGGCCGTCATGTCGGTCTTGATGAACCCCGGCGCCACCACATTGCACGTGACATTTCGGCGGGCGAATTCCTTCGCCACGCTCTTGCTGAAGCCGATCAGGCCGGCCTTCGCGGCGGCATAGTTGGTCTGGCCGGCGTTTCCGGTCAGGCCGACGACGGAGGCGATGTTCACGATGCGGCCCCAGCGTTTCTGGGTCATGGCGCGGCCGAGATGCTTCGTCCAATGAAAGCAGCTCGTAAGATTGGTCGAAAGCACGGCGCTCCAGTCGTCCTCCGACATCCGGAACAGCAACCCGTCGCGGGTGATGCCGGCATTGTTGACCAGAATGTCGATCGCGCCGAACTCGGCGAGCAGGTCCGCCGCGGCCTTGCCGACGGCCGCACCGTCAGCGACGTCGACCGGCAGCGCTCGCGCCTTGGCCCCGGCGGCTTGGAGCTCGGCGGCCACGGCGCCGCAATTCGCGGGGTTCTTGCTGGCGCAAATGACGGTGACGCCATTTTGGGCGAGCTCCCCGGCGATGGCTTTGCCGATGCCGCGGCCAGCGCCCGTGACGAGGGCGATGCGGTTGTTGAAGGTCATGGGATGCAAGTAGCGCGGATTGACCCCCGTTGAGCGAGCCGATTTTTCGATCAAGGGACGGGTTACTCGAGTCCGCCCATCTTTCCGGACCAAGGATTTCCTTTGCGCATGGTGAGACAACTTCCTAGCAAGGAGATCCAACCGGGCAATCGAGCCGACCTCAATCGCCGCAACGTCCGTCGAACCTCCGCCTGCCTATGAAGACGATACTCCGTTTCTTCGCCGCCCTGCTGGTGGCGGCCCCCCTGGCCGCCGCGCCCCTGATGGAAACCACGGCGATCCACGCCCAACCGGACGCCGCCACCCCCGCCATTGGCTACCTCAAAGCCGGCACTGAACCGTCGGCCGCCGCCCAAACCCCGGCCCCTGAAGGCTGGGTGGCGGTGGAAATCCCAGGACCGCACGAGGCTTATGTGAGCAACAGCGACTTCACCAAGAGCCTCGACATCCGCACCGG
>DATKKX010000400.1:0-15408 GCA_035542775.1 Phycisphaerae bacterium | reverse complement strand
CATCCCACAGCCTTGTCTCATGATGCCGATCCTAAGCCGCCCCATCGGCCGGTCAAGTGGGGTGATCAGACAGAGGAGGCGGCTTCTCTTCAATCCGCGCGACGCGGGCGGGCGTACGCAGCCGGCCCGCGCAGATCTGGTGGCTGGGCAACGAAACGGGCCACTACAATTCTCGACCATGAGGAGTAACCTGATGGTCCGGGCCTGCTTGCTACGAGGGCCGCAGTGGTCGATGATACCTCGCGACAGGCGGTTTCGGGCCGAGCGCGTTGACAGGGCAGAATTCGCGGGACAAAACTCTGAGCCGACAGCCGCGCGGCAATCGCATGTGGCCGGATCGAACCATCGAACTTGCTTCAAACAACCGCCTGGCAGACACCAGGCGACCCGAGCCCGGCACTCCGCGCTTCCGCGTGCCGGGCTTTGAGCAGAAGTAGCGGGTATCGAAAGGCGACAAGTCAAGCATAGGAGAACAGAAAATGAAGAGATCGCATGTTGTCACATTGTTCACTGTGATGCTGGTCCCCGGCTTCGGCGTCGCGTCCGTCTACGCCCAGCCGGAGCAGGGCAAGGGAAAACAGGAAGGCCAGAAGAAGGCCGAAAAGCAGCCCGAGAAGAAGACCGAGGAAAAGGCCCCCGCCCTGCCCAGCTGTCCGGTATCTGGCAAGCCGATCAATTTTGCCGTGAGCGTCATGACCGATGACGGCCCGGTCTACTTCTGCTGTCCCGCCTGCCCGGAAAAGTACCAGGCGGACCCCAAGAAGTATGCGGAGAAGGTCGCTGAGCAGCGCAAGGCTCTGGCGGCGATGCCCCGGGTGCAGGTGACTTGCCCGGTCTCCGGGAAAGCCGTCGATCAGAAGGTATTCATAGAGAAGGGCGGCAAGAAGATCTATTTCTGCTGCAAGGAATGCCCTCCTCAGTACGAGAAGGACCCGGCCAAGTATGCCGCGAAGTTGGGCGGTTGCTACTCCTATCAGACCAAATGTCCGGTCAGCGGCGAGGAAATCAGTCCCAAGTCGTTCGTGACGCTGGAAGGCGGGATGAAGGTTTATTTCTGCTGTGGCAACTGCATCCCCAAGTTTGAGGCGGATCCGGCGAAGTACACGGCAAAGCTGAAGGAGCAGGGCATCAGCATCGACCCGGCGAAGATGAAGATCACGGGCCGTGAGATGGGAAAGGGAATGGGCGAGAAAGAGCAACAGGAGAAACCGAAGGAGCCTGCCAAGTAGACAGGCCGCGGATCGCACCGCTGGAAGGCCAAGCACCGGCAAGCAAGCCCTTCATTCCTTCAGCCGGATGGCAGCTCAGAGATTGCCGCTTCGACCAGGTCCACGGACTCCGGTCCGTGGGCTTGGCGCGGCGGCGGCGACGTCTTATGCTCCCGCCCGTTCGGGCAGTAGCAAGTGAACAACCTGAAAGGTCGAGTCATGACTGCGGACCGGGGAAAGCCATTCCTTCTTCTGGGGGTGATTGGCCTGCTCGTCTGTGCCGGTTGCTGGCATCAGGCCGCGATGAAAACCGTCTCCGAGGCGGTCCAAGAGGGCCAGCAGCAACGGGCAACCGCCGCCGACTCGTATGGCCAGGTTGCCGGGCCGCGTCCCACGCCCGAAGCTCATACCTCGGCGTCCGCGGCAGCCTCGGCTCCCGCCAACCTCCAGGAACTCATCCTCCACGCGCTGGAACATAACCCGGAGATCCAGGCCTCGGAGCACACCGCCCGTGCGAAAGCCAACCGGGTAGCCCAGGCAACGTCGCTGGCGGACCCGTTGCTGTCAACCAAGACGATGCCCACGCCGCTGATGCTCGCGGACGGCAATCAGGTCTTCATCCTGGGCATCGATCAGGACCTGCCGGTCCCGATGAAGCTCGACCGCCGAGGCCAGGTGGCGATGGACGAGTTGCGAATGGCCCTGCACGATCTTCGAGGCGTCCAGCAGCGTGTCATCGCGGACGTGAAGCGGGCATACTTCGAACTGTTTGTCATCGATCGCTCAACCGATCTCGCCCTGGAGAACAAGGAAATCGTGAAGGGCCTGCTGGATGTGGCCCGCGGTCAATATGCCGCGGGAAAACGCGATCAACAGGATGTCCTGCGGGCCCAGGTCGAGTTGGCCAGCCTGGACGGAGATCTCATCGAACTCCGCCAGCGCCGTACCACCACTCTGGCAATGCTGAACAGCCTGCTGGATCGCCCGGGGGGCACGCACGTGGACACGCCGGGCGGCTACGATCTGCGCCGCGTCCGCGCCCGCGTGGAAGATCTGCTGGCCACGGCGGCCGATGTGAGCCCGGAACTGGGCCGGCTGCAAGAGCAGATTCAGCGCGACGAAGCGGCGGTCGAGCTGGCCAAGCTCGCTTACTGGCCCGACTTCAAGGTGGGGGTCGAATGGATGGCCATGGAACCGCGCCGGCCGTTCATCCCGCTCCCCGATCCGGATACGGGCAAGCGCGACCCCGTTGACTTCATGCCTTCGAGCGGCACGGACATGTGGGCGATTACGGTCGCCATCAACCTCCCCGTCTGGTTCGAGAAGATAGAGGCCGGGATCCGTGAAGCCCGCCACACCCTCTCCGCGTCGCGACAGGAATACGCTGCCGCCAAGAACCAGATCGCCTATCGCGTTCGCGACGCCATGGCCCGGGTGCGATCGCAGCGTGAGCTGGCGGAGCTCTTCGCCGGCACCATCATCCCGCAGGCCAAGCAGACGTATGACGTCTCGCTCGCGGGCTACACCGCAGGCACGTCGGACTTCGAGTTTCTGATCGACAACTGGCAGAAGTGGCTGGCCTTCCGCACCCAGTACTACCGTGCCCTGGGCGAGCTGGAGCGGAGCGTGGCTGATCTGGAGCAGGCAACCGGCGTGAGCATGGTTGACATCGACTCCATCGGCCCGCCCGATTCCCAGGAGACTCAACATGGCGCCTGAGACGCAACCGCCCAACCCTGCCGCGGGTCCGTCGAAGTTCTGGATGGCCGTCCGGATCCTCAATGTCCGGCTGAGGTTCATCTTCCTGATGGTCCTGGTGGGCGTGGTCGCCAGCCAGTGGGACAATCTGATGAACCACTGGGAGCGATGGCGCAGACCGCAACACGCCACCGCCACGGCCGCCGAGGAAATCGAGTTCTTCTGCCCTATGCATCCCTCGGTCGTTCGAGACGCGCCGGGCAACTGCCCTATCTGCGGCATGCCGCTCTCCAAGCGTCCGAAGACTGGCGAGCGTGTACTACCCCCCGGCGTGCTCGGGCAGGTGGAGCTCAGCCCCCTGAAAGTCGCCATGGGGCGAATCGGCACGTCGCCCGTCGAGTATCGCCTGCTGGCCCGCGAAGTCCGGACGGTCGGCACGGTCGACTATGACGAAACCCGCCGGGCCTTCATCACCTCGCGGGTGAAAGGCCGGATCGACAAGCTGTTCGTCAACTACACCGGCCAGACGGTCAAGAAAGACGATCCCCTCGTCTCGATCTACAGCCCCGATCTGCTCGTGGCCCAGCAGGAACTCCTGTCCGCCGTCCGGATGCGCGAGCAGCAGAAGGACGCCAGCGAAGCCGTGAAGGCCAACGCCCAGGCCGTGCTGGACTCCACCAGGCAGAAGCTCATCCTCTGGGGCCTGACCGAGGCGCAGGTGGACGAGATCATCAGGCGCGGTACCGCCGACACGCACGTGACGGTCAGATCGCCGATCGCCGGCATCATCACGGACAAGAAGGCCCTCGAGGGATTGTATGTCGCGGAAGGTGATGCGCTTTACACCATCGCTGACCTGAGCGATGTCTGGATGCAGGCCCAGATCTTCGAAAGTGACATTGGCGGCATCCAGGTGGGCACGGCCGCGGAAGTGACGACCACCGCCTACCCCAACGAGATTTTCGCCGGGCGGATCACCTTCGTCGCCTACACGGTCGATCCGGCGACGCGCACGGTCGCCGCCCGCCTCGAGATCGACAACCAGGACTACAAGCTGAAGCCGGGCATGTACGCCAACGTGACAATTCGCCTGCCTGTCGGACAAGTCATTCCGATCGACTTCACCTCGAAGCCGGCGGAGGCCGCCGCGACGACCCGGGTCACCGACACCGGCGGGTTGGTAAAGGCGTATCTCTCGCTTGCCGCCGCGTTCGCCGCGGACAAAACGGACGACGCCGCAGCCGGCAGCATTGCGACCGAAGCCGAGAAGCTCAGCCGCCTGGGAGACGCCACATTTCGGGAGCAGGCATCGGCCATTGCGAAAGCGGCCGCTGCCATGAAAGGCGAGAGCCTCAAGGGGCAGCGCGAGACGTTCAAGACGCTCAGCGCCAAAATCATCGATCTTCTGGCCGGCAATCCGCCGCGAGACATGAAGCTGTTCGTAGTTCATTGTCCGATGGCCGATGCCGATTGGCTCTCCACGGCACCGGAAGTCATCAACCCATATTACGGATCAGACATGCTCAATTGCGGCACGGTCACCGGGCCGCTGAAACCCAGAAGCCGGGGCGAGCCGGGCATTGTCAACGAGCAGCGTTTCTCGATGGGCTATTACTGCCCGATCGAGCCCGACCGGCTCTACAACGAACCGATGGAGTGCCCAATCGACAAATTCCCCATGAAGTACGCCAAGGTCGAGAAAGTGCTGGCCGTGCCGGAGTCGGCGGTGATCGACACCGGTCTGCGCAAGATCGTCTATCGGGAAAGCACACCGAGCGTCTTTGACATGTTGGAAGTGAAGCTCGGGGCAAAGGCCGGCGAGTTCTTTCCGGTCCTGGAGGGGCTGAGCGACGGCGACAAGGTGGCAACGGCTGGGGCGTTTCTGGTAGACGCGGAAAACAGGTTGAATCCCGCGGCCAGTGTTCAGTACTTCGGCGCTACGGGCGCGCCGCATCAACATTAACCAATGATCGGCAATCTCATCGAATACTGCGTCCGCAACCGCTTCATCGTCATTCTATTGACGGCGTTCGTGGCGGTCTGGGGCGTGTATTGCGTCATGCACACGCCCATCGATGCCATTCCCGACCTGTCTGAAAACCAGGTCATTGTCTTCACCGACTGGCTGGGACGCTCGCCGCAGGAGATCGACGATCAGATCACTTATCCGTTGTCGGTCAATCTCCAGGGCCTCGCGGGCATCAAGGCGGTCCGCTCATCGAGCGAGTTCAACTTCTCGATGATCAACATCATCTTCGACGACAAGACCGACTTCTATTTCGCCCGCCAGCGGGTCCTGGAGAAGTTGAACGTCGCCGCGACCTACCTGCCCGCCGAGGTAGTCCCTTACCTGGCACCCGACGCCACCGCTCTGGGGCAGATCTTCTGGTACACCGTGGAGGGCGATGGGCGGAGCCTGGATGAGTTGCGGGCCATACAGGATTGGTACGTCCGCTACCAGTTGTATGTGCCCGGCGTCGCCGAGGTGGCCAGCGTCGGCGGCTTTGTCCGCGAGTACCAGATCGACGTGGACCCGGACAAGCTGCGGGCCTACGAGATCCCGCTCGGCGCCATTTACAGCGCCGTGGCCCGGAGCAACATCGCCGTGGGCGGGAAGGTCTTCTTCGAAGCCAAGGCCGAGTATCTGATCCGCGGCGTCGGCTGGCTGCGCGGCATCAAGGACATCGAGGACGTCGTCGTCGCCGAGCGCAACGGGGTGCCCATCTACGTTCGCAACCTCGCGACCGTGCAGCTCGGACCGGAATACCGCCGCAGCATGCTCGAGAAGTACAACACCGAGGCCGTCGGCGGCGTCGTCCTGATGCGCTACGGCGAGAACCCCCTTAGAGTGACGCAGGCCATCAAGGACCGCATCCAGCAGTTGCAGGCCGGGCTGCCGGCCGGCGTGCGGATCGTGCCGTTCTACGATCGGACCAGCCTTATCGAAGGCGCCATCCACACGCTGTCGGGGACGTTGAAAGAAGAGCTGATCATCGCCAGCATCGCCATCCTGCTGATCCTGACGCACATCCGCAGCGCCTTCGTGGTGTGCACGACGCTGCCGCTGGCCGTCCTGATCTCCTTCATCCTGATGTACTACCTGGGCATCCCCAGCAACATCATGTCGCTGTCCGGTATTGCCATCTCCATCGGCATCCTGGTGGATGCCTCCGTGGTCATGGTCGAGAACGCCACCCACGAGCTGACCCGCCAGTTCGGGCACGGCCACAAAGTCGCCGGCAACACCACCGAGATCGTCGCCCGGGCCTGCCGGCTGGTCGGCAAGCCTATTTTCTTCGCCGTGCTGATCATGCTCATCTCCTTCCTCCCGGTCTTCGCTTTGGGTGGGCAGGAAGGCAAGATGTTCCACCCGCTGGCCTTCACCAAGAGCTTCGCCATGGTCGGCGTGGCCATTCTCGCGGTGACCTTCGTGCCGGCCATGATCCCCGTCTTCATCAAGGGCCGCCTCCGCAGCGAGGAAGACAACTGGATCGTCCGCAGCTTCATCAACATCTACAAACCGGTCCTGACCTGGCTGATGAGGGTGCCCGCCGCCGGCCTGTGGTTCATGGGCTTTCTGTTCATCATCGGCGCCGGGTTCATCGGCAGCCGGACGCTGTTCATGGGTGTCCTGGCCGTGGCACTGTTTTTCGGATCGGTCTTCTTCCGCCGGCTCTGGAGCCAGGGGCTGGCCTTTCTCCTGCTCGTCGCCACGGCCGCCTGGGCGTGGGATTTTCCCAAGCTCGGCCGCGAGTTCATGCCGCCGCTCGACGAAGGCAGCATCATGGACATGCCGGTGACGGTCCCGCGGGTCTCGATCACCGAGGCGGCGGATGATATCCGCGTTCGCGACGAGGTTATGCGCGCCTTCCCCGAGGTGGATCAGGTAGTCGGGAAGGTCGGTCGGGCCGACACGCCGACCGATCCGTCCGGCATCGACATGGTGGAGACCATCGTGACCCTGCGGCCCAAGGCCTGGTGGCCGAAGCGAAAGATCCAATATGGCGATGCTGAAGGCGCGGTGAGCGACGCATTCCTTGCCCTTCAGCAGGCCAAGTACCTCCCCACCGGCTTGGATGCCGACAAGGCCCGAGCCCTGATCGACGACGCGACCATGGAGACGCTGACCCGCTTTGATCGCTTCATGCGCGACTTGGCCCACCGCCGGCAGGTTGAATACCCGCCGATCCTGGCGCGAAAGCTGGTCGTCGCCACCGTCAACGATCTGCTCGACATATTCCTCGCCAAGGGAGCGATCAAACGCGATCCCACCCGCGCGGAGATTGAGCAATTGGCTGAACAGTTCGCCCCGTCGCATGGCCTGCTGCTGGTCGAAGTGCCTCGCCAGGAGGAAATGACCAAGCTGATCAACGCGATCAGCGGGAAGCTGGTCGAGATGGGCGTCGTCACGCCGAGCTCCGGTCTGCTCCTGCCGCAGCAGGCGCTGTGGCGCCAGATCAGTGACGTGGTGACAACCGCCCTGGGTGGGGAGCAACCGAGCATCTTCCGCGATCTATTCGACAACCTCGAGCGACGCCTGCACGACGAGTGGGTGCAGCGCATGAAGTCGCTCAACTGGGAGCTGGAGGACAAGGGCATTCCGTCGCTTGTGGCCTTGGCGGTGGATGCGTTGATCAAATGCGCCGGAGAGCAGAAGCTGCCGACGACCCGACCAGCCGACGCGGCCCTCGACGATCTCTGCGCTCGCCTGGAGCCGCCGATTCACAGGCGCACCTTCCTTTGGCACAAGCTCAAGGGCGACATTGTCAAGGAGATGGACAGCGAGCTTCAGATGCCTGGCTGGGGCAACATCTGGACCCAGCCGATTATCAACCGCGTGGATATGCTCGCCACCGGCGTCCGCACCATGATCGGCGTGAAGGTCTACGGCCCGCGCCTGGCGGACCAGACGGTCGAGGTCATCGAGAACGGCCAAAAGAAGACCGTCGTGAACCCCGGCATCCAGTCAGTCTCCAACGCCGTCGCCGGCGTCCTCCGCGGCGTTCGCGGGGCCGTGGACGTGTTCCCCGATCAGATCGTCGGGCGAAGCTATCTGACCATCCAGATCGACCGTGAGAAAGCCGCCCGCTACGGCGTTAACGTCAGCGACATCCAGGAAGCAATCGAAGTGGCGATGGGCGGCAAGGCCATCACCACGACGGTCGAGGGCCGGCAGAGGTTTCCGGTCCGCGTGCGTAATGCCCGCGATTTCTGGCAGACGGAGGAAGCCCTGCGGCGAACCCTGGTCTCGGGACGACGGGGAATCCCGCCCGCGGAAGGCGGCGAAGCCAAAGGCAACAAGGAGCAGTCTTCGGGCGGAGAGCCCGCCGCGGGTGAGATGGTGCAGATTCCCATCAGCGAGGTCGCTGAGGTCCAGGTCGTCGAGGGTCCCAGCGTCATCAAGAGCGAGAATGGCCAGTTGCGGGCCTACGTCCAGTTGAACGTCCGGGATCGGGATGTCGTCGGTTTTGTCGAGGAGGCCCAGCAGGCGGTGGCAGCGAAGCTGAAGGAAATGCACCTGCCGCCAGGCTTCTCCGTCGAATGGAGCGGACAGTTCGAACATCAGGTCCGAGCCCGCAAGACGCTTCAAATCGTCTTTCCGATGGTCATCCTGATCATCTTCATCATCCTGTACTTGACCTTCAACGACGTGCGCGACTCGCTACTGATCATCCTGGCTGTGCCGGGAGCGTTGGTCGGCGGGGTGATATTCCAGAGCCTTTTCGGCTTCAACTTCAGCGTGGCCGTCTGGGTCGGTTATATTGCTTGTTTCGGCATGGCCACGCAGACGGGCATCGTCATGCTGGTCTACCTGCATGAGGCGGTGAACGCCCGCGGTGGTTTGGCCAAAATCGGGTCGCTCAGCGAATTGACCGAGGCCGTCATCACCGGCGCGGTCCATCGCCTGCGACCCAAGCTGATGACCGAGGGCGTGGCCATTGTCGGCCTGATGCCGATGCTCTGGGCGACCGGCGTGGGAGCGGAGGTGATGCGGCCGATGGCCGCGCCGGTGCTTGGCGGTCTGTTGATCGCGGACGAGGTGATTGACCTGCTGATTCCGGTGGTGTTCAACTGGTATCAATCGCGCCGCTGGCGTCGGCTGCATGCTCAGGCATAACCCAGCCGGAGCCGGCGTTCTCGGCCTGGCAAAGCCCTTTCGCAGAGGGCGGGAATCATACGGAGTGGCCGGTCACTCAATGAAAAGGCAATACTGAACGAGGTGCGAGGACCCCCATGATCTTCACTGACCTGCTCAACATGCTGTTCGGCCAGCTGATAGGATTCTTCTTCGACGTGCTGCGGGCGATCTTCGGCCTCGGCGCGTCGACCGGGGCGTAACGCCGCGGCACGGCTGCCTGCAGGGTGGCACGGACAAACTCCGTTTGTCCGTGCTGGCCGGCCATTGGTTTCCCCGTCCGTCACCCTCTTCGTCGTACGGACTTGCTTCTTATTCCTGAAGGCGTCTGATATCCGCCCCGAGTACCACCAGCCGCTGCTCGATGCGCTCGTAACCGCGATCGATGTGGTAAACCCGCGATAAATTCGTTTGCCCCTTGGCCACCAGGCCCGCCAGGACCAGCGCCGCCGATGCCCGCAGATCGCTGGCCATGACCGGCGCCCCGATAAGCTGTTTGACCCCCTCCACTACCACCGTCGGCCCTTCCTTGCGCAACTTGGCTCCCATGCGGCTCAGCTCAGCAACGTGAACGAATCGGTCGGGAAAAATCTTCTCCGTGATGATGCTGTTACCTTCCGCCAGGCACAGCAGGGTCATGATCTGGGCTTGCAGGTCGGTTGGGAAGCCCGGGTACGGCTGCGTCGTCACGCCGACCGGCTCCAGATGCCGCGAACATGACACTTCGACGCCGCCATTGCTCCGCTCCACGTTCACGCCGATGGCCCGCAGGCGATCCACCGCCGCCATCAGGTGGTCCAGCCGGCAATTGGCGATCTTGACGTCGCCATTGGTGATCGCGGCCGCCATCATGAAGGTCCCCGCCTCGATGCGATCGGGAATGACGGTGTATTCGCAGCCCCGCAGCTCCTTGACGCCCTCAATGGTAAGGCGCGGCGTCCCATGCCCCGTGATGTGGGCACCGCAAGCGTTCAAATAATTGCCCAGATCGACGACTTCCGGCTCGCAGGCCGCGGACTCGATGACCGTGGTCCCATCCGCCAGGCACGCCGCCATCATGACGTTGGCCGTGCCCAGGACCGTCGAGCCGAACGGCCCGCCCAGGAACATCTCCGTGCCCTTGAGGCGCTTGGCCTGGAGAAGGATGTCGCCGCCGACCAGGTCCTGATTGGCCCCCAGGGCTTTCAGCCCGAACAGGTGCAGCCCGATCGGGCGATCTCCGATGTTGCAACCGCCGGGTAGGCTCACCTGCGCCTGACGGCGCTTGGCCAGCAGCGGTCCCATGACGCAGACGCTGGCCCGCATCTTGCGCACCAACTCATACTCGGCGTGGCAGTTCATCTCGTCCACGACCCTCAGACGGATGTCGCCGTTCTCGTCCCGCGTGACGGTGACGCCGAGCTTTTCCAGGAGAACCGAAAGGTGACGCACATCCTCCAGACGCGGCACGCCCCGCAGAACGGTTTCGCCCTCCGTCAGGATGGACGCGGCCATGATCGGCAGAGCGGCGTTCTTCGAGCCCCCCACCGTGATCGTTCCCCGCAGTCGATTGCCGCCGGTGATTTGGAAATAGTCCATTTCGCAGCCCTCCCTGGTCTGTGTGAAACGGGACGCAGTTACTATCTACGAAGGCCTCGAAATCGCTGTCCCTGCGAAACCGCGGGGGGTCGAGCCACCGCCCGGTTCAGCCCAATGAAGCTCCCAGCCGCCCGGAGCCCCACGTGGTTTTCTGGCCATGTCTCGAACCTAACGCCGAGACCGCCCGCCGTCAATACGAACCGGGCCCGTTCCACGCACGCGGCAACCAACAACTACCGTCCGAGCGGGCGGATGCAAGCTTGAAGCCGCTTGAATCGATGCCTTGCGGCTGGCGCCGCAACCGTTACGCTAATCGCTGTCTTCGGCGGCCCGGGGTCGGCAACCAGCCGGCGGTCGACAATCAAGTACGCAGGCGCCCTGGGGGATTGGCGCCGGGCAAAGAGGAGGCACAGGCTCTGCCTATGACTGGTTCAACCGCGAACGGGCATACGCCCCGGGCAAGGGCGGTCAGGCGCGAGCAATGGTCGGGGTCCCAAGGAAAAACATACGGAGAAACAATGGCCCTGCGAGAGTTCACACACCACAAGGCGATCGAGTTAGGCAAGGAAGTCCTGCGGATGACGACGACGGCAGGCTCCGGCCACCCGTCGAGCGCGCTGTCGATCATGCACATCATCACGACGTTGATGTACGACGTCATGCGGTGGAATCCCGATGATCCCTGGCATCTCGGCAACGATCGCCTGGTCCTCTCCGAGGGCCATGCCGTGCCCGCGGTCTATGCGGTCTATGCCGACATGGGCGGCATCGTGGGCAAGGATCGCCGCTCGGCGCGTAAGCTGGAGCTGGCCGATCTCGCATCGCTCCGCGAGCTAAGCAGCCCTCTGGACGGCCATCCCAACCCCGCGGAGGGCTTTCCCTTCTTCGACGCCGCCACGGGCTCCCTGGGTCAGGGGCTGAGTGTCGGGGCCGGCCTGGCCCTGGCCGCTCGGTGGCGAGGCCTCGACCGGCGTATCTACGTCGTCATCGGCGACGGCGAATCCCGCGAGGGGCAGATCTGGGAAGCGATGGATTTTATCGCCGACCAGGGTCTCACCAACGTGTATGCCATCTTCAACTGCAATGGCCAGGGGCAGGCGGACTATGTCTCCAAGCAGCAGTCGGCGGACAAGATCGCCGCCAAAGCCCAGGCATTCGGCTGGCAAGTCGCGACCATCGACGGCCACGACGGCGACGCTCTTAAGTCCGCTTTTTTGGGGCCTGCCGCGCTTTCCAAGCCGCTGGCCGTGGTCGCCAAAACAGAGAAAGGCTGGGGTTGCGCCTCGCTGAAAGCCAAGACCAACCACGGCAAGCCGGTCGCTGCGGAGCATCTGACCGCCGCCCTCGCCGAGTTGGATTCGATGTACGAAACGCTCGCCGTGAGTCGCGACCCGGGAGCCATCTCGTATCGGCCCAAGCCCGGGACCCCGGCGGCCGTCACCCCCATGAAGCGGCGCGTCCTGGAACCGGTGCGGTTCGACGTGGCGATGCGTGAGGCGGACCTCGAGTCCATTCTGGCCAAGGCCAAGATGGCCACCCGCCGCGCCTACGGCGTCGCCCTGCTGACCCTCGGCGCCGCCGATGAGCGTATCGTGGCCCTGGACGGCGACGTCCGCAATTCCACTTACTCGGAGATGTTCGCCAAGAAGTACCCGGGCCGCTTTGCCGAGTGCAAGATCGCCGAGCAGAACATCGTCTCCACGGCGGTCGGTCTGGCCGCCGCCGGTTTTGTGCCGTTCGTGAGCACCTTTGCGAAATTCGTCGCCCGGGCCTACGACCAGCTCGAAATGGCCCAGATCGGCCGGGCCAACATCAAGATCACCGGCTCCCATGCCGGCGTTTCGCTGGCGGCGGACGGCCCGAGTCAGATGAGCCTTCACGACGTGGCCTATTTCCGAGGCCCCTGCCAGACCGACGACGGGTACGGGCGGCCGGTTTGCGTCTCGTTCCACCCCAGCGACGCCGTGGCGGCTTATTACTGCACCTGGTTGATGGCCAACCACGATGGCATGTGCTACATGCGAACCCACCGGCCCGATGTGTCGCTCCTCTATTCTTCCGAGGCCCAGTTCGAAATCGGGGGATCGCATGTGCTCGCCGAAGGCGACGCCCTGACCATTGTCTCGGCCGGCTACATGGTGCACGTATGCAAGGAGGCGGTCAGAACCCTGGAGGCCGGCGGCATCAAATGCACGCTGGTGGACGCTTATTCGTTCCCCCTCAAGACAGCACCGATCCTCGCCGCGGCGAAGCAAAGCGGCAAGCGAATCCTGTGCGTTGAGGACAACTATCTGGGCGGCCTCAGCGGGGCAATCGCCGAGGCGGCGGCGGCAACCGGCAGCATCAAAGTGCAGGCCATGACCTGCCGCAGGATCCCAAAGAGCGCCAGGACCACCGACCAGGTCATGGCCTACGTGGGCCTGTCCGCGGCCGACGTCGTCACGCGGGTCAAGAGTCTCGTGACATAGCGGCGCCATTCGGGCGGTCGGGCCGGCGCAACGGCCTTTCCGGGGGGCGTAAACCGCCCGTTCCACGCCCGGTCGCGCGGTCCCCCCGATCCGGCTCTGGCCCGTCTGAGCACCGGTCCGTTTCAGTGCTCTTTCAGTCTTTTTCCGGGATTCGATTATTCCGGGGGAGGGGCCTCGCAGCGTTGTAGTAACCGCCCCCTCGCCTGTAGAATCCGCGAAATCGTGCGCCGATCGCCCGGCTTGGCCCCCCTTGTTTGACGAGGCCCGTGCATGCAAGACAGCCGTGACAACGCTCTGGACGACTGCGTGATCTCGATCCAGCATCTGCGCAAGTGCTTCAAGAACAAGCTGGGCGAGAAGGCGGTCGTTCTCGATGACGTCACCTTCGACGTTCATCGCGGCGAAACCATCATCATCATGGGCGGCAGCGGGTGCGGCAAGAGTACGCTCCTGAACTGCCTCATCGGCGAATACGACGTGGACGGCGGCCGGATCCTCTACAAGACCAAGGAGATGCCGGCGCCGGTGGACATCGCAGGCCTGGAAGAAACCGAAATGAACGAAGTCCGCAAGCGATTCGGCATCCTCTTCCAAAGCGGGGCCCTTTTTAATTCCATGAGCCTGGCCGACAACGTCTCTTTGCCCCTCCGCGAGCACAGCTACGTCGATCCATCGATCGTCGACATCGTCGTTACGCTGAAGCTCCAGCAGGTGCACATGCTCCAGCACCGCGATAAGATGCCGTCCCAGCTTTCCGGCGGGCAGAAGAAGCGGGCCGGTCTGGCCCGGGCCACGGTGATGGATCCCGAAATCCTGTTCTACGACGAGCCGTCGGCCGGCCTTGATCCGGTCACCAGCGCCGCCATCGACGAGCTCATCATGGACTTGTCCAAGAAGCTGAACGTGACCAGCGTTGTGGTCACCCACGAAATGGACTCGGCCTTTCGCATCGCCGACCGTATGGTGATGCTGGAGAAGGGCCGTGTGCTCAAGATCGGCACTCGACGGGAATTCAAGGAATTGCGCGATATGCCGGTCGATCAACTCAAGACCCGTGATGACCGCCTGATGTATCAGTTTCTCAACGGTCTCACGACTGGTCCCCTGACGGACGCCGAGGGCCTCAGCGAATACGAAAAGCTGCTGGTCGCCGGCGAGGAGTAACCACGCATGGCCAAGGAGCGAAACTCGCTGAAGGTCGGCATCGTCACTGTTGTTGTCGTCTTGACTGCCTTCATGATCCTGCTGTGGATCAGCCAGCGCGTCGGCGGTGAACTGCAGCAGATCACCGTCCAGTTCAAGTCCTCGCCGGCGATGCCCACGCTGACGACCGGCTCCGCCGTCCTGGTCGGAGGCCAGAAGGTCGGCCAAGTGGTCAACGCCCACCTGGAGCCGCAAACCGTCAAGGATAAAGACTCCGGCGAATCGAGGGAGGCGTTCGTTCTGATCGTAAACGCGGAGATCGAGAAAAAACTCGTCCTCCGCTCGGACTGCCAGGTCTTCGCCGAAGGCCCCCCCTTGGGTGGCGACGGCGTCGTCAAGATCGACCTCGGCAAAGCCAAAGATATCATCAAACCGGGCCAGGTGATCCAGGGCGCCGAGCCCGGCGGGTTCGGGGCCGTCCTGGCGACATTGCAGGGCGAGTTTGACGCCAACAACCCCGGCAGCCTCCTCGGCGAGATCAAGTCGCAACTCGATCCCAATGCCCAGATGTCCCTGATGGCCAAGCTCCTCCAGTCCGCCAATGATATCAATGCCATCACTTCGTCCTTGAGCAAGCAACTCCAGCCCGAAGAGAAAGAAACGCTGCTCGCCAAAATCCGCGCCATCGCCGACAACATCAACACGACGACCGCGGCTTTGCGGGCCGAGGTCGACTCGCAGAAGCCCACCGTGCTGCTCGGCAAGGTTCACCTTGCCATGGACACGCTGAACGACGGATTGACCAGCGCCACCGGCATCCTGAAATCGAACGAGCCCAGACTCAATCACACCGTGCAGAATATCGAGGAAACCACCGAGAACATCTCGCGGGCAACCGACCCCAACAGGGCCGACAGCCTGATGGCCGACCTCAAAAAGGCCGGCACTCAACTGAACGAAGCTTTGAGCGACATCAACACGGTGACTTCCACCGCCCGGGAGGTGGCCGTGCTCAACCGCGAGAACATCAACAAGCTGTTGTCGAACTTCAAGGAGGCCTCCGACCACATCAAGACCGGTGTCAAGTACGTCCTCCGCCATCCCTGGCGCCTGTTGAACGAGCCCAAGCCGACAGAGATGAAGCAACAGGCCCTTTTTGACGCCGCCCGGAGCTTCT
>DATKKX010000399.1:0-2626 GCA_035542775.1 Phycisphaerae bacterium | reverse complement strand
GCGCGGGCAACCAACTCCTTGCCGGTTCCGCTCTCGCCTTCGATCAAAACCGTACTGCGCGTATCGGCCACCATGCGGATCTTCTCGAACACCTTTCGCATGGGGTCGCTAGTGCCGAGGATACGTCCGAAGCCAAAGCTGTCGTGGAGCTGCTGGTGGAGGGCGGCAATCTCGTGCGCCATCTGGTGCTTTTCACACGCTTGGCGCACGAGGCTGACCAACTCCGCCGGGTTGACCGGCTTCGTCAAATAGTGGAATGCGCCGGATTTCAGGGCCTCGACCGCGAGGTTTTCGCTGCCCTCCCCGGTGGTCATGATCACGGGCGCATGGGGAGCCTCCGCCCGCGCGAAGCGGAGCAACTCCATCCCGTCCATGCCCGGCATGGCCAGGTCGGTAATGATCACGGAGATGCCGTCGGCGAGGTGCTGAACCGCCTCGGTGCCATTGCGGGCGGCCACGACCTCAAATCCCTCACTTTCGAGAAAGAGCTTGGTGTCCTCACGACTGGTCTTGTCGTCCTCGACCAACAGGACCTTGCCGGCCTGCGCGGATGTCATGCTGGAACCCCGTCCGTCGCGCCCGCCGGCTGCAGCTCAACTTCGGCTTGGAGCGTGCGGCTGACCGTCGGCAGGATGATCTCGAAACAAGTGCCCCGACCGACCTCGGACTCCACGCTGACGTGTCCACCGGCGGCCTCGATCGTCTGTTTGGCAATGGCGAGCCCCAAGCCGGTGCCACCTTCCCGCTTGGAGTAGTAAGCGTCAAAAATGTATGGTAGCTTGTCCGCCGGAATCCCGCACCCCGTATCGCACACACGTATGCGTGCGTCATGGTCTGACAGTCTGTCGCACTTGATGGTCAACTGCCCACCCTTGGCCATCGCATACCGTGCGTTTTCGACCAGATTCAGCAGTACCTGCCTCAGCTTGCCCGGATCCATGCGCACGAACATTCGATGTGCACTGGCGCTGCTTTCCAACTCGATACCCATCCCACTCTCGGCAAACTCCGGCTTCAGGAACTCCACGATGTTCGCGATGAAGGTGGGCAGCGCAATGATTTCAGGCTTGTCGGGTGCGGGCCGCCCGTAGGCCAGAAAAACGGTGGCCAAGCCCTGGACGCGCAGCACCTCCTTTTCCAACCGTTCAAGCTGAGTGACGGCCATACGAACGGCCGCTTCGCTCGGGTTGCCGAGCTTGCTGCGGACGACGGCGATCTGCATGCGCATGGCATTGAGCGGATTGCGGATTTCATGGACAAACCCGCTCGCCAGTTTGCCCACCTCAGCCATGCGCAGCGACTGTTCCGCACGCTTGCGGTCGCTGATGTCACGCGCGACAGCCGAGATTCCCACGACGCGTCCAGCCGCATCCCGAACCGGGGATATGATCACCGACACCCAGACCTTCTCACCGTTCTTCCGCACTCGGACACTTTCACGAAGGCCGATCGATTCGCCGGCCCCTATCTTCTCCAGGTACTCCGACAACTCAGCATGTTGAGCGGGTAAAACCAGCATGGAAATCGAGCGCCCCACGGCCTCGTTCGCCGAGTAGCCATAGAGGCTCTCGGCGCCGGGGTTCCAACTCGTGATTACGCCGTCCAGCGTGGCACTTTCCACGGCCGCGTCCATCGATTCCACCGCGGCGGCCAGCGGCCGGACTTTTCCATCCGCGTGCCTACGTTCCACGTAAAGGAGGACCGCCGTGACGCCCACGAAAAGCCAACCCTTGAGCGCCTCCAACTCAGCCAGCCAGCGCGTCTGCCCGGCCCATCGGACCAGCACTTCATCGGACAGAAGGATCCATGACGCCGCGACGGCGACATATAGCCAAGCGACGCGGGCCGCGGGGTCTATGCGAGCGAGCTTCATGGCGCGTTCCCCAAAGGAACTGCACCCAGGCACGATCGACTAAAGGGCCCGTTCTCGTGACCGATCGGTCTGGATGCTCAGCCAATCTCCAAGTTGCGAGGATAACCAGCAAGGGTGCCAGGGGCAATGACTTATGTTTCGTGACGTTGGCCGGTCCGTTGCGGCAAGCGCTGAGCGTTCGGCGTTGCAGTCGCCGCTTCAACTGCCCGCGTCGAGGGCCGCGGCCATGGCGTCGAGCAAGGCCTGCGGGTCAAGCGGTTTTCCAAGGAACGTGCGCGCTCCCGCCGCGAGGCAGCGTGCGACGGTTTCCGGGCTGTCGTCACTACTGATCAGGATGGTCGGAATCGGCCGTGGACGTTCTCGGACCGTGCGCGCCAATTCAAAGCCGCTGACATCCGGCAGGTGCACGTCGATGATCGCCAGCTGAGCGGTGCCGTTTTGGAGGAGGGCGAGCCCCCCGTGACCATTGAACGCTTGCAGCACGTGGTAGCCGTGATCCTCGAGGAAGATCGCGACCGCTTCAACGAATGAGCGGTCATCGTCAACAATCACAATCGTCGCGCCGGCCATGTCTCAGTGCCTCGTGTACTCCCGCGATGATCGTGCTTTGGCCGGTTACCGCGAGATTCTCAGCTTGCGCAGAAGGCCAGCCCGGATGAAATGGCCCGTTCCAGTCACCCGGGTCGACCGTTCGTGCTCGTACTTCCAGAACAACATTGTATCGGCCGGTCGGCGACGAGCGATCACCCTTCG
>DATKKX010000398.1:0-9631 GCA_035542775.1 Phycisphaerae bacterium | reverse complement strand
TGCAGTCAATCATGTTCGTCAGCAACGACCTGCAGCAGGAGCGATGGAAAACGAGTGTGACCACGCTGCTGCCGGTGGAGGCGGACAAACCCGAACGTCTCGATAACGCCTGGGAAGAAGGCCTTCGCAACCGCGATGTCCTGCTTACCAACCAGACCTACCGGCTCGATGAGCCCGCCAAGGAGAATCCCTCGCTTCGCCCGCCGAAGACCTACATACCGCGGCCGATCGTGCGTCTGCTTCCCCGGCTGGTGAGTGACTTGTCGAAGCCCCGCAGGTTCGCCTTTACGGCGTTCGATCATCAGAAGGCCGGTTTCGTGCTGCGAATCGTCGAGTTGAAGGGCGCCTGCGATCCGCCGGAGGGCGTGGCCGCCAGACAGGTCTTCCAGATCAACGAGCGAGAGGGATTCGCCGAGCCGTCCAGCCTGTACGTCGATGAGAGCGGGCAACTGCTCATGATGAAGGCTGGCAACCTCACCATGATGCCGGCCAAGCGCGAGGATGTGGAGAAGCTCTTCTCCTCCCGCGTGGCCACGGCCGAACAATCCATGGATCGGCTCGAGAAGCAATACCAGGACAGCCAGCAGCGGTTCATGCGCAAGAAGTCCGCCACCGACAAGCCGGCCGGAGACAAGCCCGCGGCCAAGAAATCCGATGGAAAGAAGAAGGCGGGCTGACGACTCCTCACAGAATCAGCATGGCGTCGCCGTAACTGTAGAACCGGTATCGCTCGGCGATCGCGCAGTTGTAGGCGCTCATGATCGCTTCGCGCCCGGCAAAGGCGCACACCAACGCCAGCAGGGTGGTGTCGGGCAAATGGAAGTTGGTCACCAGCGCATCGGTCGCGGCAAAGCGGTAGGGGGGATAGATTAACAGGTCGGACCAGCCTGACTGGGGCTTCAGTTTTCCGTCCTTGCCGCAGGTTTCCAGAACACGGACCGACGTTGTGCCGACGGCGACGACGCAGCCGCCGGCAAGTCTCGCCTGTTCGATCGTGGCGGCCTGTTCGTCGGAGAGGCTGTACCACTCGCTGTGCATGTGATGGTTGGCGAGGTCGTCCGCTTCGACCGGCTGGAACGTGCCCAGGCCCACATGCAGCAGCACGTCGGCGATCGAGGTTCCCTTGGCGCGGATTCTGTCGAGCAGCCCGGGCGTGAAGTGCATCCCGGCAGTCGGAGCCGCGATGGAGCCTGGCTCTTCGGCGTACACCGTCTGGTAGTACTCGCGGTCGAGTACATTCATCGCTGCCGGCTCGGTTTCCTTGCGTTGGATGTACGGCGGCAGGGGGGCCCTTCCAACTGTTTCCAGGACGCCGCGGGCGGGATCGGGCGGCTCGATGCTGACCTCGCAGGAACCGCGCTCTCCTCGTTCGAGCAAAGTCATCCGGTAAGGCGAGTCGTGCTGCGACGTTCCCAGCGTCATGCACTCTCCATCCCTCAGCCGCCGCACGCCGCTGAGCAGCACCGTCCAGCGGCCTGGACCGTGCTCGCGGATGAACAGGCCGTTGACTCGGCCGCCCGTGCGGCGCTGGGCGATGAACTTGGCGGGCAGGACGTACGTGCGGTTGATGACCAGGCAATCTCTCGCTGTGAGGAACTCGGGCAGGTCGGAGAAGACCCGATGCTGGATCTGCCCGCTGGCCCGGTTGAGGACCATGAGTCTGGCCGCGTCCCGCGGTTGACACGGGGTCTGGGCGATCAGTTCCGCGGGCAGGTCATAGTGTAATTCAGTCGTCTTGATGGCGAACGCCTACCAGTCAACACGGTTCTGGATAACGATATCAGGTGAGATCCTACAAGAACGCCGGACGGTTCCCATATCCTGCCCTGCACCATCCCTGCCATGATCAAACCGATAACATCATACCGGGCCGGCGAACGCCGGGTGAAACTTTATTCTGCGTTCCGTGAATCATAGGATTGAATGGCTGCGACAAGTTCGTATCCCCTGCTGAGCAGACCAAGGATGCTCGGCCTCTGCTCGCGGGATAGAGAGCCAAGGGCCGGGGGAGTTTGCGACCATGATGCCCATTCCGCAAGGCCATCCGCTGCGACGCTGGCTGTCCGGATTGGTGGAGAACACGTTCCACGCTGAGGTCGGAATGTGCGAGCCGGCGGTGCTGGATTACATCGCCGAGCTGTTGACGGAGTTCATTCACGTCGAGCGAATCAACCTTGTCGGCGACGGCAGTCACCGCAACGTCGAGGACCTTGCCGAGTTACTCAGCCGGGCGGATGCCCGGATCGGCATGAGCGACGACCGCCGCCGCGAGCTGCACCGCCACATCGGCGATTACACGCTCTTCTGGACGGGCGTTTACCCGGAGAACTTACGAAGGATGCATCGCCGACACGCCAAGGATGATCTGCTGGACTATTTTGAGCAGGGCAAGCGTTCGTATGCGATAGCCTCGGAACTCAGTGATGAGGCGACCGTGCCGCCGGCGCTGGTCCTTCGTTCTCTGAGCGACCAGTTCGAGTATTGCGTCTACGGATTGGGCCTGGTTCGAAGGAATTGGGAGCAGGCTCCGTCCTCCGAAGATCCCCCTCCGACCATTCTTCACTGAGGTAATGACTCAATCAGCTTCCGGAGCCCGGCGTCCCCGCCTGTTTCGGCGGATGGTCCAGCCTCTTGATGATCTCTTCCTGAATGGCAGGCGCGTCGATGCCCAGTTCCGCCAGTGCGCTGTGCGCCACGCTGCCCGGCTCCTTGGCGAGGGCCAGCAGCAGGTGCTCGGTGCAGATGAATCTGCTCTCGAGCTGACGGGCCTGCTCGATCGCGGCCGACATCACGTTGCGGAAGTGAGGAGTGCCGGGCAGACGACCGAACACCCAGGTGTCCTCCAGGCTGCCCTTGACTAACTTGTCGATGATCCCCTTGGTCTTGGGAAGGTCGGCATCGAAGCCGCGGAGGATGTCAACTCCCTCGCCCGTACCTTCTTCGAGGATTGCCAGGAGCAGGTGCTCAGTACCGACGTAGTCCTGTCCGTAGTCGCGGGCAATCCGCTGGGACAGCTTGATGACACGATCCAGTCGGGGCGTCAGTTTCTCAAACATGGCGTCCTTACCCTCGGGCGGTGCGGTGTGCCGCGCACTGCTACCATGACTCTAACCGAGTGATCAGCCGCCTACAAGACGAACGGGTGTGTCGTTGCCTTTGGGCAGCCGCTGCGGCCGGGTAATTGTGGGGCCATGAAGGCCTGGGCACTTCATGGTCGTGCCAGGCCGCCGATCGATAGCTCTGATGAGACGTAACGGCATTTTCCAAACAGCGACCGGCTAAGAGAGGGCACCCGCCTTGCTACACAACGAACCCCGGCCCCCACGAGATGTTCGAGTCGCTGCTGGACGGCGTGTTCCCAGTTGAGGGCCAGTCGCTGACCGCCGGCCTGCGTGGCAGGGCCGGCGACGCGGACCTCGATGCTGCCGTCCCGGGCCTGAACCACCTGAAACGCACCCCTTTCCAGCACTTCGCCGAGAGCGTCCAGGACCCGCGCGGGCTCGACCCAAGTGCCCGATGCTGATTGGAGGAAATCGGCGGCGCGGCCCAATACAGGGGGCATGATGGGCAAAGCCCGGCCGCACCGGCAGGCGGGACGGGGGAACGGATGATTGTCCGTGTCGTCCAGCGGACCGGCGGTTGCGTCTGCCGCAGCACCCCAATTCTCCGGAATTCGAACGATGTCGCCGGTGCAATACCGCAGCACCGGCATGGCGAGGCTTTCGAGAGCGGTGGCGACGACTTCGCCGTATTCGCCCGGTTTCGCCGGTCGGCCATGGCGGATGATTTCAATGATGACGGATTCAGCG
Organism: Phycisphaerae bacterium; assembly: GCA_035542775.1. Classification (GTDB taxonomy): domain Bacteria; phylum Planctomycetota; class Phycisphaerae; order UBA1845; family UTPLA1; genus DATKKX01. The sequence continues at coordinate 5,822 of DATKKX010000398.1, read as the reverse complement.
GAAACGTGCCAACTGCCGTAAGGGCATGCGTAGGCCAGGGCCCCGACTTCCTGAATGCCGTAGTCCTGGATGGTCGGGACACCCAACTCGCGTTCGATGAACCTGCGCTGCCAGTCAAACGTTACCTCGCCCGTCAAGAAGACGCGTTGCAAGGAGGGATTTCCGATCCGGCAGCCGACGCGACGGCCATCGGCAAGGAACTGAGTCAGTGCCGACGGGTAGGCGGTTACGCGAACGGGATCAAATTCGCGCCAGGCCCTCCAGGCCAGAGGCAGTCTCTCGTTGAGCGCATGCAGGCTGTCGATTTGGAGTTCGCTGAAGAGATCGTCGCGCTGATCGCGCAGCCACTGCTTGAGGCGGGCCGACCAGGAGTGCGGCGGATCGAGCGGCCAGAGGTGGAGCTCGCGATCACCGGCTGCAAAGCCCTGCCAGTGATGGGCCCGGAGGCGGTTCGCCTTGTCCCAGGCCTGCCGGTGCCGGTTCCAGAAGAAGGCCAGGGGCTCGTCGGAAGTCGCATGGGTGCGGCCGATCAACAGGCGGCCTGGCGCATTTGCCCAGCACATTCGCCGCGCGAACTGCCGAATATCGTTGCGTGTCAGCAACTCCATTTCGGAGAGATCGCGGAGGCTGGTGACGGAGCCGGCGGGCGGGAGATGGCGTTGGCGATAGTACGGGCAGCGGACGGCAGCATGCCCGACCAGACGCCGGAGCTTTGCCAGCCGGAGCTCCCCGAGGCCGGCGGCGGAGAGGCCCTCAGATCGGCGCAAAGCCGACTCAATGACAAATGTTTGACGATGCAGAAGCGCTTCGTGCGCCCGCATTAAGAGCCGTAGACCCGGGCGACGGAGGCATCGCCGATCCTTGGACCGCCGCGCCCCGTCAGCACGCACGGCTACAGGGTAAGCCAGTGCCGTCGTCATAGACTATCCATCGACCAGATGGACGGCTTGACGCTAGGTTGCTCCACGGAGCCAATACTCCGCCAGGGCGGCGTATTCGTAGATCAGCTCCGGCACGAGCCAGTAATTGGTCTTGATCCCGGGCGGTGGCCGGAACTCGCGCTCCCAGCGAGGTTCGCGCATGATGATGTGCTTGTAGCCGGCCTTTTCGAAGCACGCCTTGCTGCGGGCCATGTGGATGTAACTGGTCACAATAATGCAAACATCCCGAGCCGGGTCAACGCCGCAACTCCGCTGGACGGACCCGGGGTGATCCAGCGTCTTGTAGGCGTGAGGGTCCACGAGGACGCGTTCCGGCGGCGCGCCCCAGTCGATGGCCAGCGAGCGCATCATGGGGGCGGCGACCTCGTTATTACTAACGATCATTGATTCGGCATAACCTTCACTAAGCAGGCGTGCCCCTTCAATGACTCGGCTCGGCGGGCCTCCGAGGCAGATGATGTACTTTGCCGGGCGCAGATCTGATTGACGATCCAGCCTGACGAACAACCAGTCCGGAATCGGAGATACCAGCATCAAGAGAAGCAGCGCGCTAACCGCCGCGAGCAGATGTTCGATCCATCGCAAGAACCGCCAGCACGATCGCCTCCTGGGGGACACGATGGCGGTGTGGACGCTCATGGCCTGTTGTGGGTTACCATCGGGTGCTGTGGCCATAGGAGATTCCTTCGGGGGCCTGCTCGTTCGGCGTCGTCCTGGGGTTGTCTTGCCCGGCATGGCTCTGGCTGCCGTGTGCGGGGCATTCGATGGTAAAGGATATTCGAGCGGAGGGCCAAGGTCCTCGCCACGGTGCTGAAGACGCTTTATCTCGGAGGCAAAAGTCCTGAAAGCGGCGGCAGTGGCGCTATTCACGGCGACGTCGAAACAGCGCGTCCCACCCGCTTGCTCAATTGTGCTCATGCGGCTAGTCTCAAATGACGAGCTTTTGGAGGACCGCCTGGGCCATACGTCCTTGTGCGATATCAGGTCCAAAATGAGAGCAGAAGCCTCCACCGAACTGAACCATGGCTCTTGACTCGCGACCGAACTTGGTGACCGAAGACGGGGCTACGGTGGCCCGCATGTGGTACGTCGCGCCACGACCGCCGGCGCCCCGAGGATGGCTGGTTTACTCGCGCGATTTCATTCTCGCCGCCATCCAGGGGCGGGCCGCGGAACCGCATAACATCATCCGGACCAGGGGCTGGCTTTTCCTGGCAACCGTGATCCAGTGCTTGTTCGCGCCGCTCCAGGCCGTTCTGATGCTGCTGGCATGGCTTCCGGGCACGTCAAGCATCCTCGAGACCATCGCTCGGGTGTTCAGCCGCAACGCGGTGGGATTCTTCCTGCGCGCCTGCTATTGGAAGGCCCAACTGAACTACCTCGGCCAGGACACAGTGATCGATCAATACGTTGAGATATGGGGACCCGCATCGGTCTCCATCGGCTCACTTTGCCACATCGACACGTCCGTTCGGCTCGCGGCCGGGGAGCGCCGGTTGCGGCAGCACGGCTGGATCACCATAGGCGACTATGTTCACCTGGGCCCCGGCGTTCACATCGCCGGGCGCGGCGGCGTGAAGATCGGCGACTGTGTCGGTGTCATGGCCAACGCCCACCTTTACAGCGCCACCGGCGTCATCGAGAGTCCCGCCGATCCGGGCCAACTTATCGCCATGTCGCACATGGCCCCGCACGACCAACAGCACATCGTCGAGGCACCCATCCTGATCGACGATTATGCCTTCATCGGCATGACGGCGCGGATCATGCCCGGTGTTCGCGTCGGCCGCGGAGCCGTGGTGCATGCCAACGTGGAGCTGACCAGCAACGTTCCGCCGTTTGCCAACATTGGGGCGATCCCGCGCGGCAAGCAGATCGGCTGGCGGAAGCCACGGCGGATCAGCCCGAGGTGGATGCCGCCGGCGCCGGCGGTGACGCCCGAGGAGGAAATCATCGAGGCGGCGGGCCTGGCTGCCGGAATCAGAATCCGCGAGGTCCTGGATCCCAGCGAAGCGGCCACTATCTATCAGGTCGTGGATCTCCACGCCGGGGCTTTCGCCGCCGGAGTCATCAGCCAGCTCGGCCGGTCGTTCGTTTTTCACTACTACGTCGCGATGATCAACAGCCAGGGGGCGTCGCTGTGGGTCGCCGAGGCCGATGGCAAGGTCTGCGGATTCCTCGGCTGCGCGACGGATCGGCATGCCTTTGAACGATCGCACCGCTCGGGGGCGGCCAGGGCTCTGGCCTTGTGGCGATTCATCACATTCCGGCTCAATCCGCTTGCAGTCTTGCGCGCGTTCAAGAAACAGCGCCTGTCGCGTCATTTCGAGGACAGGGCAGAGCTGCTCTCCATCGTTGTGTCGCCCGAGTTTCGGCGAGCGGGTTTGGGAAAGCGGTTCTTGAACGTCTGGACCCAGAAACTGCGGGCCGCCGGGCTGCCCTCCTACATCGTCTTTACTGATAACCCGGAAGGCATCCGCTTTTACGAGAAGTACGGAGGCGAGAACCTCTTCAAGTTCTGCATGAGGGACCTGTGGTCGGCGTGCTATCGCTTCACGCTCGGGGAAACTGTGGCCAGGGTCGATGACCATTCCGGGCATGTATTCAGTGAACGGGCCGATCAATGATCACCGAGCGGTCTGAACGCGTTTCAACTTCCTTGACCCCGCGAGCGAACTGCGCATGACCAGCAAGAGTGAACCGGCGCGAGTCTTCACGGCAGCCGAGGCCCAGGCCTTGCTGGCCGAGGTGAACGCACATCCAACGCTGATCCGGATCGCCGGCGCGATGCAGCAACTCGAACCCTTGCGCAAGGCGGTAGAGCGATTGTCCCTTCGCGCAGCGTGCATCTCATCGTTCACCTTTGAGCCCATCAAGCCGTCGCTGCAGTTGCAGGCTCTTCGAGCGGGCCTGGGGCTCGAAGTGTACCTCGGGCCATTCGGCCAGGTTGAGCAGGAGTTGATCAACCCGTCATCTGGTCTGGCGACCTTCAACCCTGACGTTGTGTTTGTCGCCGCTCGTCTGCAGGATGCCTGTCCGGCGATCTACGAGGCCTTCAACAGCCTGACTCCGGGGGCAGCCACGGCCCTGGTGGACGATTGGATTGCCCGGCTGCGGGCGGCGCTGAGCGCGTTCCGTCAGCGATCAAAGACCCCCGTGTTCATTCAAAACTACGACTTTCCCGCAGTTCCGGCCCTGGGCCTTGCCGAACAGTCCGCGGCGTTGTCGCAGGCGGCGGTAATCTCTCGAGCCAACGCGGAGTTAAGCGGGTTGGCCGCCTCTTTCGACAATGTCCGCGTGATGGACTACGACGCCCTCGTGGCGCGGCATGGCCGGCTGCACTGGCAAGATCCGCGAACCGCTTTCTACGCACGAATACCGGTAGCCCCGGCGAATTACTGGCATCTGGCTGGCTTCTATGCGAGACACCTGCGGCCGTTGTACGGACTGTCTAAGAAGGTGCTCGTCCTGGACGCGGACAACACCCTCTGGGGCGGTGTGGTGGGGGATGTCGGACTCGACGGCATCGCCCTCGGGCACGACTTTCCCGGCAACGCCTTCGTTGCTTTCCAAAAACGAATCCTCGATTTGTACAATCGCGGCATTGTCCTGGCCATCGCCAGCAAGAACCAGCCGGGCAGCGTGGAGGAGGTTCTTGACAGGCACCCCCACATGGTTCTGCGGACGGAACACTTCGCCGCCATGCGGATCGATTGGGAGCCCAAGCCGGAGAATCTGCGGCGGATCGCGGCCGACCTGAACCTCGGGATCGACAGCTTCGTCTTTATGGACGACAGCCCTGTGGAGTGCGAGCTGATGCGAGCGGCCCTGCCCGAGGTGCTGACGGTTCATCTGCCGGATGATCCCGCCCGTTATGCCGGCATTGTCGAATCGCTGGATTGCTTTGATCAATGGAAGATCTCCGAAGAGGACCGCACCCGAGGTAAGTTGTACAAGGCGGAAGCGGGCCGACGGGAGCTCCAGGCCGGCTCCGTGGACATGCCCACGTTCTACCGGCAGCTCCAGATGAAGGTCACGCTGTTCGTCGATCATCTCCCGCACGTGGCGCGGGCGGCCCAGATGACGGTGCGGACCAATCAGTTCAACATGCACACCATCCGGTGCAGCGAGGACGACATCCGCCGCTTCATGGCCGCCGCCGACAGCAACGTCTTCACCCTTGCCCTGGCAGATCGGTTTGGCGACAATGGCATTGTCGGACTGGCGGTTGCGCAACATGGTCCCACGGAGTGGGTGCTGCACCTGTTCCTCATGAGCTGCCGTGTGCTGGGGCGGACCGTGGAGCAGGCGTTCATTGCCTGGATCGCCGAGCGGGCCCGCGCCGCCGGGGCCAGCCGTCTGGTCGCCGAGTTTGTGCCGACGGCCAGGAACAAGCCGTTCGCGGGGTTCTACAAGGACCGGGGACTTGTCGAGGGAGCCCGGATCGGCGAGGTGCAGCAATGGGTGTGGGATTTGCGGACGGCCGATATGACAGTGCCGGACTGGCTTGACGTGAAAGTGGTGTAACCGCCTGATGCGTTGTTGAAACATGGACAATAAGCAGAAGTTTCGCTTGATCGTCAGTGCCATCCTGCACATCCCGGTGGAGCGGGTGACGGATGACCTCGCTGCCGCCGATGTGGAGACATGGGACTCGCTGAACCACATCAACCTCATCGGGGCGATAGAGCAGGAGTTCGGGGTGACTTTGCCCACGGAAAACCTGGGCGATTTCATGTCGGTTCCCGAACTCGAGGCCCTGCTGGGCCAACTGGGAGTTACCCTCTGACGGCCGTGCCGGCCCGTTGATGTTCGCCATTCCACGAGTGCAAGGTTCGAGCTTCCGCATGCAGCCTGAACAGCGCCAAGACTCAATGGGGC
>DATKKX010000397.1:0-2426 GCA_035542775.1 Phycisphaerae bacterium | reverse complement strand
CAAGTCGCATGATCGGACCAGCGCCGGCGCATCGTTATTGTCAGTACTGCTATTCAATATCGGCCAGAAAACTCGCCCGAGTTGCCCCCACTTTATCTGTGCTGGTATTCCCGGTCGCGGGCTGTTCACCGGCTAAATTCGCGCTTCTCCGGAATTCCGGCGGCCGAGGACGCGCGTGCGCGGAATACTCGCCCATCGCGCCGTTCATGTACCGCGAGAATAGCGGCCCATTGCTCGCCATGGCACTGATTACCGGAAGCTCGCCGTCCCGTCCCAGAGGAAAGCGCGCTTTGCGGCCGCCGGGCGCAATTCCTGCGCTTCTGCGCTTGAAGCGATCCCGCGATGCTCCGCACCACACAACCGTGAGTGCGCAGAATCTGCGCGTCTACCGCCGCGCGCTCGACATGGAAAGGGCCTGTCCCACCGCGATCCCAACGCCGTCGAAGATCAATGATGTGTTGGCGCTGCGCGCGATCTGGTACTCCGCCGCGGCCATCGCCTTGACGGCCTTGCCGATCGCCTCCGCCCCGGCGCCGCCGGCCAACGCCCTGACCGCCACGCGGTCGGAAGTCGCGACCGGCTCCGCCCCCGCCGCCGCCCTCAAGACATCCCTCAGAATTGTGGAGACGACCGACAGCACGGCGACCTGCCCCGACCGGGCGGCATTCGTATCCACCGACTCCTCGTCATCCTCCTGCTCGCGTTCCTTGTAATACTCCGCAAGCTCGTTGGCCATCTCAAGCAGGCTCTTTCCGCACCCCAGAGGATCTTTCGCCGCCCGCATCATCGCCTCCAGCACGCCGGGCACGAGCTGGTGAAGCTTCGCGTCCGCGCCCTGCAAGGCCAGCCCCACACTGCCCCGCGCCAATTCGGCGAGGAAGCGCGCATCGCCAGGCTTCAGACCGCGCTCTTGTTCCAGCCTTTCGGCGACGAACTCCACTGGCAACGATCGGAATGTGACGAGCTGGCATCGCGACCTTGTGGTCGGGAGGAGCACGTCCGCCGAGGTCGCGAGCAGGATGATGTAACTGTGCTCCGGCGGCTCCTCCAGCGTCTTCAGCATCGCGTTCTGGGCCTCCTCGTTCATCCGCTCCGCCTCGCAGATGATGAACACCTTGGCACGGTCGCGGCTCGGTCGCAGCCCCATTTTCTCGATCAGGAAATGCCGAATGACATCCACGCCCAGTACGGTGGCCTTGCGGTTGCGAACCTCCTTGTCCGGGTGCATCTTGCCCAGGATCCGATGGATGCGATGCAGGTCGGGATGGTTCCCGGCGGCCAACAGCCGGCAGTCGACACACCGGCCGCATGCGTCACGCCACGTCGGTGACGAGCCAATGGCACCGGTCGGCGCGGGAACCTCCACCGGCTCGGCGCACAGCAGGACAGCCGCCAGCCTGGCGGCCAGCATCTCCTTGCCCACGCCAGAAGGCCCGGCGAACAAATAGGCATGGGCCATCCGCCCCACGCGAAACGCCCGCTGCAATCGCTCCTGGGCCTCATCCTGGTACAGCACCTCAGAGAGCGGCATGGGCTAAGGCCTCCATCACCCGGACGTGCACTTCCGCTTCGGTGCCCTGCCCGTCAACAATGGCGACAGGCGCCGGATAAAACGAAGGCAATTCCAGGAACAGCTCGCGCACACGTTGATGAAATTCGGCCGGCCTGGCCTCCATCGCGTCCGTGTGCACGTCCTGGAAGAGGTTCGGATGCCCTTCCAGGCTGCGATTCTTGTACTTCTGCTCCTTCTTGCGCTGGGCCTGCGTCTTTCGGGCTGTGCGCTGCGCAGCCGTCTCGGGCGGCACATCCAGAACGACCGTCAGATCCGGCCATGTCTTGCCGATCGCGAATTTCGCCAGTTGGATGATCCTCTTTGGATCATGCCCCGCCGCACCCTGATATGCACAGGTCGCGGAAACGTACCGATCGACGATCAGGCACTTCTTCTTCTCGGCGATGGTCGGTTCGAGAATCTGGCCGGCAAGCTGGGCCCGCGACGCCATGAACAACAGCGCCTCGCATCGCACGTCCATCTCCGACAGATCGTAATCAAGCAGTACATGCCGGATGCGATCACCGATCGGCGTGCCGCCGGGGTCGCGGGTGCTGACGCACTCGATCCCGGCCGCCGTCAGTTCCTCCGTCAGCAGCCTGATCTGGACCCCCTTGCCCGACCCATCCACGCCGTCGAAAACAATGAACTTCCCCCGCAGTCGTTCGAGACCCTCGCGCGCCAACTCAGGACCCTCGTCGTTTGTGGATAGCCTGGTAGACCTCGGCGGCATTGTAACTCGAACGCACGAACGGACCAGCGGCGACGGCGCTGAATCCCATCGCCCGGCCCTCCGCGGCGATCTCCTCGAACTCCTCCGGCGGCAGATAACGCACAACCGGCGCATGCTTCGGCGTGGGCTGGAGATACTGGC
>DATKKX010000396.1:0-28003 GCA_035542775.1 Phycisphaerae bacterium | reverse complement strand
CCCCACCACCGCCGCCGGCTCCCTCAGTTTTTCCTCCGTGCCTCCTCGCTACCCGCAAGCCCTGAACGTTCCCCCGCCAGGGAAAGGCCCTCGAACGCCCCCTGCCGCGGATTCCGCCCCAAGACCGCGGTCTCGATTGCGACGCCTGAGTTCTGGGATTTTCTCCTTGCTTTCCAGTTAATGTTAGGTTATAGTTCGATAGTACTGAAGCGTGCGCGCGTCCGTACCCCGAGCGGCCAACGCGGAGAGTGCTGCTGCGCCCACTCCGCGGCATTCGTTGCCTTCGGCAGAGTTAGGGTCGAACTTGCGCGTCGTTGCGATGGTTTGCACTTAAGAAATTTTCGTGGAGCTGCAAATGCCATCCAAGTACCCCAATCGCCCCCGCCTCGGCACGGAGTGTGGACTGCCGGCCCGCTCCGTCTCTCGGCCCCAAACGATAATAAGTTGCGCGCGGTTGCGCCTGGTTGCACTTTGTTTCTTGCGCGGCTTGCACGCCGCGCCGGGCGGTCCGACTCCTCCACGTTCGGCGCCTTCACTTCGCCGCAGAACCAGCCTCCCCCGAAACTGCTTGCCTGGCTAACAGCAAACAGCTGAAGGCTGACAGCTCGCTGGAGTTGTCACGGATTGCCACGATTTGCGCGCGTTTTTCCCGCGCCACGCAACCGGACCGGCTCGCGGCCGATCGCGATCAGCAATGACTAACAACAAAAAACCAACCACCAACAACTCTCAACCAAAGAGAACTCCCATGACCCCCACCCCCATCACCTTCCCCGAACGCCGCAGCCATTGGAGCTGGACGATGGACCGCCGTCCAGTCTCCAGTTATCGTGGGTGCATACAACCACGCGAAGGACAAAACAGAAATGACCGACACCCCCGGCCCCGCCAACGGCGGCAACCCCGCCATCCTCCCCACCCGCGAGGGCTACGACCTCTGGTCCCAGATCTACGACGCCGACGACAATCCCCTCGTCGCCCTGGAGACCGCCGAGGTCGCCCGCCACCTGACCAACCTCTCGGGTCTCACCGTGGCCGACATCGGCTGCGGGACCGGGCGGCATGCCCTGGCCTTCGCCGCCGCCGGCGCGCGGGTGACGGCGGTCGACTTCTCCGAGGGAATGCTGGCCAAGGCGAAAGCCAAGGCGGGGGCCGCTGCCGTGCGGTTCGTCCGGCACGATCTGGAGCAGCCCCTGCCGCTCGAGTCGGCGGCCTTCGACCGCGTCATGTGCGGCCTGGTCATCGACCACATCGCCAACTTGGACGGCCTGTTCCGCGAGATGGGCCGTATCTGCCGGCCTGACGGCTTCATCCTCGTCTCGTCGATGCACCCCGCCATGATGCTCCGTGGCATCCAGGCCCGTTTCACCGACCCCGTCACCGGCCGGGAAACCCGCCCCGCCAGCGTGCCCAACCAGATCTCGGATTACGTGATGGCCGCGAGCCGGGCCGGCCTGCTCTTCGAGCACATGAGCGAGCATGCCGTCGACGAGGCCCTTGCCGCGCACGCCCCCCGGGCACAAAAGTACCTCGGCTGGCTGCTGCTGCTAATGATGAAGCTGCGGCCGAAAGGCTGACGATCACCACGGAGACACAGAGCCACGGAGAGAAGGACGCGGGATGATAGATGAACGATGAAACGGAGGTCGCGAGTGGACTCTGCTCCAGGTCAACAGCGCCAGGAGGCTCTACTTTGCTCTATCTCCGTACCTCCGTGTCTCCGTGGTGAGTCGATGGTGCTCACACGCCCTTCTGGGCGCGGATGATCTCGCTGGCCTTGTTGCCCGGCAGGTCCAGGGCGCCGAGGGCCTTGGACGCCGCCGCCCGCATGACCAGATCCTTCTCGTTCATCGTGAAGTCGATCAGCTTCTGGACCAGGTCGCCGCTGCCCAGCAGGTTGCCGTTGCGCCGGGCGGAATCGGCCAGCGACGCAAACGCCGCCATCCGCTCCGCCGCCCCGCGCTCGCCGTTCATCGCCACGCCGGCGATGGCCGTCTGGGCGTCGGCGCTGTTGGCCAGGGCCAATACCTGGCCGCACTTGACCCGCAGGGGTTCCGACTTGCTCGACAAGCTCAGCACCAGTGCGGGCACGGCCTTCGAGAAGTCGAACACCTTCAGGTTGCTCTCCCCGATCCCCCGCAGTACGTCCGCCGCCTGGAGGGCCAGATCCAGCGAGAGCTCCTTGTCCAGCGGGCTCATGCCCAGGGCCTGCGAGGCCCGGCTGATCTTCCCGGTGATCTGCTCTTGGATCAACGCCGGGTCGCCGAGATCGACCACCTCGACCGGCAGATCGACCACTCCGGCCGTCGATCGCGATACGTCGCGGGCCTTGGACATCTCGCCGGCCTTCACCACCACCACGATCGGCGTGGCCGACGTCAGGAACTCCTTGCGGAGCGCGCTCACCGCGCCGGCGAGATCGGGCTCCGCAATATCGGTGCCCAGGAAGATCACGTCGAACGAGGCCAGGTTCGCCTTCTTGCCGGCCTCGATCGCCTGATAGAGGCCTGGACCGCCGGCGGTGTCGTAGCCCGCGGCCCGCAGGACCGTCTGGAATCTGTTCGCGACATCGCCGTTGGGATCAGCCACCAGCGCTGCCTGCCGCCCCGCTCCCGTCAACGCCTCCGACAGGACCGGCATCACGTCCGCCGCTCCGGGGAAGTCCGTCTTGGGCAAGGCGTTGCCCAGGGCCAGCGCCGCCTTGATCCGCACCTGTCGATTGGGGAAGTCCAGGGACTGGGCCAGCGGCTGCTTGAGGTCTTGCGCGCCGATGAGGCTTGGCGCCCCCGCCGTCACTCGCAACGCCGCGATCGCCCCCAGGGCTACGCCGGGATCGTGGTCCTTCACCGCCCGCGCCAGCACCATGTGGTTGTACTTGGCGCCCGCCGCCCGGGCAAAGTAGATCGATCGGGGGAAGTCTTCCGGTCGCGTGGCATCCTTGAGGGCCAGCGGATCAGGCACATCGCTCTCCACGTTCATCCCCAGCTTGGTCTCGCGGCGGAAATCGGCGGCCAGCCACAATGCGATCGCCGGAGCGTTGTTGGCGTCGGCCTTCAAGGCCTCGTCGCAGCAGCGCATGGCCATCACGTCGCTGAAGATCGAATAGGGGACAGGAATGAAGTTCAGATCGTTGTCGCGCATGAACCAGATATTGGCCGTGTCTGACCGGGGGTCCGCCTTCAGCGATTCCACGTTGTTGTAGTAGTCGTTCCCCAGCTCGTAGAACAGCGTCGCAACGTCCCCGCCCGCCCCGCCGATGGCCGCCATCGCTTCCTTTGCTGCGGTAGCCACTGCGGCCGCAGTCTTGGGGTCGTTCGCCAGCTTGGCCAGATATGGCAGAGCCTGGCGGTACCCGATCTGCCCCAACGCCCGGATGATGACCTGCTTGGTGACATCGTCAGTCATCGTCAGGGCCGCGCACATCGGATTCAGGCCCGCCCGCCCGATCTGGGGGAGCAGTTGGATGATCATCGGCTCGAGCTGGCGCTGGTCAGACCGGCGCAAGGTCTGAATGAGCGCCGGTATGGCGTATTCGCCGGAGGCCTTCAACCGCGTCGCGGCGTTGAACGCCGTTCGGGACTCGCCGCCCAGCTTGGCGATGTTCGCCGCTATCTCGTAAGGGTCCTGCCTCAGTTTGGCCTCACCCTCGTCCAGGAGTTCCAGAAACCGTTTGGCAGCCGGGCCCACCTCGGTGTTGGCCAGCAGTTTCAGCAGGATCTGATGACGACTGGGGTTGAGCCGCGCCAGCTCCAGTAGGGCGACGGGATCGGGATTGCTGTCGGCCAGCGCCTTGAAGTTGGCATCCGCGTAGTTGAACCGACCGACGGCGGCATAGTGCCAGCCGTCTTCCGCCAGGGCTCGCTGCTTCCGGCCGGCCTCGACCTTCTGCACGATCCGCTTGACGACATCCGGTGCGTCGGCCGTCGCGGCCCACTGTTGGAGCCGGATCGAACCGGTGCGATCGGCCATCAGACATAACCGAAGGTCGGACAGCTTCATGCCCGCGATGGCTTCGAGCTCCTTGCCGGCCTTGTCCAGCTCTTCCCGCTCCAATGCGCGCATGGCAGCCTGCCATGTGACCCACGCGTCAGCCGGCTGGCCGACCATGTCTTCAGCAAGCTCCTGCCCGATGGCCGGTCCTGTAACAGCCAGAGCGCAGGCGAAAACGAGTCCGACGATCATTCGTTTGCAGAGGGCAAGCGAGAGCGACATTCTGGAACCTCCGGAGATCATCTTCGGACGAATAATGGGGGGACTACCGCACGTTTTGGCAGGCTACGGCCGCTGGACCCCCAACGTCCCAGGGGTGGTGGGCGCCTGTTCCGTTCCGCTTGAGCGCCCGTTCATGCTAGACCCTTTAGTATACAGAAGTTACGCGCTGGGTCAAGGCGTCAACCGCGCGAATCCGGTCTGGATCTCGGCGCCGCCGCTGCCAGCGACGCAATGTGCTCGGCCGAGGCCCCGCAGCACCCCCCTACCAGGTTGGCCCCGGCCTTCACAAGGGCCGGCAATCGCCGGGCAAACTCCTCCGGAGTTTCCGGATAAACCACGCGACCCTCCTGTACTTGCGGCGTCCCCGCGTTGACTTTCACCCATATCGGAACCTGACATGATTGCCGCATCAGGGCCACTGCCGCCGGTAGATCGTCCGGGCTCACGCCGCAGTCCGCGCCGATAACGCACGCACCCGCTTCCAGCATGGCCGCGCATGCCTGCGGCGGGGTGACGCCGAGGGTCGTTTCCGTCCGGTCAGCTCCGCAATCAAAGCTCATGCTGCCGATGACCGGCAGTCCCGTGCCTCCGACAGCCGCGCGGATTGCCACACATAACGACTCAATCTCCGTGAAAGACTGGCAGATAATCGCGTCAGCACCTCCTTCGGCCAAGGCCTCGGCTTGGGCGGCATACGCCGAGTACAGCTCCGTCGCATCGATCTCATCGAGCAACAACAGCTTGCCGGTCGGACCCATCTCCCCGAAGACGAGACAGTCGCTCCCCGGCCAGTCCGATATCGCCGCCCGACAGATCGCCGCCCCCTGGCGAGCCATGGCCGCGATGTCGCCTTCCGATATCTCCTCCGCCTGAACCATGGAGGCCAAGGTGATCCGATTCGCGCCCGCGGTGTTGGCCACCAGCACCCCCGCTCCCGCGTCCAGAAACGCGTCGGCGATATCCTTCACGATTTCCGGTCGCCGCAGATTCGCCTGCTCGATCATTGGGAATCCGGAACCGTGTCGCGCGGATAATTCCAGGGCGAAATCCCCATCCGCCACCAGCACTTTGTCACGGTAATCAGCCGCTGCAAATGCCATTGTGATGACACCGGCTCAATAACATCCCGGTCCCTGTCAGCGCTGCTGGTTGCAGACCCTTCTTTTGGGACCGCGAGTAGCCGCTCCGCGATTCTCAGTATTGGGACCGGGTAAAACCACTGGATTTTTTCCGCCGGCCTGCCGACATTAGCCCGAGCGATCTGCCTGACATCAGGAGGCGGTCGCCAATGAGAATCCGCGGTACTGATTCGGCCGTACCGCATTGCGGGCTCTCAGCGTCGCTCAGGAAGTACGCTGGAGGACCGGAGGTCCACCATTGTACGCCAAGCGACTCCGCAGGACCCCGCCGATTATCCATTCCCTGCTGACGATTTTCGCGATGTGCTCGCTCACCGGCTGCGACGCATGGCCCGTTCCCACCAGTGACAGCGCCGCGCGATCGCGACCCGACCAGGGCGGTGAGATGCCGCCGGTACGCAGCCCGGTGCCGGAGGAGCCGTACGACAACGAAAGTTTCGACCAGGCGCAACCGGCCACGCTGCCGGACAGCGGCGAAATCGTGATTGAAGGCACTCTCGACTACCATGAGGACGTCGATATCTACTCCCTGGGCCCGGCTCTTGCCGGGGATCGCATCATTGTGGATGTGACCGGCCACGACGGCCTGAACACGGTGGCCGCCCTCTTTGACGGCGGCCAGAACCTGATAGATGCGAACGACGATCGTTCCTACTACGGCGGGTTGATAGACCCCTACATCTCCCAGGTCCTTCAGGCGGATACGTCCCAGCTCTACGTCGGCATCGCCATCTCCATCGGCCGACACTTCGCCTCCGACCAAGGCCGCTTCGATTCCGGCTCCTATAGCATTCGCGTCCGGCGGGAGCCCGGGGCCGCGTTAAGGCAGGCCCGCCAGCAGATCGTCTATCTGGATTTCGAAGGAGGCGCCAGCGTGCAGATCGGCCTGGAGCCGGTCGTGGTGATGAACCGGTTCAGCGCGGAGTCGATTTCGGGCCGCCTCGCGGGCCAGACCGACTATATCGCCGGCCTGGTCGTGGATTTCCTGAACCGCGATCTTATCGCATTCAACGTCGTATTGCTCGACAGCAAGCATAGTTCTCCGCCAAGCGATCAACACTCGACTCTCTACTTCGGCAATTACAACGCCGATTACCTGGGTCTGGCGGACAACGTGGACACGGGCAACATGTACTTGCAGCAAGAGGCCATTATCTACTCGGAGGACCTCGCTCTCTGGGAGGCTCTGCAGCCGTCAGCCGAGGAGGTTGCCCAAGCGATGGCCAACATCGCCGGCCACGAGCTGGGCCATCTGCTCGGCCTGGAGCACAACCTCGGATCGGGCGACATCATGGCCACCGCGGGCAGTGCCAGACAGGTCTTGGAAATCGATGCAACCTTCATGCGGTCGCAGTTGCAGAAAGACGTGTTCCAAACCGGCTTTCAGGACGAAGTGGCGACTCTGCTCCAGAACCTCGGCCCCAATCCGGCGAGCGGCGGCGCGCGGGTCCGATCAGCGGACGTCGCACCGCAGCCGTCGAGCAACTGGCGTGATGAGCAGGGTATCCCGGATATCCCTATCACCCAAAAACAGTAGCCTGATCGTCTAATACGAAATGCGGAGTCGATCGAGGAAGCGCGCGGCGACGCCGAATCGCCGCCGCTTCTCCTCGGTCGTCCTCTCGGGTGGATCGAGGCGGACGACCTGGGCGTTGCATGTTGCTCGGCCCTGATACGGGGATACCCCCTCAGCGGCCGGGACGGTCAAGTCCACACGAAGGTTGTCCCCCAGAGCGAAGTCCGGTGAGTCCAGCTCCAGATATAGACCCCCGGTGCTGACATTTTGCGTGATGGTGCGGACGACCAGAGAGCGCCCGTCTCCTTCGCGGCGGCACTCCACCGGCAGGCGGATGCTCATGCGGCGATGGATCCGCCGTTCGGCCGGGTCTGAACTCCGCGATAATGTCTCCGGCGCCATTGATTTACCCTGCTCCCGCCGATCGGGCCGCTCACCGCTGCCCGGGCGAGTCGCCGCAACCGAGATGCCACCGCGTCTCATATTGCCCATAATCTCCGAGCCCGGGCTCCAACTCTTGCTACTGCAACGAGTCATGTCGATTCACAGGCACGCGAGGTCCAAATGCCCGACACCCTACGGTGTTGCCTGAACGCAACGCCCTGCACGACGGACTAGATAACAAGGGCCCATAGTCTCTGTCAGAAACGGAGGTTGCGATCTTGTTTATTCTCGGCAACACGGTGGCAAGACATGAGCAAGCCGGCCCTGGGAAGCGCGAAGACTGGCCGGAAAGTCGCCGCAACGGCATCGGTTTCGGTCAAATGCCCGTATGGCCAGAGAGCTGTTTGACCAGCTCGCCGACGACGTTCTTGGCGTCGCCGAAGATCATGAAAGTCCTCTCGGCGTAGTAAAGCTCGTTTTCGATGCCTGCGAAGCCGGGATTCATGCTCCGCTTGATGGCGAAAACAGTCTTGGCCTTGTCGGCATCGATGATCGGCATGCCGTAGATTGGACTGGTTTTGTCGTGCCGGGCAGCGGGGTTCACCACATCGTTGGCCCCTATCACCAGGGCCACGTCGGCCTGCGGCATCTCCGGATTGATCTCATCCATCTCCACCAAGTGGTCGTAAGGAATCTCCGCTTCGGCCAAAAGGACGTTCATGTGACCGGGCATCCGGCCGGCCACCGGGTGGATGGCGAACTTGACTGTGATGCCCCGCTTGGTGAGCTGGTCATAAAGCTCGCGGACGCGGTGCTGGGCTTGGGCAACGGCCATACCGTAGCCGGGGATGACAACGACCAGATTGGCCTGCTCCAGGACTTGAGCGGCCCCTTCCGGCGTTTCGCTCTTGACCGTCCTCTTTTCCGTCGTGGCCGCCTTCTTCTGAATCTGCCCGAACGCGCCAAACAGCACGTTGGTGAAGGAGCGGTTCATGGCCTTGCACATGATGATTGAGAGGATGAGGCCCGAGGAGCCGTCCAAGGCCCCGGCGGTGATGAGCAGCTTGTTGTCCACCACGAAGCCCATCGCCACCGCCGAGAGCCCGGCGTAGGAGTTCAGGATCGAGATCACCGTGGGCATGTCCGCCCCGCCGATCGGGAGGACAAGCATCCAGCCGAAATTGAGGGCCAGGGCGATGACCGCGGCGAAGGCAACCGGTGAGAGCCGGGTGCTGGGGTAGAGGATCAGCACAATGCCCAGGAGGACGGCAAGGCCAAAGGCGGAGAAGTTGACGTAGTTCTGGCCCTTATAAACCCAGGGCCGTTGCGGGATCCATTTGATCTCCTGAAGTTTACCGGCAGCGACAAGGCTGCCGGTAAAGGTAAGGAAACCCAGGATGATCTCCGCAACGACGGCTCCCATTCGAAACCCGGTGATCATCTGAGGTTCATGGAAGAACCAGTGGAAATACTCGGCGGCGCCGACGAGCCCGGCGGCGAGGCCGCCGAAGGCATGGGAAAGTGCGGTCCGTTGTGGAACCGCCGTCAGCGGGATCAGCGAGAGCCAGACGCCCGGGAGAATCGCCGCGATGATGGGGAAGATCACCCAATAGTGCTTGACGACCTGCGGATTGCACCACGTCGCCACGACGGCAATGAGCATGGCGGCGACGCCGGCGAAGATGGCTCGCCGGGCGGTCTTGGGGCTGTTCATCCAGTGCAGGGAGAAGACGAACAGCCCGGTAGCGATGAGATAGGCGATTTGAATGAGGTAAGTAGTCATTCCTTACCTCCCGGCCTGGTCTTGAACATCTTCAGCATCCGGTCGGTGATAAGGAACCCGCTGATGATGTTGGTCATGGAGCAGAAAAGAGCAATTGCTCCCAGCACTCGAATGGGTGTTGTGTAGTGCCCTCCGCCGGCCACGATGATCGATCCGACGACGGCGATGGCCGAAATGGCATTGGTCAGCGACATCAGCGGCGTGTGCAGGAGTCTGGACACGCGGATGATGACGCCGATGCCGATGAACGTCGCCAGCATGAAGACGAAGACCATGGACATGAAGTCGAGCGATTCGGCCTTCTCCAGGACTTGCTCCGTCTTGGTTTCTGCCTTCGCAGGCGGCGTCGCTGTGGCCGGAGCTTGGTGCGAGACCGCCGGCTTGGCGGCCGGTGCCGCGGTAGTCGGCGCCTGTGCGACGGCACCCGCCACCGGCAGCAAAATCAGCGCCGTCCCGAGCAGCCATGACATCAGCTTCAAAGGCATCGCAAGATCGCTCCTTTCATGCAGATCCGAGCAGCCGGAATCTCCGGCCGGTTACGCCCCCCCTGCCTGCAGGGCAGCCTTGGCCGGCGCGTGAACCACTTCGCCGTTATGCGTGATCACTGCCCCTTTGATGATTTCATCCCCAAGGTCGAGGTTGAAGGCATTGTCCTTCCAAAAAGCAAGGATAAACGTGGCCAGGTTTCGCGAAAACAGCGTGCTGCTGTCCTTGGGCATCTCCGAAGGGAGGTTGAGCGGACCGACTATCCTCACACCGTTCTCGACGACTGTTTCTCCTGGCCGCGTAAGCTCGCAATTGCCACCCGCTTCCGCGGCCAAGTCCACGATGACGGAGCCCGGCTGCATGCCCCGGACCATCTCGGCGGTGATCAACTTGGGGGCCTTCACCCCGCCGATCAGGGCGGTCGTAATCACCACGTCATTGGCGGCGCACTGCTGGGCGATCAACTCGGCCTGCTTCTTATAGAAATCCTGGGAAAGCTCTTTGGCGTAGCCGCTGGCGGTCTGGGCATCCTCCGCACTTTCCACGCCGACGAATCTGCCGCCTAGGCTTTGCACCTGCTCGGCAACCGTCTTGCGCGTATCAGTGGCCGTGACCGTCGCCCCCAGCCGCTTGGCGGTCGCCATGGCCTGCAGGCCCGCCACTCCTGCTCCGATGACGAATACCTTGGCGGCAAAGATCGTCCCTGCTGCCGTCATCAGCATGGGAAAGTACTTGGCCAGCTCGTTTGCGGCGATCAAAACCGCTTTGTACCCGGCGATGTTGGACATGGCCGACAGGGTATCCATCGACTGGGCCCTGGTGATTCGCGGGATGCAATCCGTCGAGAAGGCCGTAATCCGCCTGGCGGCCAGCTCACGCACCGATTCCAGAGTCTTGGTAGGCTGGAACGAGGCCAGCAGCATGGCGCCTTCGCGAAAACGCGAGATTTCCGCAGTTGTGGGTGCCTGAACCTTGGCGACAAGGTCGCCTGAGGCCACCATCGCATCGCCGTCGGCCTCCACGCCCACCCCGACCGCATGAAAAGCGTCGTCGGAGAAGAACGAGGCCGAGCCCGCCCCGCTCTGCACGGCGACGGTCGCGCCCTTGCCGATCAGCTTCTTGCAGGACTCAGGCACCAGCGCAACTCTCCGCTCGCCTGGTCGAGTCTCCTTCGGAACCACGATCTTCATAGTGCCCTCACTGGGCGGCTGCCTGGCGAGAAAAGAGCTTCGCACCAGCGGTCGCCGGGTTCTTAGGTCTCGCCTCCCGGTGTCGCAATCAGGGTGAGCCGGGGATTGTAGTCAAGAGGTTCGGCAGGTAAAGGGAACCGAGGGAGATGTTTATGGGCACCGTGGCCGCGCCAAGGAAATGGCCGCAGGGCGCGGCCGGGCCAGGCTCAAAGACCCGCTGCTTTCGAGTAAATGATCTTGCCGTCGCCCGGGGCATAGAAGTCAGCCAGTTCTGCTTCGACCCGGTAATCGAAATGGGCGTAAAACTCGCGAGTGGGACGGTATTGTGGGCGGGAGGAGGTTTCCACGTAAATCCGGCGTCCCTTCGCCTCCCAGATCTTGCGCTCCGTGGCGAGCAATAGGGCCCGGCCAAGCCCGCGATGCTGGTATTCCTTATGAACGGCGATCCAGTAAAGGTCATAACTCCCGATCGTGCAGGCGATGGGGCCATAACACGCGTAACCGACGGGTCGGCCATCGATTTCGGCGAAGAGGAAGAAGTAGCCGCTGGCATCTCCCCGCCGGAGACGCTCTTGGACGAGCTCGACCGCGACGTCCACCTCCGCTTCGCTGAAGAAGCCGGTCGAGGAGACGATTTCTCTTACCGCTGCCTCGTCTGACGGCCGTGCCTGTTGTCGGAATTCCACGCGATTTCCTCATGCCCTGCGGCAAACCCCCATTCCGCCCCCGCTGTCATGCCGTCCGGCATCGCCCAAGCATTGTAGATCAACCGCAGGCCCTCGGCAGGGGCTTTCGTACGTCCGCCACGATCCGCCGCACGACCTCAGTGAACTCCAGGCCGGCACGCTGGGCCGCGGCAGCGAAGCCGGCATCCGGTGACAGGCACGGGTTCGCATTGATCTCCAGTACCCAAGGCTTGCCCGCCCGGTCGATACGAAAATCCACTCGCGCGTATCCGCGGAGGTCGAAAAGCCGCCAGCACTCCAGGGCAATCCGGGAGAGCTCTCTCAGAAGGCCTGCATCCCCCGGACCAAAGTCAAAGCTGCGCGGCGTATGGCTGTATTCGAAGGACTGCTCGTCCCATTTGGCCGCATAACCGACGATCCTCAGCCGGTCGTCACCATAATCTACGAAGCGAATCTCGGCATGAGGCAGCACGTGCGGGCCATCCCCGCCCGCCAGGACCGAGAGGTTGAACTCGCGGCCGTCGATGTACCGTTCGGCAAAGGCCTGGCCTCCAAGCCGGTTTTCCCTGGTTCGCAACTCACCAGTCAGATCCTCAAGCCGCCCGGCCTCGAGGACCGCGCTCTCATCCAGGCCGACGGAGGCATGCTCCCAGACGGACTTGACGATGTAGCGACCGCTCTGCCCCTGCGCAAACCCCGCCTGGTGCGAGGCGGTCGTAAACCATGGGGGTGTGGCAACGCCGTTGGCCGCTAGGAGCTGCTTGGCCAGGAGCTTGTTCGAGGTCAGGAACACCGCCTCGGTCGGAGCGCCGGTATAGGGAATGCTCAGGCTGTCCAACAAAGCCGGCGCAAGGTGGATCAGACTGCCAAGCGATTCAACCGACTCGACGAGGTTGAATACGATGTCGGGCTCCAGCTGGCGCAGGTGGTCGGACACGGCGGGAAGATCGAGCGAGAATTGTGCCGTCGTCGGCGCATGCCCTAACTCCGCCAGTGCCGATGAGACGGCCTCGGCCTGGACGAGCGCATCCCGTTCATCCGTTCTGGCGTCCTCGCTGATGCGATCGTGCAGAATGACTACTTTCATCGCCGTCCAGTCCCTGCCTCCCGGCAGGCTTTTTGGGGAGGCAGACGCCGCTCAACTGGGTGTTTCCTGGGCGAGCTCATCATGCCGATTCGTTTCCGGGCGGAATCGACGATCCTCCGGATCAGCTCCAAGTAGGGCATGCCGACGGCGGTGCAGATCATGGGCAAGTCCGAATGCGTGGGGTGCAGGCCCGGCAACGGGTTCACTTCCATGATGTTCAACCGGCCATGGGCATCCGCCCGGAGGTCGATACGGCCGGCATCCCGGCATCCCAGGCCCCGCCAGGCCGCCAGCGCGATTGCCTCAGCTTCAGCGGCGGAGGTGGGGTCCGCCAGCGGGAATTGACACAGTTCCTCGCACTGCTCTTTGTTAACGTATGTGTACGAGTGGGGCTCGGCGTTCGAAAGCAGGACGACTTCCAGCGTGCCAACGGCCTCCGCATCAACGCCGGTCCCGGTGATTCCAACCGTGAATTCCCGCCCCGGCAGGAAAACCTCCACCAGAGCAGGCTGATGATATGTGGACAGTACCCGCCGACATTCCCGGGCAAGCTCCTCATGGTTTGTCACCCGCGAAGTGGCAGTGATGCCCTTTGCTGTTCCCTCCGCCACCGGCTTGACAAACAGGGGAAACGGCAGATCGACGCCCGCGATGTCCTCTTCAGCTTGGACCAGCGCGAAGTCCGGTGTGGGCAGACCCAGGTCGCGCAGGACCCGCTTGGTCATCGCCTTGTGCAGCGTCAGGGCGGCCACCAGCGGGTCCGACAGCGTGTACGGAATCTCGTACGCGTCGAGAATCGCCGGAACCTGAGCCTCCCTGGCGACACCGTGGAGACCCTCGGCAATGCTGAAGACCAGATCCCAACGATCCCCCGCGGCCAACCGAGCAACCAGGTTCCGGACGTGGCCGATGCGGTCCGTCTCGTGACCCAAGTCGTTCAGAGCGCCCTCGATGGAGTCAATCGTGTCCGGGCGGTCGAACTCAGCCGTTTCCTCCTCGGTGTAACCGGCAGCGAGATACTCGGCCCGCAGGTCGTAGGCCAGCCCGATTCTCATATGCGAGTCCCCTTTTCACGGCCCGATGCCGGCGCTGCCCCCGGGCGCAATCTACACACACGGTCGGTCGAGACCGTCAGCCCCTCTGACCGTACGCTTTTCGCCCCCCATCCGCGCAGAACGCGGTCGAAGGGGTCAACGAAGGCATGTCCTCTAAGCTTCCCCTTATCCGACCCTCGACACAGAATCCGGGTAGCGAAAAACCTTCCCCTCGTAGTTCCGCAACAGCACCGAATCCCCATCGCGCCCCACGATGGGGTCGGGCAGCAATGGTATCTTGCCGCCGCCGCCGGGCGCGTCCACGACAAAGGTCGGCACCGCATAACCCGTCGTGTAACCGCGAAGACCGCTGATGATCTCCAGCCCCTTCTCAATCGAAGTCCGGAAGTGGCCGGAGCCCGAGATAGGGTCGCACTGGTAGATGTAATACGGCCGAACGCGAATCTTGAGAAGGCCCTGGAAGAGCCGCTTCATGGTTTCGACATCATCGTTGATGCCCTGCGTCAATACCGTCTGGCTTCCCAGCGGGATCCCGCCATCCGCCAGGCGCTCACAGGCCTGGGCCACCTCGGGCGTCAACTCGGTCGGATGCACAAAGTGAATGCTCATCCAGAGCGGGTGATAGCGGTGGAGCAGCTTCACGAGCTGCGGCGTTATGCGCTGCGGCAGGACGGTCGGGATCTTGGTGCCGATCCGCACGAATTCGACATGCCGGATGGCTCGCAGCCGCGAGAGCAGCCGTTGCAACCGATCGTCATCCAGGCTCAGCGGGTCGCCGCCGGAAAGCAGCACGTCGCGAACCTCTGGATGCCCGGCGATATACCCGAGCGCCTTCTCGTACTGATCGGTCCCGAGGTGGTACTCACCCGTCTGGCCGACCATCCTTGCCCTGGTGCAGTACCGGCAGTAGCTGGCGCAGAACTTCGTGACCAGAAACAGCACGCGGTCGGGGTACCGGTGCACAAGGCCGGGCACAGGCATATGGGCGTCCTCGCCCAACGGATCGTCGGCCTCCCCAGGGGAATGCACAAACTCGCCCATTACCGGAATAAGGGTCCGCCGAATCGGGTCTTTGGCGTTGTCCGGGTCAACCAGCGAGGCGTAGTATGGCGTGATGCCGACGGGCAGGTGGCTGCTGCACTGCTGTAGCGCCGCGCGCTCGTCACCGGTCAGCCGAACGATTCGCTCCAGGGCCTTTGCATCACGAATTCTGTGGCTGAGTTGCCACCGCCAGTCGTTCCAATCACCCGGCGACGTTTCCGCAAAGAACCGCCTGCGAAACGCCTTGCTGCGCCGGCTGCACACGTGCTCCAGGGCGCGGGCTATCGCGCCACGACGACCGCCCTTCCGGGCCGGTTTTCGTCCACTATGCCGTGATTCAGAGGGGGTTTGCGGTTCCGAGAGTGCTACCGCTGAATCGAGTACATGAAGGCTTACGCTGCTACGGGCAGGTTGCCCGTCGGGCTCCGTATCGGAGCCCATCGACTGTTCGTCCATCGTTCCTCTCGCAGATCAGGTTGGATGGTCGCGCCTTTCCGCGTCCCATGCAGAAAGTCAGGCAGACCTCTGCCAACCGAGCGCGCCATCCGAGTCATTGCTAAATAAGTATATCAGGTTGAAAAAATGTCAAGGAAAAAGTCACGGATTCCGCGTTTCATTTTTGCTGAGGTGCTACTCGGTCGCCTCGGTGCGCGCATGATGACGACCGACGAACCGACCGCGACCTCGTTCCGGCAGCGTCTGGTCCGCGTCCATCACAGCCGGCCTCGACGGCCGTCGCCCTCCTACCGCTCGTCAAGGGGGGGTGCTCGACCCCTCGTGCACTTCCTCGAGTTGAAGCTGATCAGAACCGCTCGGAGTGGCAAGGTGGGCTGCGTTCCGTTTGAATCGCCAGCGACAAGCCGCCAGCCTATCGACCCGGCCTCCAACCGCGCCGGCCCGCGTAAACACGGGCCTCAATTAGACAAACGCGCAAAAAAGTGCAAGGCCGAGCTGGCGTTCCGGTAAACACCACCACGGCCTTGCATTGCAAGAGATACGGGGTTTTCACCCACCCAACAAACATCGCTGGAGGTAGTCCTTCTCGAGATCAAGACTACCGCCGGCTTCTTGAACGCGGTCAATGAAAGCCTGAATGTCCCGGCCATCGATCTGCCCATCGCCGTTGTAGTCGCAATTGATCGTCTTCTTCTCCGACGAAATTGCGACTGGCTGTGCCTCGGCGAGTGCTTCCGGTTGGGCTGGCATCACGGTGGCTGGAATGTTCCCGGCAATCTCGGTGACCGCTCTGCTTTCGAACAGGCTCGGCCAGATGAACACAGCGGCTACCGCCGCTGCGGCCGCCAACGGAATCGCTACCCCGAGCCAGCTCAGGCGGCGATGTGGACGGGCATGTGCCGTCACCTCACCGACTGCCTGCCACGGGTATCGAGCCGCATGAATGGAAAACGCTCCCTCACGCTGGGCCATACCCAGCGTTTCGAGCATCCTTTCCAGAGGGTCAGTTTGCGGACTCATGCCTGTTCCTCACCTTTTGATTGACCGGACACCGCCCGCTGCGCATGAAAAACTTCCGAAAACCGGATTTTTTTCTGCTCTAGGCATTTTTTCAGCGCTCGATAGGCCGCAGGCAGCCGTACTTCCCTCAGTGTCGATTCCGGAATCCCAACTTCTTTTGCCACAACCCGTAACGGCAGATCCCGAAAGAATCGGAGGCGTATGATCTCGGCATCCTTGGGTTCCAGGCGCTGGACACAGTCGTTCAAGCCCTCCAGCCACTCAGCTTCCGCGGCGATCTCGGCGGGGCTTTGGGGACCGACGGCAGCCTGCCCAGCCGCCCCTCCCGTGGCCTCCCCTCCCGCCGTCCGAACCCGGGAGCTACGGCAGTGTTCGCGATAGACGTTTTGGAGAATTCCGCCCATCCAGACCGGAAAAGGAATGCCCGGATCGTACGTCACTCTCTGCCGAAATGCCCTGCACCAAGCCTCATTGACCAGGTCGTCCACCCAATCCGGCCGGTGCGAGATTCGCCACGCCATCAGGCGCACCCGCTGATGATAAAGGTCATAGGCGCGCTCGAAGGCCTTCTGATCCCCCGCTCGGATTGCCTGGCCCAGTTCTGCCTCGGAGCGATCGGCCATTCAAGCGGCATCCCTGTCCAGTTTTGTTCTCAGATGCATGATCGTGTCCCGCTGCTGGCTCATGGTAGCAAACTCAAGGGCATCATGCACGGCGGACCGAAAGTTACCGGGCCTGCGGCAATCTGTATGTCACAGCTCTGATAGTTCCTCCGCGGTCGGGACAAGTGCCATTGCCAAGGCAATCCCCCGCACGACAGGCAGTCCGGCCCTGCCGATGGAGCGTTACAGAGCCCAGATGGAGGCGGGGCCCTCATGGACCAATGGGCTTCCGACGCCAAGCTCGCCCGGGGCGAGCAGGCGAGTTGCCGGCAGGCTCCCTTGAAAGAAGTCCCGTTTCGGCCCATACTAGCCGGATTGTAACCAAAGGATCCTGATTCGTCGCACAGTGAGGAGTGACCACGTTCATGTACGCGATAGTCGAAGATGGCGGAAAGCAGTACCGCGTTCAAGACGGTGACACGATCTACATAGAAACTCGCCAGATCCCTGAGGGGGCCCGGACGGTCGAGTTTGACCGCGTGCTGATGGTCGGCGACGGCAAGAAAAGCCGGATCGGCACGCCTTGCGTGGATGGTGCGAAAGTGCTCGGACGCCTCGAGCGCGAGGCTCAAGGCCCGAAACTCGAGATCGTGAAATATGCACGCCGCAAGGGCTACCATCTGCACAAAGGGCATCGACAGGATTACCTGAAGGTGACCATCGAGAAGATCTCCTGCTGAGAGCGGCCGCGCCGCTCGTTCGCCCTCGTGAATGAGCCGCGATACCCAACCATGCGAACGCCAACCGGCGGCCGATCGCGGCAGAGAGGGCTTTTCCCCCGACCCAACGCGCGAGAACTCGGATGACGATTGACAAATGTCGAAGATGGGCGTTCCACACGGCCATCTTCGCAATTTCATTCTCGTTGGCGGGATGCGCATCGCCGGAAGGTCAGCGGCCGGAGGGCGTCCAGGAAACGCACGGTCTGGAAAACGCGCCGGCGGGCCCTGCCGTTCTGGAAGGATCCCCCGCGGGACGAGCGACTCAGCATGAGGAAACTGCCGCGATACCGGCTCAGGAGCCCGTCAGCGGCGACGCCTACACCTTTGCCTTCCACTTTCAGCCTGACGACGTTACCTACCTGTTGATTCAAGACGATTTCAGCGACATCTGCGGCTTTCCGCCTCTTCTCACCGTGACCACGTTCGCCAAGGAAAAGCGGTCCATCATTCAGCGCGTCGTTTCAATGACCTCTGAGGAAGCGTCTTCTCCTCCCGGCGGTTTCCCGCGGATTTCCTGGGAATGCGATCGCTACGAGATCGCCGAAGGCGGGCTGAAGGACGAAAGCTCGTTCGATTCATTGCGAGACCTGTATCCGCCACCTAGCCTATGGCAGCTTGGCGGAATACCTGGAAGCGTTTGCACGTTTCTGCTCGATCCGAGGACGGGCCAGGCCTCCGAGATCAACCTGCGGCCCGCTCAAATCGCTGGAGGGGGCGGCGCCGCCAAGTTGAGCAAAACCACCGAAAGATGTGCCTTGACGGAGGAGAACCTCCACAAGCTATTGAACGACCTCGGCTCGTTCTACTTCCCCGACTCGCCGAAGCGCCTCGGCGATCAATGGACCAAAACGTACCAGCAGGATGAAAAAGCGATCGGCATCGTGACCACGAAGCTGACCTGTACTCTGACATCGGTGCGAAAAGTGAGCGACCGTCAGATAGCGACCATCGGTCTTTCCGGCGAAATAACCCTTCGAAACAAAGCTCCGGCGCCTGGCCGCGAAGCCGCCGCGGGCAAGCCCGACCGACCGGCACAGGCGTCACAACCCACCCAGCAGCAGTATTCGATCGACAAGGCGGACTGTAGCGGGACGGTCGAGTTCGATCTGACACGGGGTGAACTTGTGCAGGCAAAACTGCACCGGGAGATGGAGTTCTTTGCTCCAATTGAAACGACCCAGCAGAGTGCCTTGGTGAAGGAAATCCGCGCCGGTTGGTCGCAGGATCTTCGTGTGACCGTGAGCCACACGCCCCCCATCAAGCCGGTGATCGTTGGCGGACCGAAACCGCCTGTTGTACCGGAGGAAAAAAAACCGGCCCCGGCCCCCACGACACAAAAGGCCCAGCCGACCTCCTACCCCACGTCGGCCCCGACGCGCCCGGTGCCGGCGACACGCCCCGCGATGACGCCGAGCCGCTCTCCTCATCCGACATCAACGCGGCTCGCTCCGCCTGCCCCCGCCGCGGGAAAGAAGCCGCGTCGGCCGGAGCGCCCCGGCATTGCCCCCCCACCGCCTTCCGAGGTACAGCCCACAACACAACCCGCCACACCCTGACCCGTCTGTGCGGTTGAGCCCGTGACCGCCGCGCATGGCGCTGGAAGCTTCCCAGCTCATCCTGTCCTTGTGTGGCCCTCGCAACATGCCGTACGTCCCAAAATATCCGCCCTACGGCGGAAATCGCTTGACATTCCGGACCTCCGTAAGTATGACACGCCGCGTGCGAGCCAATGACACATTCGCGTCCCTTGGTTCAGGAGCGCGACTCGACGGATCGAAACGAATCACTGGTGGTCCATGCCCGCGTGGGGAGTTGGTTTCCTAGTGGATGTTCTCCCAAGGGATACCCTGAACGTCAAACCATGTTAGGAGTCTGCTTTATGAGATGGCCAAGCGTTTGTCTCGGATTAACGTTGCTGATCGTCGTGACAGGCTGTAGCAAGAGTCAGGTTGCAACCGTCGATTTCAGTTCGACAATCCAGCCTAAGCAGCCCCTGCCAGAGAA
The DNA here is from genome assembly GCA_035542775.1 of Phycisphaerae bacterium. Classification (GTDB taxonomy): domain Bacteria; phylum Planctomycetota; class Phycisphaerae; order UBA1845; family UTPLA1; genus DATKKX01. The sequence continues at coordinate 8,560 of DATKKX010000396.1, read as the reverse complement.
ATACATGAATATCGCCGTCCGAAATGCGGACGTCACCGGCGACACCCAGGAGTTTGACCAGAAGAAGTGGTCCACGATGACGGCCGATCTGATCCAGTACAGCCTTCAGCAGGCTGCTGAAAAGTACAAGGTGCCGCTCAAGCTGGTCGACCGCGAACACGTGAAGCTGGCCATGGAGGAGAAGGATCTCGCTGCAGCCGGCCTGACGGACTCCGGTGACAAAGTGGCTTCCGCCCAACTCCAAGGTGCCACCGCCGTCATCACCAGCAAGGTCACCATCAAGATCGACAAGCAGAAGGGCAAGAGCAGCACCATTACGGACCTGGGGGGCTGGGCAAGCGGATGGCACGGAGGAGGCGGCGGAGGAGGAGGCGCTCACAGCGAGGAAGTTGAAAAGGAATCACGCAACATCGCGGTGCAGTGCCAATTCCAGCTCAAGGATCCAGCCACGAACGAGATCATTGTCTCCTACACCGGCAAGCCCATGCAGGAGTACACCAAGGCCGGCAAGACCAGTCCCTTCTTCGGCAGCGGCAAGACTGAAGCCGACATGACCCCGCGAGACAAGATCATCGGCGACATGGTCGACCGGCAGCTCCGCGAGTTCCTGGTCAAATTCATTCCGACCGACATCGACGCTACTGCGACAGTGAAGCCCAGCAAGCACGAGATGAGCGCCGCCGGTGTGAGAGCGCTGGTGACCGACGATTATGAAACAGCCCTACAGAACTTCAAGCAGGCCATTGCCGCGGATAACGCGGACCACAGGTCGATGTACGGCGCCGGGGTGGCCTGCGAGAAGCTCAAGAAGTACGACGAGGCCCTGAAATACTACAAGCAAGCCCTTTCTTTTGAGCCCAAGAATGCTGAATACGCCCAAGCAGTAGAGAGGGTTTCCGCAATTAAATGACGCGGCGCCGATTTCGCCAACCTGGTGATGCCACCGGGTGTCTGCTGTTTATGACCGTTGTGGGATCTGACTGAAACGAATCGAGCCTGCCCCAGGCGATTTGTGCGCCGCGGCCGCAGGCCTCAGCCCCAAGAGGAGTGCGAATCATGAGAGCCTGGAGGTCTATCGTTTGCATGGCTGTCGCAGCCGGTATCCTGACGGCGATTCCTGCCGTGGCGTCAGCCCAGAATGCCGCCCTGGAGGCCCAGAACAAGTTGCTTTCCAAGCGCGCCGCCGAAGCCGATGCCTATCGCAAACTGGCTGAAACCGTCAACGGCGTGCAGATCAACGCGGAGACCTACGTTCGGGATTTCATTGCCGAGGCCGACACCATCCGAACCGACCTCGATACCTACATCCGCGGCATTCGTCTGGGAGAGCCGCACTGGGCCAGCGACCTGACCTGCACGGTCGAGGCCGAAGTGACGGTGGCCAAGCTCATCGAGGAGTTGAAATCATTGCACAGCCGCCATTACAAGGGAGACAAAGTCAAAGCGACAGACTTCGACTCGATCAAGCAGTACATCAAGAAGGATGTGATCAAAGCCGTCGGCATGGGCGCCCCGCGCCCCGATCTGCCGCCGGGCGTCCCTGGCGGCGACATTCCCATGCCGCCCGATGTCAAGCTGCCCCCCGATCCGCCGATCCCCGACATCTGGAAGTCCGTGCCGCCGAATGAGCGGTTGATGGCCATCCGGGCTGCCAACGTCGACGCCAAGCGCAGGTTGGTCGAGCGCATCAAGGGACTGCGCATCAACAGCCAGACCGTCGTCCGTGACTTCGTCGCCGCCTCCGACGAGATCAACACCGAGTGCGACGCGATGCTGGTTGGCGCCCAGGAAGTAGGCAGGCCTTATCTCCACTTCGACGAATTGATCGCCGAGGTCACGCTGGAAGTGCCGGTCGAGTCGGTCATCACCACCATCAAGAGCCTCCACACCCGGCACTACAAAGGCGACAAAGTGAAAGGCTCTGACATCGAGCAGATCACTCAGAACATCAAAAGCCAGACCTTCAAAGCGACCGGCATGGGTGTGCCCAGGCCGCAAGTCATTCAGGCCGCCATGACCCAGATGCAGGTCAAGGTGCCCGATTGGGTCGGCCAAACCCTTCAGGCCGAGGGCCAGGGAGTGCCGCCGCCGAACATGGAGGGCCCGCAGGCCAAGCTGATGGCCGCCCGGGCCGCGGAGCTTGACGCCAAGCGAAAACTGGGCGAGCGGGTCATGGGACTGGTCATCGAGTCCAGCACGACCGTTCGCGACTTCGTCGCCCAGCACGATGACATCAACACCCAGCTCAATGCGTACCTGACCGGCTCCTACGTCAAATCGACCAGCTACGCCGCAGACGGCACCGCCACGGTCACCGTCGAAATGCCCGCCATGCCCGTGTGGGAAGTCGTCCACACGTACATGCGCATGGTGCAGAGATAGGCCGACCCGGAGAAAATCGGCTCGTCCTGAGCGGGCTTGCTTTCTTCGCCGAGGCCGAGCCGAATCTCGAAAAGACACGAAAGGGAACATCTGATGTACCGCAGATTACTGTGCATTTTGACCGCTCTTCTGTTCGCCGTCGCCGTCTCGGCGTGCGCGGAGAACGAGTACAAGGTCACGGACAAGAAGGAAATTCAAACGGAATCCCCGCCTACCGATGTCTCCCCCGGGGAAATGATCGTCGAGTAAGGCCTCGCGCGGGAGCAACATGCAGCGCCTCGGCCAAGTGAACCACGGGCTTGGTGGACGAACTGCTTGTGCAGCTCCTGCTAGACTTCGAACTGCTGCGACCGAGGGCTGGGCGAGCTGCAATCCGCCCGGCCCTCGCCAGTTTCAAGACCGAGGCGCAAGTCGGCAGCCTGTGCAGGGCCGGAACGGAGTTGAGTCATCGATGAAGCGCCTGCATCTCCTCATCATCCTCTTGCTGTTCCTGGCGGTGGGTCACATCGCTTGCCAAAGCGACCATCGCATAACCGATCAGCACCGGCAAATCCTCGAGCAAGAGGACGATTGATCCCCAGACCTCGGCCACACCAGGACTGGCAAAGCCGCCATTCATCTACTACTATCAAACACCATGCGACTATGGCCGTCGGCGGGACTGGTGCCCGGCGAGGCGTTTGCTCGCCGGTCGATGTCGCGAGCGTGGTGGGATGGATCATTCGACCGATCAGCCTTGGTACAGCGACGGGCTCCGCTTTGCTTGTGAGAAGTGCGGCGGTTGCTGCACTGGTGCGCCTGGGTATGTCTTCGTCACAGCCGAGGAAATCGACCGGATCGCCGCCTTCATCGGCCGCTCCGGTAAGGGCTTAACCTCGGAACACATCCGCCGCGTGGGGGTGCGCCGCTCGTTGACGGAGGATGGCGAATCCGGCGACTGCTGCTTCCTTCAGCGCCGCAATGGCAGGCCGGCCTGCCGAATCTACCCCGTTCGACCTCTTCAATGCCGCACCTGGCCATTCTGGGAGAGCAACCTCCGTTCGCCCGAGCATTGGGCTGCTGCCGGAGACGGTTGCCCCGGGATTGGCAAAGGTGCCACCCATGACGTGGTCCAAATTCAGATCCGGCGAAACGCCAAGCGATGGGAGGACCTGCCCGAGTGTCCCCGTCCCTGAGCGAGATCGTCTTGCCCGCCGTCAATCGCGATGACCTGGCCGCGAAAATGAGGGCCTTCTACGCGGATGCCGATGCGGCCATCGCCGCCTATCGCCCGATCTGCCGGAACCGGGGCGAGTGCTGCCGTTTCGCGACCTTCGGCCACAAGCTGTACGTTTCCTCCGTCGAACTTGTCTACTTTGTCCGGCATGCTCGAAGCGCCTGGCGAGAGCCGGGAGAATCATCCGACTGCCCCTGCCAGATCGACGGCCTGTGCGCCGCCAGGCCGTATCGCCCCCTGGGATGCCGCGTCTTCTTCTGCGATCCCGAGGCACGAGAATGGCAAGGACCGGAGTATGAGCGCCGGCTTCTCGAACTGCGACAAATCGGAGCCGACTTCGGCGTTGATTACCGCTACGTGGAGTGGTTATCGGCGATGCGCGAGCTGACCGACGCGATCCGCTCGAAAAACCGTGGATTTGACGGGATTGACGCCCCCTCACCGGATATGATAAAGTAAATGCCAGCTTGAGGCTGGCCCACCGGGCAGCCGACCTGCCCAAGCGGCCCAGTGCCGCCCACCAACCCCGGTTGCGAACCACGCGCCTGACCCAACGGTGAGGAACTAGATGCCATGACTTTCGCCAAGAAAATGTTGATGTTGGTGCTCATCGTCGTGCTGGCGGCGCCGATCTTCGGCTGCGGCAGCGTCGGTGCGACTCCTGCCTATAACCGGCGGGCCGCATCCCGCGTCGTTGACTACGATGCCCGTATGTTTGTCGACGATATCACGCTGTTCAGCCAGCTTGACCGCCCGTTCCGCGGCTCTCGTTGGGTCATCGACTAAGACGCCAGCCTGCTTTCTCGCGGCGAGGAAGCGGCGTGAGGCGACGGTCAACCCGAGCGCTGGACGTCCCACGTGGTCAAGTAGTGAGTCACCGCCCGAACAACCGGTCCGTCTTCTCTGACCGTTGGATCAGACTGGTCCCCGTTGAAGATTGTCCTCCGGGCCGCGCCAAGTTTGTTTCCACAGGCGCCTACGAACTGGCTGTCTTTCACCTGACCGATCCTGATCGTTTTGTGATCACACAAGGCACATGCCCGCATGCCGGCGCCGATCTCGCCGCTGGTGAACTCGCCGGCCACGTCATCACTTGTCACTGGCATCATTGGTCGTTCGACCTCGAAACCGGCCAATGCACCCAGGCGCCTGGCGTGAGACTCCGCAGGTACGAATCCCGCGTGCAGGCCGGCTATGTGTGGGCGAGACTGATCGCTCCCGATGCATCGACCCCACCGCCTTCTCCGACCCCTTGACGAGACCGGGTCTTCTGCGTGTGCGTTTCCGCAACCATCGACGAAAAAACCACAACCGGCATCCTTGGGTGCGCCCTGCGAGCGACCGACGCCCGCCGGGGACCATTACGCCCGATTGCACGACCTCCCTGCCCCAGCTTGGCGCTTAGCGGCCGGAACGTTTCTTGCTAGAGTAATGTGCAGGGGTGGTTATGCGCGTCTTTGGGCGGTCTCGGCAACCCCAAACCGGTCCGTCCCGCCCAGGGGACGAGTCGCACCGCCCATGTAAACGGCACGTGGCTCTGGGGCTAGCGCCATGATCGAAATGACCATTTACGGACGCGGCGGCCAAGGCGGCGTCACCCTCGCGAAGCTGATCGCGACCACCTATTTCCTGCGCGGCAAATACGTCCAGGCCTTCGGTGTGTATGCCGCTGAACGGTCGGGGGCGCCGCTCCAGGCGTATGTCCGCATCGATGACGTGGAGATCAGCAACCACAATCAAATCCAGTCGCCGGACCACGTGATCGTCCTGGACCGAACGCTCATCGCCCCCCGCATCCTTACCGGCCTCAAGAAGGACGGCTGGATCATTCTGAACACCAACCAGATTCCGGAGGACTTCGCCAAGCCGTTCGCCGGCCACCACGTCGCCACCATCGATGCGACTTCAATCGCCGTCGACAATGGGCTGGGGTCGCGGACTGTTCCCATCGTCAACACGACCATGCTCGGAGCCATCGGACGCGTACTCGACATCAGCATTGAAGACATTTTGGCGGCGCTGGAAGACATGAAGTTCGGCGGCCCGAACGTCACCGCCGCCCAACAGGCCTACAAGGCCATCGTGATGAAAAAACTGGGCGGCCGACTGTCCAAGGCCCCGGCCGCGGCCGCGGGCGGACGAATCGTCGGCATCCTCGACGACGACGTCGGCGGGATGCCGCGCATTCAAACCGGCGACTGGGCCACCCGTCAGCCGCTGCGATGCCAGTGGACGCCGCCCTGCAACGACGGCTGCCCGGCCGGTAACGACATTCAAGGATTCGTCGGCGCCGTCGCCAAGCAGGACTGCAACAAGGCCCTCGAGCTCATCCTCAAGACTTCGCCGTTCCCGGCTGTGTGCGGCAGGGTCTGCCCGGCGCCGTGCATGGAGGCCTGCAATCGCCGGCTCTACGACGAGTCCGTCAACATTCGTGAGATCGAGCGCTATGCCGCTCAGCAAGGGCACCGACCCGAACCGACCAGGCCTTCTCGTCACGAGCAGATCGCCGTGATCGGTTCCGGGCCCGCGGGACTGAGCGCCGCCTACCATCTCGCCCGACTCGGTTACCCCGTGACGATCTACGAAGGCACGCCGGAGCTGGGCGGTGTCATGCGGACCGGCATCCCGACCTACCGCCTGCCGCGCGAGGTCCTGGATTACGAAATCGACTACATCCTCAGCCACGGCGTCGTCGCGAAGACCGGCCAGTTCATCGACCGGCGAATGCTCCTGGAGCTCACTCACAAGTACGCGTCCGTGTTCATCGCAACCGGCTTGCAGGAATTGCGTGCGTTGAAGCTCGGTCCCGACGAGCGGCGTTTCGCTGTTCAGGGTATCGACTTTCTCGATCGCGCTCGGCGCGGCGAGGAGGCCGTGGAAGGTCTGAATGTCGTCGTCGTCGGTGGCGGCAACACGGCGATGGATGCGGCCCGAACTTCCCGGAGGCTGGGTGCCCGCTCGGTACGGATCGTGTACCGCCGCACGCGCGACGAAATGCCGGCCATCAAGGAAGAGATCGAGGAGGCCCTTGAAGAGGGGATTGTCCTCAGCGAGTTGGTCGCGCCGGTCCGGCTGCGAAACGACGGCGCCGGCCCGGTCCTGACCTGCCAGCGGATGAAGCTCGGTGAGCCCGATGAGTCCGGCCGGCCGCGGCCCATCCCCGAAACCAGCGAAGACGCCTTCTTCGACATACCTTGCGATCGCGTCATCCTGGCGCTGGGCCAGTCCTCCGACCTCACCATACTCCCCGAGGGCTCCGAGGTCCGCCACGGCGAGGCCTTGCTGGGTCTGACGGGAGCGCCGGTTTTTGCCGGCGGCGATTTCGCCACCAACGACGGCACCGTCACCGCCGCAATCGGCAGCGGACGAAAGGCGGCCTACCACATACACCGCACGCTGACCGGCGAGGATCTGTTCCCACCGACGCCCCCGCCCGTGGCCAAGCCCGAGATCATCGCCACGCAGGTCTTCACCCACGCCCCGCGGCAGAAGGGCTCCGTCGTTGCACCTGAACAGCGGAGGCGAAACTTCAACGAAGTCCGCCGCGGTTACGAGGGCCAGGAAGGACACGCGGCGGCCCTCGCCGAGGCGCAGCGGTGTTTCAGTTGCGGCGTCTGCAATGAATGCGATCGCTGCAAGACCTATTGTCCCGAAGGCATCCTCCTGCGGGACGGGGACGGTTATCGCTTCGACTACGACTACTGCAAGGGTTGCGGCATTTGCTCCTCGCAGTGTCCTCGCGGCGTGATTTATATGGCGGAGCTCTAGCAGCCCAGGAGACCCCAGATGGCACGGGCATTGGAAACCGGAAATCATGCCGCCGGGCATGCGCTCGCGGTCGCCGGCGAGGCCAACCGTAAGGCCAGAGGCTGTGGCGGCGGAGCCTACCCGATCACGCCGCAGACCGAGATCATCGAGCACCTGCGGGCCTTTCCGTTCAGCAAGGGATACATCGTGCCTGTCGAGTCTGAGCACAGCGCAATGGGCGTGTGCATCGGCTTCTCCCTGGGCGGCGCTCGCTCGTTCACCGCCAGTTCCTCCAACGGCCTGGCGTACATGACGGAGAACGTCTTCGCCGCCGGGTACTATCGCCTGCCGATCGTCATGATCGCGGTCAACCGGACATTGGGGCCGCCGTGGAATATCTGGGTCGATCAGGGCGACAGCCTGGCCCTGCGGGATTGTGCCTGGTTGCAGTATTACACCGAATCACACCAGGACCTCGTGGACACCATCCTGCTCGCCTTCCGCGTGGCGGAGGATCACCGCATCCTGCTGCCCGTCATGGTTGCGGAAGACGGTTTTGTGACTTCGCATACGCAGATGGTCGTCGACCTGCCCGAGCAGGACTTGGTGGATCGCTACCTGCCGGTGTGCGATGTGCCTCACCGGCTGCGATTCGACCACCCTGCCACGGTCGGCGGCCTCACTTGGCCGAAGGAGACCGAGCACCATCGAGTCGAGATCCAGCAGGCCTTTGACCGGGTGCCGGAAGTCCTCAAGGAAGCCATCGACGAGTTCGAGGCCGTCTTTGGTCGGCGCCCTCACGGCGCCCTGTCAGCCGAGCACACCGAGGATGCGGAAGTCGTCCTCATCGCCTGCAACACGATGGCTCGAACGCTGCGCCGCGTGGTTGCCACCCGCCGCGAGCAGGGCCAGAAGGTCGGCATGATCAAGCTGAAGCAGTTCCGGCCGTTCCCGCGGGCGGAGTTGCGAAAGGCCATCGGCTCGGCAAAGAAGATCGGCGTTCTCGATCGCAACCATTCGCCTGGCTCCGGCGGCATCTTCTGGCAGGAAGTCGCGGCCACGCTGCAGGATCGATCGGACGTTCTGGTACAGGACTACCTGATCGGCCTGGGCGGTGGCGATGTCACTCCGCCTTTCATCGACGAGGTTTTCGACGACCTCGCCGCCCGCAAGGAACGCACCGAGCCGATTTGGAAGGAGGTGGCCGCAGGAGCA
>DATKKX010000395.1:0-14608 GCA_035542775.1 Phycisphaerae bacterium | reverse complement strand
CTTGAAAGGACTCCTGCTCCACCGCGGCATTATAGCCGCTTGGCGATCCCCGTATAGAGCGCGGTCCGCGACCGCGGTCTCGTGCGGCCACGCCAGGAGCGAGGAAGGATGCCTCCCATATCCGTGGCCCGTTCCTCTGCTGTTGTGAAACGGAGAAAGGCGGATCTGAATCGTGATCGAGCGTTACTGGCCCTTTTCGAGGCCTTCCTGGATGCGGGCCACCAGCGCCGTGACTTCAGCGATCTTCGCCGCGAGGTCGTCGATCGAACCGTTGTGGGCGGCCTGCTCAATCTCTCCCGCCCGCGCGCTGATCGCCTGGTATCCGTAACTGGCCCCGGCCCCCTTGAGTTGATGAGCCAGCATCTTGAGCTGGTCGAGCGATCCGTCCCGCAGCGCGTCCTGCATGGTCATGACCCGATCCGGAAGCGAGTGCACAAACTCCTCCACCACGTCCCACAGTTCCGGGCATTCCGCCAGGAGTGTCGAGAACAACGGGTCGGCGTCTTTGCTGGTCGGTTCTCTTTCCTGATCGGCCATGTGAGCCACTCCCCAACTGCTTCGGCTACCACCCTGAGAGGGCGGTAAACCAGGGCCCAAGGGATTCCACAGGCGTTCTTTCCCCTCTGTTCCCTAACATCGTGGGGTTGGGCAGGACGCTTGAGCTTGACGCGGTTGAAGTGTATTCGCGGCGTCCGAGAAAACCCGACCAGGCCGGGACAGTTCACAGAAAAGCAGCCTGCCGGTTCACGTGTCGAGATGTGTTATTATGCGCCCAGAGGCGGCAGCACACTTTGGTTGCGGGTTCACCGCAACGTGGACAAGTTCACGGATACGGAAGGCGGGCGATTAAGGGAAAAAAGTGTTGACCTCGGACTTACTTCTTCGTATCAGTGTCCGAGTCTTCATCGATAGCCAGATCGTCGTCGTCGATCTCCTCGACCTCTCCGATGTCCTTGGACCCCTCGTCCTCGTTCTCGTCCTCGCCCAGGTCGAGGTCATCCAGATCGAAATCGCTGACATCGTCCAGATCGAGTTCCTCCAGCGAATCGAGGTCGATCTCTTCTCCATCGGACGGCGCGGCCTTCGCGGGCACGGGGGTCGGGCTGACCTCGGTGGGGGCATCCGCGGGCGCTCGCTTGGCGGGCGCGGATGGGGCCGGCGGCGCGATCTTCTTGGGTATGCCGTCGATCTGCACGATAAAGATGACCGGCCCGATCTTGATCCGATCGCCGGCTTTCAGTGTCGCCTGAACGACGCGCTGGTCGTTCACAAACGTTCCATTGCCGCTGTCAAGATCGTTGAGGATGACCTTCTTGCCGTTGACGGAAACGCGACAGTGCTCTCGCGAAATCTCCTGAAGCGGGATACGGAGGTCCGCCTCAGTCTTCCGACCGATGAGGATCGTGCCCTCCAACGGAAAGTCCTTGCGGGTGCCTTTCGGGCTGAACGTCACCAGCGTAACGGTCATGGCGATCCCTTGACGTACCGGCGCACTGACGGACTCGTCGCGTCGCAAGGCGCGCGCTCCTCACCCTCCCTCGCCGACCACAACCTTCAATCTAGCGGGAATCTCGTCGCATATCAAGCAAAACGCCTCGATTGCCCGCGGCTGCCAATCCTCGGTCTCCCACCTGCCCGGCTTGAGAAGCCTCCCCATCCGGCCAAGGATTCGGACGTTTGCCGAACAGGACCGTACCACAGCCGCCGTATCACCAAGTCGCCGCAGGCCGCGACCCCGCCCCGTCGAGCCCTGTAATATGTGCATTATGGGTGCCCACGAACAACAGCCATCCCTGCCCGGCCGCCCCGTGGGATGGTACTGCCACATACCCTTCTGTGCAGGCAAGTGCCGATACTGCGACTTCTATTCCATCCCGCTGGCGACCGACCTGCTCGGTGACTTCGTTCGAGCCATCCGCCGGGAAATCTCGACCCGTGATCCGCATCGGCCGGTCGACAGCATCTTCGTCGGCGGAGGCACGCCGACCATCCTCCCCGCCGACGCGCTGGGCGGCCTGCTGGACGAAATCGTGGCGCGAACCGGCCAGGTCGCGGAATTCTCCGTCGAAGCCAATCCCGCCGGCGCCGACGAGCTGAAGCTGGACCTGCTCCGGAACCATGGCGTTAATCGACTATCCCTGGGGGCGCAATCCTTCGATCCCCGCGAGCTGGCTTTCCTGGGAAGGCTCCATGGTCCCGCCGACATCCCCAGATCGATCGCCGCCGCCCGGGCCGCCGGTTTCGCCAACATCAGCCTCGACCTGATCTATGCCATCCCTGGCCAGACCTTGAACCGGTGGCGCGACACCATTCGGCAGGCCATCGATTTCGCTCCGGAACACCTCTCCTGTTACGCCTTGACCTACGAGCCGGGCACTCCGCTGGCACGGCTTCGTGAGCAGGGAGCGGTCACTGCCTGTGACGAGAACCTCGAAGCGGACATGTTCGAGCTGACCATCGACGACCTGACCGCTGCGGGCTTTGAGCACTATGAGATCAGCAACTTCGCCCGGCCGGGCCGCCGCTGCCAGGCGAACATGATCTACTGGCAAAACCGTGAGTATTTCGGCGTCGGACCGGCCGCGGTCTCATACCTCGACGGTACGCGCCGCAAGAATTTGCCCGATGTCCGGCGTTATATCGCAGCCATGGAGAGCGATCCCGCCGGCATCGTCGCGGAAGAGGAGAAACTGCCGGAGGACGCCCGAACCTGCGAAACCGCGATCCAGATGCTGCGCCTGATTGAGGGGATAGACATCGAGACGTTCCGCCGCCGAACGGGCCACGATCCCCGCGCCTTCTTTTCGCCGGCGATCGAGCGATTGAGCGCCGACGGCCTGCTGGAAACCACGCCCGCGTCGATCCGCCTGACCCGCCGCGGCCTCCTCCTGGCGAACCGCGTTATGGCCGAGTTCCTGCCGCCCGCCCGACACTCGCCGTAACGCTGGCTGCGAAAACAGCAGCGATTTCAACATGCTTTCAAAGCCCGCTGCCCCCGGCCGTCCTGCTCGTCGCCGCAAGCTCGTCCAGATGCTCGACACATAAGCTCGACCAGGATTCCATCGTATCTTTCACCGCCAGCAGTTCCGCGGGGCTCATGAAACGCAACTCCGTGATCATCTGCTCCCGTTTGCGAACATCCGGACCGCTCAGTTCCCAGAAGTGTACGACCCCGAGGTGCACGCGACCGACCTCGGTGGAATCGTCGTTCAGAAAGGCGACGATCCGATCAGTATGCTCGCTGGCGACTACCACCTCTTCCGCCACCTCGCGGGCAACAGCCGCGAAATATGCCTCTCGATAGCTCTTATCGAAGAGGCCCATCTCGTCCGCCGGATTGATGTGGCCGCCGATGCCGATGGATCGCAAGCCCACGAGCCGTTGCTCGCCGGCCCGCCTGCCCCGCACGTAGCTCAGGTATCGCCCCCCGTGCGTCATGATGACATACGGAATGAGCTGTTTATAGCCGGGATCAGCCTCCGCCTGGGGTCTGGGGATAAAGCGGAGAACGGCGGGAGACAGGAGTTGCTCCAGGTAGCCCTCCGACGCCGGAGCGATTCCCTGGAATGCCCCCATCTGGTCAAACACGCTTCGCTGTACCACGAGGACCTGTTCAATGTCTTTCATGGCGTGTTATGTCCGTTGACTCCCGCCTTCATCAAGTAACCACGCTGACCGACACCGTGCACGTGCATGGAGTCAGCCCGCGGCCGTCTCCGGCGAAACCTCCGCAGCCTCAGGCTTCACCGGCGAGAGTTCGATCACCTCGCGGGCCGGCTCGAAGCTCGCCCGGCATCGGGCAGCCCGCCAGCGCCCCAGGTGGGCGAGGTCGATCTCGCTGCCGTCCGCGATCTCACACCCGTCGGAAAAGAACCGCTCGGCCAAGTGATACAGCACGTTCGAGACCGTCTCGTCCGGTTCGGCCGGCGTCGCAATCTGGAGATCCGGCAGACCGAAGCCGTGCAGCCCCACGCTGTCCGACACGAACTGGTCCGGACTTGCCTCGCTCGGCGGAAACATCCGGAAATTGATGCACACGGCAATCGGCGCCGCCCCTTCGCCTGAACCCGTCGCGTCGTCGCCCGGCGCTGAAAACGGGACCAGTCGCCCGGCATCCTGCCACATGACGCCGACGACCGGCGCGAACTCAGCCAGCGCCGCGTGAGCTCGGCTATGCAGGCGCACTATCTCCCTTCGAGGAGTGTTCATCGACGTTCGGGTCGTCAGCAGGACGTGCGCCGCATGGCCGGAAACCGCGCTCAGGGCGTCCGGCCAGTCCCAGGACTGGGACGCGGCGTAATCGATCTCACTCGCCGGTATTGGCTTGGCGGCGGGGGTCAACTCCAGCACGATCGAACCGACCCGAAGCCGCATCGGTCCGGCACTGGCAGGCCTGTCAGCCGTTTCCGCTTCGCGCAGGCCGCCGCGCCGCAGGGAGGCCAGAAAGACCTCGGCGGAAGGCTCCCACGCGGCACTGAGCAATGCGCAAGTCGTGTACGGAGGGGCCATCGGAGCCGGCGGCACCTGCACCGCAGCGCTATCCGCCCCGGCCGTGGCGCCGACTCCGGTATCCGCAGCGTCGCACGGCCTGTCAACGGCCCTTGATGTTACGGCACTCTCGCTGGCTTTGCCGGAGCCACCACACTCAGCGAGAAGCCGATTGCCGACGGATCGCCTGACCAGCACGGCCAGTTCCATCCCGCTCGCGGCCGCCACGGCGACCCAACCAATCGCCCTGAGGTGTCCTGCCCACCAGGCCAGCGTCACGAGAACCAGGGCACAGGCGTGAATCGGTAGGGCCGCCCGGTGCCGCCGCCTCTCGGCGAGCCCCAATAGAGCCATCACCGAAGCCGCCAACCCAATGACTGCGAAAACGAAAACCACGCGTGTCCGTCCACCTCATCGCTTACTCGCCGGTCCGGCACCGGTCTCGGCATAAATCTCATCCGGAATCGGGATCAACCTGCCACTGCGGTCAATACAGGCTAGCGTCGAAGACGCCTCGCACAAGACCGCGTCGCCGCGCCGGAGGACGTATTCGTGGTCGATTCGCGCTCGAGTGATCCGCTGAATGCGGGTGGTGAGGACCAGTTCATCGTCGTAGTACGCAGGCGCCTTGAAGCGGCACTCGATCTTGGCTACCGCAAAAAGGATCCCCTTGGCCTCCAGGTCGCGGTACCGGAACCCGGCTAGGCGGAGCAGCTCCGTGCGGCCCATCTCGAAGTACTCGAAGAACTTGGAGTGGTGCAGGTAGCCCATCGGATCGCTCTCCGCGTATCGAACCCGAACCGTGATATCGCACGATGTTGGGGCATTCGTCGACATGGCCGTATTCTGGAGCGCTCGACATGCCCGAGGCAAGGCGCCGCCGGGAACCGCTGGCGCCCTGCCGGTACCCCTCTCAAGGCTGTGGCACGGCAGTTGCACAAACGCAACGAATCGTGTGAAATCAGGCGGATCGCGACGGCTGAACCGAGACGCTGGTTCCCTGGATTGGCCTGCGGACTGATTCGCATCCGGTTGGGGAATCCCGCCGCAGAAAGGTCTCCTGCTATAATGCCCTTGAATCAACGTGCCTCTCGTCTCGGGGTTCAGCGTCAGACAGTCACGGATTCGCCATGCCGGACATGGTCATTCCCGATGATCGAATCCGGGGTCTTTAGAGATGGCGGCCATCGGCGTAGCCCGACTCCTCCTGATGATGTCTCGCCGAAGGTCGCCCGCTTTGGTCGCAGCGCCTGAGAGGATAAGATGATGAAAGAAGTCGCACTTGACGGTAATTCTCTTTCGATCGAGCAGATCTGTGCCGTGGCTAGGCTCGGAGCCAAGGTCTCCGTATCACCCGAGGCACGAAAGAAAATGCAGCGGTCCCGCGACGTGATCGAGAAGTTCATCACCGACAACGTCGCGATCTACGGCGTCACCACCGGCATCGGCGAGTTCGCCCGGATTCGCATCTCCGCCGAGCAGAGCGCCGAGCTTCAGCGCCGCATCATCTACAGCCATTCCGCCGGCACCGGCGCGCCGTTTCCGCAAGACGTCGTCCGGGCCGCCATGACCTGCCGTGCCAACACCCTGTCCAAGGGTTACTCCGGCGTCCGGGTCTGCCTCGTCGAAACCGTGCTGGACATGCTCAATAAGGGCGTCGTGCCCTACATCCAGGAGAAAGGCTCCGTCGGCACCAGCGGTGACCTCTCGCCGCTTTCCCAGTTCGCCGAGGTGGCCATCGGCGAAGGCCGGGCCTACTACAAGGGCGAGCTGATGTCCGGCAAGGAGGCCATGAAACGCGCCGGCGTCAAGCCGACCGATCTCACCTACAAAGAGGGCCTGGGCCTGATTAACGGCTCACAGATGATGACCGGCGGCGCCGCCTTGCTGGTCCACGATGCCGAATGGCTCCTGAAAAATGCGATGATCGCCAGCGCCATGGCCCTGGATGCGCTCCGCGCCGTTACCCGCCCCTACCATCCATTGGTCCATCGTGTCCGTCCCTTCCGCGGGCAGAACGCCGTCGCCGCCAATTTGCTGCGCCTCTTCGCCGACAGCGAAATCATGGCCCAGAAGACTGGCAAGGTGCAGGACGGCTACAGCATGCGCTGCACCCCGCAAATCATGGGCCCGTCGCTGGATACGCTTGAATACGTTCGGGACATCGTCAGCACCGAAGCCAACGCCGCCTCCGACAATCCCCTGTTCTTCGGTGAAGAGAACGAGTACTTCGCCGCCGGCAACTTCCACGGGCAGAACATCGGCATGGCCATCGACTTCCTGTGCATCGCCCTCTCCGAAGTGGCCAACCTCTCCGAGCGGCACACCAACCGCATGCTCAATCCCGTGCTCTCCGGCCTTCCCGATTTCCTCGTCGAAGGCAAGGGCTTGAACAGCGGCTTGATGGTCGCCCAGTATACGGCCGCAGCCCTGGTCTCCGAGAACAAGGTCCTCTCCCATCCGGCCTCCGTCGATTCGATCAGCGTGTCGGCCGATCAGGAGGATCACGTCAGCATGGGTCCCATCGCCGTCCGCAAGTGCAACGAGATCCTGCGGAATGTCCGCACCGTCCTGGCCATCGAAATGATGTCCGCCGCCCAGGCCTATGAGTTCCATGGCGGACATCGCCCCGGCAAAGGCACGGGCGTGGCCTACGACCTCATCCGGACCAAGGTCCCACCGCTCAAGGACGATCGTGTCCTCTATCCGGACATCGAGGCCATTCGCCAGATGGTCGAGGATGGCACTATTGTGGACGCTGTGGAAGCCAGGACAGGCCCGCTGCAGCTCGCTCGGGATATGAAGGATCTGCCCCGGCCGCAGGTGCCTGCGTAACGATACGTGCCCCCACCAACGCATCGGGCCGACCGGAACATTAAGGCGAAAACAGGTAAAGGAGGCGTCCGGTAAATGCGCGCCGTTCAGAAACGCCAAATGCCGCCTCCGTTCCGGCCCGTCGCCGTCCTCAGCGGCTTGACTTGACATTCCGGCCGCGGTTCGCTATCAGGAGAGCCCAAAGCCCGGAAGGTCGGGCGTGGACGGATCAATCATTGACGTCGCTCTCGTGAGGAGCAGAGGACCATGATTCAAAACCTACTCATCCTGGCCCAGGAAGCCCCGCAAGAAGAAAGCTACATCTTCAACCTGCGAAACGGCATCCTGCTACTCGCCCTTATTGTCATCCTCGTTGTGTACAAGCTTTACAAGAGCAAGCAGATGAACGACTGACCCGCCGTCAGTCGGCTCATCGTCCGCGGGTTGCACGGCGTCTCTGCTGGCCGCAGGCCGGCGCGCCCTGCACAATTCTGTTGTGCCGGGAGGAAAGCCTCACCGGGATTCGACGTCATGCTCGAAAGCTTCGAGCGGACACCCGCTACATCGCGCCGTCGGGCGGCAATGGCGTTTGCCAACAGCCACTAGAAGGGCGTGATACTCGTTGAACAGCCCCACGTCGTCGGGCAGGTTGTCCTCGAAAAGCGATTTCAACTGATAGTAATCCGCCTCTCCGTCGATCAGCCCGTGCCGCCGGGTTACCCGCGCCGTGTACGTGTCCACGACAAAAGTGGGGCGATCGAGGGCATAAAGCAGAATCGAGTCGGCCGTTTCCGGCCCGATCCCGTTAACGGCCAGGAGTTGCTCCCGCAGCTCCGCCAGAGGCAATGCCCGGAGATTCTCCAGATCGCCGCCGTGTTGCTCGCACAGCCAGGTGACCAGGTTCTTCAGCCGTCTCGCCTTGACCTGGTAATACCCCGCCGGCCGGATCAGCTCGGCCAGCTCGCCCATCCGCACCTTGTACAGCGCCTGCCAATTGAGCATGCCCGCGTCGCGCAACCGGGCGATCGCCTTTTCCACATTTTGCCAGTTGGTGTTCTGAACCAGGATCGCCCCGATCGCGATTTCCGTGGGCGTGTCGCCCGGCCACCAGCCCTGCGGACCGTAGGCTTCATGAAGCGCCTTGTAGAACTTCATCAACTCGGTGCCGGCCTTCGACGAAGTGTGCATGCCCGGTCATACTCCCTGCTGATCCGTCGGCCGCCCCACCGAACTTCATTGCGGCCGCGCAGCTTGCATGGTAATCATACGCGCATGGTCAGCCGCCAGGCTACAAGGAAGGCCCCCAAGACGCAGACCAAGCGCCATCGGAAGAAGCGCGAGCTCCTCTCCGACAACTATTGGGATGTGACTCACAGGCCCCTTCAGTGCCTCGTCTTCCTGTTGCCTCTCGTCCTGGCCTATGAAATCGGCATGGCCCTCCTCCACGGCCAGACCCCCATCGAGGAACAGCCCGGTCTCGCGGCGCGACAATTGCTCCAGTGGTTCTTCAGCCTGTTCGGTGTCAAGGGACTCTACCTGCCGGGCATCGCAGTCGTCGTCGTCCTGCTCATCTGGCAAATCGTCTCCGACTATCCCTGGAGGTTCTCCTGGCACTATCTCGTCGGAATGGCCGGCGAGAGCATCCTCCTGGCCATGCCCCTCCTGCTCCTCAACGAGCTGATCCGCAGATCCAGCGCCTTGTCCGGCGTACTGGTGCCGGGCACTTCCGCATTCGACAACCTGCTCCTCAGCGTGGGGGCCGGAATTTATGAGGAGCTGGTCTTCCGGCTCATCATCGTCACCCTGCTGACCGTCCTGCTGATCGACATTGGAGGCCTCAAGCAGACGCCGGGCATCGCCCTGACCGTCATTCTGTCCTCCTTGATGTTCGCGGCGCACCACTACGCGCCCGTCGGAGCCGACGGCTGGTCGTCCAGCGAATTCGCCTTTCGTGCCGCCGCCGGGGCCTACCTGGCCGCCGTCTTCGTCGTGCGTGGCTTCGGCCTGGCCGTCGGCTGCCACGTCTTCTATGACATCATCGCCTTCGCCATGCCCTGAAAAAGGTGCCAGGAAGATTCTGGCGCCCCTTTCCGTGCCGTGGCGATCTTGCATCCTCGTGGTCCCGCCTCGCCGAAGTTCCAGCGCCCTGCGTCAGCGTCCGGTTTCCCCGTATAATCAGCCCCATGTCCGAACCCGCCTCCCACTCGCCCCCCACCCGCGCCGACCAGCCCTGGGTCAAGCTCCGTTCCGCCGCTTTCGCCACTTTCATCTACAAACGCATGATCGGTGAAGTCTCCCCCGACGCCCGGCCGGGCGATTGTGTCGCCGTCTACGACAAGCACGGCGCCCTCTTCGGCCACGGCCTGTACAACCCGCGTTCCCTCATCACGCTTAGAATGCTGAATTTCGACCAGACGCCCATCGACCAGTCCTTCTGGCGCCGCGCCATCGATCGCGCCCTCACACTCCGCACAAAAGTGCTCCGTCTGAATGACTCCACCAACGCCTGCCGCCTCATTCACGCCGAGGGCGACGACCTCAGCGGCCTGATCGTCGATCGCTACGCCGATACGCTCTCCATCGAGATCTTCAGCCTGGGCATCTGGCGGCAAATCCCGGAGCTGCTCCCCATCCTGCACCAATCCGCCGGCACGCAACACCACCTGGTGTGCTTCGACGAACGGGCACAGCGCCAGGAGGAATTCGACAAGCTGGTGCAAGAACCGCTGGCGCCAGAGTCGCTGGTGCGAGAATCGCTGGCGCGAGAGTCGCTGGTGCGAGAATCGCTGGTGCGAGAGTCGCTGGTGCGAGAATCCCTTCTCGCACCCACCATCCGCTCCCCCGCCATGCCCAATGCGGTCAACATCGCCGAAAACGGCGTCCGCTTCCGGGTCGAGTTCGCCGCGGGCCACAAGACCGGTTTCTTCTGCGACCAGCGCGACAACCGCCGGCGGCTGGCGAGCTTCGCCCGCGACGCCGACGTGCTGGACGCGTGCTGCTACAGCGGCGGTTTCGGCATTTGCGCCAAAGTCCTCGGCGGAGCCAACAACGTCACCTGCGTCGATCTCGACGAAGAGGCCGTGGAAATGGCCCGGCGAAACGCCAACCTCAACCAGGTCCGCATCAACACCGTCCATGCCGACGCCTTCGCCTACATGCGGCAGATGCAAACCAATGGAACCAAGTACGAAATCGTGGTCCTGGACCCGCCCAAGCTGATCTTCGGCCGCAACGACATGGGCGAAGGCCGCAACAAGTACTTCGACCTCAACCGCCTGGCCGCCTCACTGGTCAAGCCCGGTGGCCTCCTGCTCACGTGCTCGTGCAGCGGCGCCCTCGGCCGCGACGATTTCGTCTCCCTCGTCGTCGGCGCCGCCCGCATAGCCGGCCGGCAAAGCCAGATCCTCGACGTCACCGGCGCCGCCCCCGACCACCCCGTCAGCCCTCGCTGCCCCGAGTCCGCCTACTTGAAAGCCGCCTGGCTGCGGTTGCTGTGACTTGCCAAGCGACTCGCTCCCGCGAATACTTCGGCGCTCGTGAGCCGCTGCTAAGAGAATCCGGCCCGCGAAGTGGTGCCGGTGCCCTCACCGGCAGCCTGGTGACGTAACGTCGTCCTGCGACCGCGTGATTCTCATCCGAAATGGCGAGCACGGCGATCATGTGGTCCTGGTGCGATCCCGGCGCGCCGGGATTCCCGCACCCCCCGAGGCAGCTTTGCCGATGACCCTCTCCCGCCGCATCCCCCTGAACCCCTGCGATTACCTCTACTACGCGCATCATCGCATGCTCGAGCGAACCACCCGTGCGGGCAACCTCGCCTACATGATGCTGGATGCCGAGGGCCACGCCGACCCGGACCTCGTCCGCGAGGCCCTCGCCGCCGCCATGGCCGCCCATCCCGTGACTATCGCCCCGCTGAAAGTCTCCATCCTCACCGGCCGGCCATCCTGGAGAATCCCCCGCTCGCCCGACGCCGCCGCCCGCCGCGCCGCCGCCGAGGCCTTCACCTGCGACGACCTCCACTCCGCCCCCGACGGGCACGACCGCGTCGAGCAACTCTGCCGCCAGCGCTATCACTTCCACTGGAATCTCGCCACCGGCCCGCAAGTGCGCCTCGAACAATACGCCCTGCCCGGCGATCGCACCCGCTTCCGCATCACCTGGCCGCACCTGATGATGGATGCCGAAGGGGCCCAATGGCTGCTCCTGGAAATCTCGCGGCAATCACAGATTCTCCTGGGGCCAAACCGACCCGACATGCACCAGTCATCACCGACCGTCCCGCTCCAGCCGCCCGTGCCGCCGGACGATCAGGCCATCGACGTCCTCGCCGGACACTCGCTCGCCCAGCGCCTCCGCCTCTTTCGACGCGGTTTCTCACGGCCGGCGACAGGCGAACGCCCTGTGCTTCGCCCGATCTTGCCTGACCGCCGAGTGATCCTGGAATCGTTCGGCCTGACGCACCGCCTCTGGGAGCCGTCACAGGTGGCCGCGATCCAGGCCAACGCCAAGCGCGTGACGCCGCCCGGCCCCGCGCTTTATGCCCGACACCTGGCCGCCTGTGTGGTCCGCGCCCTGCATCGCATCTACGGCGAGCGCGGCATCCAGACCGACGCCTACCTGATCACGTTTCCGATGCGACCTTCGTTGGAACAGACGCTCCGGATTCGCCCCATCCCCGGCAACTACCTCGTTTCGCCCGTCCTTCGCATCGGGCGCAACACGGCCGGCGACACGCGAGCCATTGGGGAAGAGATCGTCCGACAGCTCGAGTCCTACCGCACCACCCAGGGCCACTTGGCCCAATGGGCCGTGGTCTGGGCGGCCTCATTCTCCCGCGTCAGGCTCTACGATTTGCTCCTCCGGCTGCCGATGGGCTTTGAGTCGCTGATGTCCGGCTTCTCCTTCTACGGCGAGATCACCCCGCCAATCCGATCCTTCGCCGGCTTGAAAGTCCTCAACTTCTGGGGCGGCGGCCCCCTCGGCTCCCCCCCCGGCTGGAACCCGGTCTTCAGCCGATTCGCCGATCGCCTCAACCTCTCCCTGACCTGGAATCGCCCCGCCATCCCCGACGATCTCGCCCACCGCTACGCCCAGCTCATCGAGGAAGAAGTGCTCGGCAGCCCGTAGGGCGGGTTCCACCCGCCACCTTCTACTCTCTTCGTGCCCTTCGCGATCTTCGTGGTGAAGCAGCACCCCCCGGACATTCGCGCCCGAACATCCTCTCCAATCCGTGGCAAAAGGGGACTGGCTCCGAGCTGAGCACCATCAAGAAAAGCCCGCCGCGAGGTGCCTGTACCCCCGTGCCATAGATCGGGCACTACAATAGCCCAAAGCACTCCGGCGGTGCGGGCGGGCACCGTGATCGGGCGACTGCCGGCTTTGACGCACAGTCATGGGGACCGGGGGAACCATTCTGGTAACAGGCGCTACCGGCCGCGTGGGCGGAGTCGGCGGTACTATCGTGGGGATGCTCCGCCGCCGAGAACTGCCCGTGCGAGCCCTGGTCCATCGCGAAGATGAACGTGCCGACGCCCTCCGCGGCATCGGCGCCGAGGTCGTGGTCGGCGACCTTACGCGGGCCGGGGACGTAGCCCGAGCGTTGACCGGCTGCCGGCGCATGTATTTCGGCATGAGCGTTTCCGCGCCGTACCTGGAGGCG
Source organism: Phycisphaerae bacterium (assembly GCA_035542775.1). GTDB lineage: Bacteria > Planctomycetota > Phycisphaerae > UBA1845 > UTPLA1 > DATKKX01. Next base: position 1,644 of record DATKKX010000395.1, on the reverse strand, counting down.
ACGGTCACTACCGCCGCCGTGGCCCGCCAACGTGGCGATCTGGAGGTGTTCGTCAACATCTCCCAGATGACCGTGTCGCAAATGAGCCTGACCACTATGACCGACTCGCCCCAGCAGCGGCACCATTGGCTGGCCGAGCAGGTGTTGAACTGGTCCGGCCTGCCCGTCGTGCATTTGCGGGCCACGGTCTTTCTCCAGAACCCCTTCTTCCTGGCCTGGGCAGCGGAATCGATCGCCAGGGACGCCACGATCCGCTTGCCCTTCGGCGCCGGCCGGACATCCCCGGTTGACGCGCAGGACGTGGCGGAGGTCGCTACGGCCATCCTGGCAAGCCCGGCCGCCCACGTCGGCAAGGTCTACGAGCTGACCGGGCCGCGCTCGCAGGACATGCACGCCGTAGCTCGGGAGTACTCACAGGCCCTCGGCCGCAAGATCTCATACGTCGATGTGCCGTTCGAGGAATGGCGCGACCGGGAGCTTCGCCGCCGCGACCTGCCCAACCACCTGTTCGAGCACCTGTCGACCATGGCCCGGCTTCATGCCGCCAACCGTTATGACCGCCTCACCCACGACGTCGAGGCGATCACAGGAAGGCCGGCGACCAGCGCGCGTGACTTTGTCGTCCGTCATGCCGCCTTGTTCGCAAATGCTCGACAGCCGCACCTGTCGGTCCACGCTGACGGGAGCCTCTCACGAATGGTGTCGGAATAAGAACGTGGGCAACCTGCCCTGAGGAGTCGTGTCATGAAAAAGCTTGATGGAAAAGTCGCCGTGGTGACCGGTGCCTCCAAGGGCATCGGCGCCGCTATTGCCAAACAGATGGCCGCCGAAGGAGCGGCCGTGGTGGTGAACTACGCCTCCAGCAAGGCCAGCGCCGACCGCGTGGTCGCCGACATCACCAGAAAGGGTGGAAAGGCCGTCGCCGTGCAGGCCGACATGACCGGCAAGGAAGACATCAAACGCCTCTTCGCCGAGACGAAGAAGGCGTACAACCGGCTCGACATCCTGGTGAACAACGCCGGCGTCTATGAGTTCTCGCCGCTGGCCGAGGTGACGCCCGAGCACTTCCACAAGCAGTTCGACCTCAACGTGCTCGGGCTGCTTCTGGCCTCGCAGGAGGCGCTGCGGTACTTCGGCCCGGACGGCGGAAGCATCGTGAACATCAGCTCGGTCGCCGCCACGTCGGTCGCGCCGAACGCCTCGGTGTACAGCGCCACCAAGGCCGCCGTGGACTCGATCACCCGGTCGCTCGCGGCGGAGCTCGGTCCCCGCAAGATCCGGGTCAACGCGATCAACCCCGGCATGATCGAGACCGAGGGCACGCACGCCCAAGGCATCACCGAGAGCGACTTCCGCAAAGGGGTCGAGGCGCAGACGCCGCTCGGCCGTATCGGCCAGCCCCAGGACATCGCCCCCGCCGCGGTCTTCCTGGCCTCCCCCGACTCCGCCTGGATCACCGGCGCGACGCTGCACATTACGGGCGGCTACCGCTGAGGCCGGATCGTGCACCCTTCAGAGCCCGACCCGGACAACATTTTGCACGAAGCTCGGATCGTTCGATCACAACCAGCGCTGGACGCGGGCTTTGCCGTTTGGCGGCTCGAACAACAACACGGTAAGTCAACCCGCTGGTGCGAGTAGCGA
>DATKKX010000394.1:0-26140 GCA_035542775.1 Phycisphaerae bacterium | reverse complement strand
TGTTGAACAGGGCCAGCGGGGTATTCTTCCACGAGATCTTCGGGCACCGCATCGAGGGGCACCGCCAGAAGGACATCGAGGAAGGTCAGACTTATGCCAAGAAAGTCGGAGAGTCCATCCTGCCGTCTTTCATCACTGTGCGCGACGACCCGACGACGGCCGAGTTCAAAGGCGAGGACCTGCGCGGGCACTACGCGTTTGACGACCAGGGCGTCGCCGCCACGAACGTCAAGCTGGTCGATGGCGGCGTGCTCAAGACTTTCCTGATGTCGCGCTCGCCGCTGAAGGACTTCGCCCAATCCAACGGCCATGGCCGGCGCGCCCCCGGGTACAAGGCGGTGTCGCGCCAGGGCAATCTGATTGTCGAATCCGGCAAGTGCGTGCCGTTCGAGAAACTCAAGCAAATGCTCATCGACGAGTGCAAGAAGCAGGACAAGCCGTACGGCCTGCTCTTCGACGACATCACGGGGGGGTTCACCGGGACGCAGCGGGCCGGGGCCCAGGTTTTCAAGGTCCTCCCGGTCGTGGTGTACAAAGTGTACGCCGACGGTCGCCCGGACGAGTTGGTCCGCGGGGTCGATCTGGTCGGCACGCCGCTGACCTGCTTCTCCAAGATCGAGTGCACGGGCGATGATCCGGCGGTGTTCAACGGGAGCTGCGGGGCGGAGTCGGGCTGGGTGCCCGTGTCAGCCGTTTCTCCCAGCATCCTGATCTCGCAGATCGAGGTGGAGAAGCGGACCCGCGAGCAGGACAAGCCGCCGATCCTGCCGCCGCCCATCGCCGACAAAGGCAAGGAAAAGGACAGAGGTACGCAGCCGAGCCAGGAAAAACCGGAGAAGTGATTGAACTCCCGGCACGATCGGGAAGGACCGGGCTTTGTGGATTCTTCCCTCGCGCCGGTTGGTGACTTGGATCAGGAGCAAGACAGTGAATTGCCAATTACTGCGAGGATTTGTGGTGATCGTGACGCTGGTCGCGGTCCGGGCGAGTTCCGCCGTTGCCGCGGAAGAGAAGCTTCCTGACAGCACCGTTCTGATGCGAGCGATGGTCGATGAGCTTGCTCGCTCGATGAAGCTGCAAATGGAAGACCTGGAGCAGCCCTACTTCGTCCAGTTCGCGGTGGACGATTTGATTGCCTATCGAATCGCGGGCGAGTTTGGCGCCATCACCAGCTCGCAGCACAGCCGCTCCCGGCGGTTCAACTGCCAGGTGCGGGTTGGTTCGATGGAGCTCGACAACACCAACTTCTCCGAGGGTGGAGGAGGCTTCGGAGGCGGCGGTCGCGGTCGAATGGCCATGGGCAGACTATCCGCCTTGCCGCTCGACGACGACTACATGGCCATCCGCCAGGCCATCTGGCGAGCCGCCGATGACGACTACAAGGAGGCCGTGGAAACTCTGACCAGGAAGCGGGCCTATTTGAAGAGCAAGAACGTCGCGGACCGGCCCAACGACTTCTCTTCGGTCAAGGCCGTCGAGCATATCGGCTCCACGGCGGTGCTGAACTTTCACAGGGCCGAGTGGGAGAAGAACGTTCAGCGTGTTTCCGCGCAGTTCAAGAAGTACAAGCAGGTTCAGGATTCGGGCGTTCAGTTGACGGTCGGAGCAGGTAATTCCTATGTCGTCAACTCCGAGGGCACGCGGATGCGGGTGCCCGACACCAGGGTGCTGCTGACCGTCACCGCAGAGGTTCAGGCGGAGGACGGTATGCGCCTGTCGAGTCGGCGCACCTACGCCGGCCAGACGACCACTGACCTGCCGTCGATCGATAAGATTCTCAAGAATATCGACGATCTCGTGGCGGAGTTGACGGCGACGGCGGCGGCTTCGATCCTCGAGCGGTACAACGGGCCGGTGATGTTTGACGATATGGCATCGGCGCAGCTCTTCCAGGCGCTGCTGGCCGATGGGCTGGCGGGACGTCCCGATCCCATCGGCGAATCATCGAGAGGGGCGGCGCAGAGGGCAAGCCTGGAGAACAAGCTGGGCACTGTTATCCTGCCCAAGTCCTTCCAGGTGTGGGATGATCCCAGCCTAGCCCGGTTCGAGGGCAGGAGTCTCTTGGGGCACTATGAGTACGACGACGAAGGCGTGGCGGCCGAGCGCGTCGACCTGGTCAAGGACGGCAAGCTCGAGAAGTTGTGCATGTCGCGCACGCCGGTAAAGAAGCTCTCCGGTTCCAACGGGCACGGTCGCATCGCAGCCGGGGGCGATCCACGGGCGTGCTGCGCTTCCCTCTTTATCAAAGACAAGAACGGCGTGGCCGCCGACAAGTTGAAGGAAGCCTTGATCGAAGCGGCCAAGGATGCAGGCTTGGAATATGGCGTGCGGGTCAGGTCGCTGGCGTCGGCGAGGGGCTTCACGTCTCCAGGCGAGGGCCGCGGGCGGAGGCGGGGAATGCGGCCTCGTGAAGGCGACGCGGCGGGCGGAGAGGCCGTCGGCGAGCCGGTCGTGGCCTACAAGGTCTTTGTCAGCGACGGGCATGAGGAACCCTTCCGCGGCTGCCAGTTCGGCGCAGTGGACCTCAAGGAGCTCAGGCGCATCATCGCCGCCGGCGACACGCCGTATGTCTACCACCACACCGGCGGAGGTCTGCGCGGAGGCGGCGCCGCCGGAACCATCCTCGCCCCGCCGGTCGTGTTCGAGGAACTCGAGCTATCGAAAATCGAGGAAGAGCACGACAAGCCGCCGATTTTGAAGGCGCCGGCGGCTCGGTCGCAGGAGCCGGCTTAACCGGCCGGAAAAGCACGCAAGGGCTGCACATCCTAGTTCGCTTTTCGCGTGTTCGCGGCGAGCCTGATCCGCTCCGCTGTCAATCTTCTTCTGATTGTCGCAGCCGCAGTCTGGGCGTGTCCGACGACAACGGCCCTGCTTTTTCCGGGTGCTCGTCCGCGTAGATGTACGGGATCAAGCCGGCGGAGTGAGCCTTCTCCTGAACTTCGCGGGGCATGCTGCGCGCGTCCACCACCATGCCTCCGTCGACCTGGATCATCCATGCCAGCGGGTTGTCGCCCATCTGGCTTGGCAGCGTCCAGGCCGGGTCGAATCGCATAAGCTCCAGTCCGTCGCGGAGCACCCGGAACTTCGCGGCCATCGTAGCCTCCGAAATGCCGAATCCATGGGCGATGTCGCCGGCGGGCATGTGCGGCTTGTTGCCGGGATCAGTGAGGAAGTTGACCCATCCGATGGCATACACCACACCGCACGCCCAGCCCTCTGGCTTTCCCTTTCGAGCCGGGCTGTCCTTGCTGCAGAGAAGGATCGCCATCTCGCGAGTCAGCAGCGTGTATTCGCGGTTCAGCGATCGTTCGCAAAAGGCGTCGGTCAAAGCCGTGATTCTCCGGAACAGTTCATGGTTCTCCGGAGGAACCTTTTCAAAGCACTCCTCTAACGGCGGCAACGTCGATTCGTCCATGGCACACACTCCATCCATCGCTATGCTCGTTCGCCCACCGCGTTGGATAACGGTCTACCTCGGTATCTTCGCCCCGCGTTCCTGGGCGATGCGCTCGGCCTTCTCATAGCCTGCATCGGCATGGCGGAAGAGCCCAGTCGCCGGATCGCAGGTCAGCACGCGCTGCAATCGTTGGGAGGCAAGGTCGGTGCCGTCGGCGACGCAGACCATGCCGGCGTGGAGGGAGTAGCCGATGCCCACGCCGCCACCGTGATGGACCGAAACCCAGCTTGCCCCGCAGGCGGTATTGGCCATCGCGTTAAGGATCGGCCAGTCGGCGATGGCGTCGGAGCCGTCTTTCATGCCCTCGGTCTCGCGGTTCGGCGAGGCGACCGATCCGCAGTCGAGATGGTCGCGGCCGATGACGATCGGGGCGGAGACCTTGCCGCTTCGCACCAGCTCGTTAAACGCCAGCCCCGCCTTGGCCCGTTCGCCGTATCCCAGCCAGCAGATCCGGCAGGGCAGGCCCTGGAATTTCACCCGCTCGCCGGCCAGCTTGATCCAGCGGGTCAGGTGGGCGTTGCCGGGGAAAAGCTTGAGAATCGTCTCATCGGTCGCGGCGATGTCCTTCGGATCGCCGCTGATCGCGCACCAGCGGAACGGCCCCGAGCCTTCGCAGAACAGCGGACGGATATACTCCGGCACGAAGCCGGGGATGTCGAACGCGTTCTTGACGCCCGCCGCCTGGGCTTGGGCGCGAATGTTGTTGCCGTAGTCGAAGGCGATGGCGTCGGCCTTCTTCATATCCAGCATGGCTCGCACATGCGTGGCCATGGCCTCCATGGACAGCTTCACGTATTTCTCCGGATCGCTCTTGCGGAGCGCCAGGGCCTTGTCATATGGAATCTGGTGGGGCACATAGCCGTTCAGGGCATCGTGGGCGCTGGTCTGATCGGTCAGCAGGTCGGGCGTAATACCGCGTTTGACGAGTTCCGGCAGGACGTCGGCGGCGTTGCCGAGCAGGCCGACGCTCAGAGCCCGCTTTTCGCGCTTGGCGGTGAGGACTTTTTCGATCGCCGCATCGAGGCTGTCGGTGGCTTCGTCGAGATACTTGGTCTGGAGCCGCCGGTCGATCCGCTGACGGTCCACTTCCACCACGAGGCAGGCGGCGCCTTGCATCGTTGCCGCCAGCGGCTGAGCTCCGCCCATGCCGCCGAGGCCGGCGGTGAGGACGAACCGGCCGCGAAGATCCTCGCCGAAGTCCCGCCGGGCGGCGGCGCCAAAGGTCTCATAGGTACCCTGGAGGATCCCCTGCGTGCCGATGTAGATCCAGCTCCCCGCCGTCATCTGGCCGTACATGGTCAGGCCCAGGCCTTCCAGCCGGCGGAATTCGTCCCAGGTGGCCCACTTGGGCACCAGTAGCGAATTGGCGATCAGGACACGCGGGGCAGCCTCGTGCGTCTTCACGATGCCGACCGCCCGGCCGCTCTGGACGAGCAGCGTCTCGTCGTTTTCCAGTGAGCGGAGTGCCCGCACGATCCGGTCGAAATCCGGCCAGCTCCGCGCTGCCTTGCCGGTTCCGCCGTAGACGATGAGCTGGTCGGGTTTTTCGGCCACGTCGGGGTCAAGGTTGTTGTGCAGCATCCGCAAGGCCGCTTCCTGGTGCCAGCCTTTGCAGGAGATGGCGGTACCTCGCGGGGCATGGACGACGCGCGGTCCCGCTGAGCCCTCGTTTCGATTGGCGTTCATGGTTGATCTCCGCTTCGATTAACGATGATTCAATATAGCGGCGGGGCTTTCAGCGGCAAAGGGCGGCAGGCGGAGGTCTCGCCGACAGGGCCGCTCTGCTTCCGCGATCGGCGAGGTTGAGCTTTGCCGTCCCTGCGCGATATCATTCCTATCTTTCGACGAGCGGGGAACAGCCGCGATGAAGCTGACAGATCATTTGACCGCCGCGCTGATCAAGGTGCCGCTGAGCGCTGCCGACAAGACGCAGGCGATTACCGAACTGGTCGACCTTCTGACTGCGCAAGGCTGCACCAGGGCGAGGGACCGGTTGCTGGCGGCCGTGCTTCAACGGGAGGCCCAGCGGAGCACGGGGATCGGCCGCGGTTTCGCCATCCCGCACGCCAAGTGCGACGCGGTGGATCGGCTGGTCATCGCCTTCGGCCGCGCCCCGCGGCCGCTTGATTTCGACGCCTTCGACGGGCAGTCCGTGACCTTGATCGCCTTGCTGGCCAGCCCGCCCAACGCGACCAGCGTACACATCCAGGCGCTTGCCCGGCTGAGCCGTCTCGTGACCACGGGGACGGTCATGGACGCGTTGCTTGCGGCTAAGACGGCGGACGAGTTCTATACCATCGTTGCCGAGAATGACATCGACTAGGGCGAGAATTGGTTACCACGGGGAGATGCCGAGGCCTTGGCGCAGGCCACGGCCGGCGAAGGCCTGAAGGATCTTCAGGTGCCCCTTTTCGCAGTTCCGACCCGCTCCACGAAGGCTGAGGAGTGACTTCTTTCAACCATATCAGTGCCAGCACGGCCTCGAACTCCCCTCCGACCCCCCCTGCACCTTGCGAAGGGCACTGGCGGGCTCTCCCGGATAGGTTCTTTCCAGCGGGTCTATCAGGGAGATATCAGTGGTTCATTCTAATCGTTCCCTGATTTTGAGGGTCGCGGGTGGCAACCTCCGTTTCGGCTTGCGACCCAATGACACTAGGTCGCGAGCCGGTACGGCGGCCCATTTTTCATTGCTGTTTGAATCGACAGGAGCACGCAAAAATGGTATAATGCGACCGACCGAAGGTGTATGTTCAGCGGCCTGGCTGCCTGTGAATCAAACCTACGGATCAGGACATCCCGCCACATGGAGTGGTCCGCAGGAGGGTGAGCTTGCAAGATCACAACGCCTTCCCCCCGTCGATCCACGGATCTGAGCCAGCCCCACCCCAGGCGCGGCATGCCGCTGGCAAGGGATCGTTCAACCTGGACGAGATAGGCTTCTCAGCCTTCAGGACTCATTCATCTTTTGAACAGGAGGTCTACCGATGCGCTTGTTTTCTGCAATTGGGATTGCCCTCGCTCTCGGCATGATTTCGGCGCTGCCCGCCTTCGCAGCCGCGCCGATCATCGTCGACTACAGCTTCGACCAACCGGTGATGTCGACCGTCAGTCACGGAGGCGTCAGCTATGATCGCATCACCATGCGTGCCGCACCGAACGGCGGGATGCCCGGAGAGCCCGCTCTCCCTGCCTCCGGAGCGCAGATTCTGCTTCCCATGGGCACTGAGGTATCCGAAGTCAAGGTGGCGCCCGGCGAGCGGATCCTGCTGGGCCAGTACCTCATTGAGCCGGTCGGTGTCCCGGTAAAGCTGACGAGTGACGCCGGGCCCGGCCAGCCGCCGACACCGAACGCGGCCATCTACGGGTCGGACCAGCCTTTTCCGCAAGCCCGGTTTGTGAACGTCACCACGCAGGGCTTCCGCGGTTACCAGATTCTGTTCCTGAAGCTGCAGCCGGTGGAGTACATTCCTGCCTCCGGCGAGCTGTACTACTACCCGCGTCTGCGGGTGGTGGTGGAGACGACTGACACCGGCCGGTCCGTGTCGGAGCTCTTCCGCGGTCTGCCTGAAGACGCCCAGGCGGTTCTTGATCGCGTTGACAACCCTTTGACAGTCCAAAGCTACGCGGGGGCGGCAAGGCGCAGCGAGCGCAGCTTCGAGTTGCTGATCCTCACCACTCCTGCCCTGGCGGCCTCATTTGAGCCGTTGAAGGAATATCACGACCAGAACGGCCTGCCCACCGAAATCCGCACCACGGCGGATGCTGGCGGCAGCGATCCCAACAGTATCCGTAACTATGTCACCGATCGCTACCTCAATGACGGCATCGACTACGTCCTCATCGGGGCTGATGACGATCTCATTCCTGCCATTGACCTTTATGTGGACTCTTACTCCAGCGAAATCGAGTATGCCATGCCGGGCGATCATTACTTCGGCTGCCTGGACGGCACGTACAATTACGACGGAGATTCATACGTGGGCGAGCCGACCGACGGTCCCGGCGGAGGTGACGTGGACCTGGTCGCCGAAGTGTATGTGGGACGCGCCTCGGTCGGCAACACGACCGAAGCCACCCGCTTCGTCAACAAGACCATTTGGTACGATTCCGGCCAGCACCAGCACCCTGAGCGCGTCCTGATGGCCGGCGAATACCTCGGTTTCGGCGGCGACTCGGAATATGCCAGCCTCGCCATGGATGAGTGCGTCGATGGCTCCAGCGCGGATGGCTACACGACCGTCGGCATTCCTTCCAGCCTCTACTCTGTAGACCGGCTCTACGACTCTCCCAGTTACGATTGGCCCAAGTCGGAGATCATGACTCGGATCGACAACGGATTGCACATCATCAATCACCTGGGCCATGGCAATGAGACGTATGCCCTGAAGATGTACAGCAGCGACGTGTCCAGTCTGACCAATACCGACCTTTGCTTTATCTATACCCAAGCCTGTCTCTCCGGCCATTTCGACGGAATGGACTGCTTCGCGGAAGAACTGCTCGTCAAGTCGGACCACGGCGTCTTCGCCACCGTCCAGAACGCCCGCTACGGATGGGGTGAGTATGATAGTGCCGACGGGCCTTCAGAGCGATTTAACCGCGAATTCTGGGATGCCGTATTCAGCCCGGCCGAGGTCAAGCCGCAGCTCGGTCGCGCCAACCAGGATTCGAAAGAGGATAACGTCTACCGCATCGAAGAGCCGTGCATGCGATGGTGTTATTACGAGGCGACCCTCCTGGGTGATCCGACGCTCGCTGTCAAGGGCGTCCACATTCCGCCGTCGCTCAGCTTCCCCAACGGCGTGCCCAACCGGCTGACGCCGGGTGAGTCCACGGACATCATGGTTCACATCTCCCCGGGTACGGAAGCGTACGTGCCCGGCTCGGCCACCGTCTATTACAGCTACGACGGCGGGCCGTTCCTGTCAACTCCCATGGTGTCGCTGGGTCTTGGCCTGTATCGCGCCACCCTGCCGCCGGCGAGCTGCGGAGATACGCCTCGCTTCTATTTCGGCGCGGCGGGCGATCAGAGCGGCATGGTTTACAACCCGTCGGCTGCTCCAAACCAAACCTACATCGCCACCGTCGCCACATTGACGATCCTCCTGAACGACGACTTTGAGAACGACCAGGGCTGGACGGTCGAGAATGTGGCCCTCCTTTCCGGCGCCTGGCAGCGAGCTGTGCCGCTGCCCTGCAGCCCCCCGCGCGGCGAACCCCCGACGGACTTCGACGGCTCGGGCAAGTGCTTCGTGACGCAGAACAACTCGAGTCCAGCGAGTTGCAACACCGACGTGGATGGCGGGCCGACGCGGCTGGTATCGCCCGTCTTCGACGCCAGCGGATTGAACGACCCGATCCTGAACTACGCCCGCTGGTGGTACAACGATGATCTGGATTCAGACCCGTTCGATGTCGAGATTTCCAACAACAATGGTGCGTCGTGGAGATTGATCGAGCGTGTGGTCAATCTCCGCGGCGGCTGGGTCCAGCGAAACGTACATATCAAAGACTATGTTACGCTGACCTCGCAGATGAAGCTCCGCTTCAGTGCGAAGGACAACCCCAACAACTCGGTTGACGAAGGCGGCGTCGACGCCGTCTACATTTACAACTTGTCCTGCGCCTCTTCGCTCCGCGGCGACATGAACTGCGACGGCAGTGTGAACGTCGGCGACATTCCCCATTTTGTGCAGGCGCTGATCACGCCGGCCGATTACGACGCGGACCACGACGGAGATCCATTCCGTCCGTGCGACCGCATGATGGCGGACATGAACCACGACAACGTGGTGGACGGTGGAGACGTTCAGGGCTTCGTGGATGCGCTGATCTTGAACTAGGAGCCCATCCCGGCCGAGCTGCACATTGCAGTCGCACAGAAACGCACGGGGGCAATCGACTCTCCTTGAAGAGTGGATTGCCCCCTTTTCTATTCCCCGCTTCGACTCCTACCGATCGATCAGTCCGCCTTCTGTTCGCGGAACAGCGCCGTCGGCGGGATGCGTTGCCTGGCCAAGTCGGGTCCTTCGTAAGAGACTTCCAGGCCGAAGTCGCCGCCACCTTGCAGGTAGAGGACGCGGATGGCGTGCTTGCCCGGGGCGAGGGCGAGCTTGCCGTCTCGCTCGGTCATGCCGTGCGGGCCGTCGTTGTCCACTACTTCGGCATCGCCGATGAAGAGCTTGCTGGCATCGTCCGACTTGGTGCAGAAGGTGTACACGCCCGGGCGGGAAACTTCGACGAAGCCGGTGAACTCGAAGGCGAAGTTTTCGTCCCGACCGCGAGGGGCCAGGTCGAACCAATCCACCGTGCCCGACTTGGCGGCCTGCAGGCCGGCGAGCTCACCGATGTTCTCCTGCTTCCACTTGTTCTCGAAGTACTTGTAGTTCAGGCCGGGCACGAGGTTCGCCGGGTTCTCGGGTTTGCGCGGCTGGACGAACGTGTAGGTTCGCCGGGCGACATAGTCCGCCGGCTCGGCGCCGACGAAGACGCGGGCGGACACCGTCGCCGTCTCCTTGATCGCGATCGGGCCCTCGTAGAGCTTCGAGTCCGGCGAGGGATCGCTTCCGTCCAGCGTGTAGCGGATCCTGCCCCCCTTGGCGCCGGTGGAAAGAGTGACGGTAACCGGCTCGATGGTCATGCCGCCGGCGGGGGCGATCTTCGGGGCAACGACGCCATCGTACAGGGGGCAAGCCGGCATCACGGCGTCGTTGTGGTTATCGCTTGCGGTGATGGCGAGGACCCGAATGCTGTTGTTGTCGGGCAGCGTGAACTTGCTCGCATCCTTGGGGAGATCGAGGGCGTACTTGAAGAGGTACGTGAAGACGTAGGCTTCATTCTTGCCGTCGGCGGCGTGACGATGGCCGCCGACCCAGGCGATGTTGTCGCGCTTGATGAACGGCTCCGCCATCCGCGACGCATCCACGATCTCGCCGTTGACGACGAGGCTTTGCGACTGGCCGACGTAGCCGGTGTAAGACTGAACGGACACCTCGACCGGCGCGTCACCGATCTTGAACGTGCCGCTCGTGTCGGCACCGGCAGCGGCCGCCAGGAAATACAGCCGGTTGAAATTGCCCGGGGGCAGGTCGATGGTCTGCCCGCGGCAGGTCACGGCATTCTTCTGCCCGACCGCGGAAGGGCCGAGATCGAAGGGAATGCCCTCACTGACGATGGAGGCGGGCAGCAGCTCGGCGGCGATGGCGTGGCCTTCGGTGTCGAACTCCCCGGCGGGTTTCTCGCCGCCGGCCTTTTCGCCGTTGAGGCTGGTCACGTCGGTATCGAACGGCAAGGCGACCGTCTTGCTGGTCGGCGGCGTAAGCTTGATCGGGGCCGGCCCGAGCTTCACGGCGAATGTCCGCGGGCGATAGGCCGGCAGGTCGATCACCAACTGGCCGTTCTCGACCGCGACCTTCGTTTCGATGGGGCTTTCCGCGCCGGTGACCTCGCGAGCCGCGGCGACGGGGGCCGCCATCGAGACGCTTACGTGTTCGGCCGGCTTACCGTGCAACTCCTGTAACCGGATGACGACCTCGTCGCCTTCCTCGGCCTTCTTGACCGCCAGGGCGGCGACCTGCGGCGTGCTGACGGAGAGCAGCGAGAATCGCTTGTCCAGCGGCCCCCCGTGCTGCGGCACCTGGAAGGCCACCAGCGGCTGATTGAGCCGTGCCGCGTGCCATTGCGACCCGTTGCGCCAATCGCCCTTGTGCCCGCAGACCGCGTAGGTGAAGTGATGCCAGCCCATGTCTTTCTGGATGCTGTGCGGGCTATGGACGAGCGTAAGGCGCAGGGTGTTGTCGGCGGGCTTGTCCCACCCGTACTTGCAGTCATTGAGGATGGAGACGCCGTATTCGCCATCCGCGGCGGTGATGTCCGCCCACTGCTGGGCAGGCACCTCGTAGAGCTTCTCCGTGTTGTTACCGCGCTGGATGGTGCCCAGACCCAGGTCATAGGTCGCCATTGCATTCGACGCGGTCAGTGGGAACGCCGCTTTGAGCGCCCGGCGCGGCGTGCGCCAATCCAGTCGCGTGTCGAACTCGACTCGATCGGCTGCGCCGCCGGCAGCGAGCCGGATCCGCTGCACGAATGTGGAGCCTTCGGCCTGGCGCGCGATCTCGACGGTCACGCGAGCCGGGCCGCGCTCGATGACCCGTACCTTTGCCGGACCGCCGACACAGGCCTTCGGCTCGGCGCAGATATCCTCGTACCAGATCTCCCACTCGGACCATTTCTTGGGTACGTCCTCGAGAAGTTGCAGCCGAGCGGGGCCGCGGAGCAGCTCCTTGCCGACGGCCTTGTCGAAGATGCTGGCCACGTCGCCGTTTTGGTCCAGGCGAACGCGATAACGGCTGTTCTCGATGTCAGACTCAGCAAGCTTCAGATCAGTGGTCATGTCGCAGGGCGCCTGGGCCGGCCGGACCTCGTACACCACGAAACCGACCGGCGGAACGTCGGCAAGAAAGGCCAGCCGTACCTCGCCGCTCTCGGCTGCGAGGATCTGCGAGGGGACTTCCTCCTTGCCGGCGGCGAATACGCGGACCGCCCTGGGCACGTCCTTGTCGAACCTCACCGTCGCCTCCACCACGTCCTCGCGGGGGATGGAGAGCGGATTGAAAACGACCAGCGGCACGCCTTCCCCCCGGGTATCCATGCCCCGGGCCACGGCGCCGGTCGACTCGGTCAGCACCGCAGCAAATTGATTCAGCGCAATGATTTCATCGTTCCAGGAAAACGGGTAGGCCAAGGGCGTGCTTGTGCCGGTGAGATCGTCGTGAAACTGGTGCCAGAGGAAGCGAGTCCAGGAGTCGGTGAGCTTCTTGCTGGGATAGACTGCCGCGCCGAACCAGTCGGCCACCACTGCGGCGCGTTCGGCGGCATCGGCGAGCTGTTCGTTCTTGCGGTTCCATCGCTTCATCGCCGCTTGTGAGGTGTAGCACCCGGTGCCGTGGCGGCTCATGAGCAACTCCCCGTCGTAACGCGGCAGCTTGGCGACCTGCTCGGCGGTGAGATCGCGGTAGAGCTTGTCAGCGGGGGCGCTGATGACGCGAATGGGGCCCTTGCCGGCGATGCTCTTCTCCAGCCATTCGACCGACTCATCGTCGGGCCCGCCGCCCATGTCGCCGACGCCGAAATACTTGTAGCCGACGTAGACGCCGGACTGGTCACCGAGCTTGTCGATCTTCTCGAGCCACTTGGGATCCTCGCTGAGGTCCTCGCGGATCTTGCCGGTGTAGTCGCCGGGATTCAGCGCCGCGACGACCGTGGAACCGTCCACGCCCTGCCAGACGCCGATATCGAACGGCACACCGACGGACGAGCCCCAGGTCAATTTCTGCGTGGAGAAGCCCTTGAGGCCGCAGTGGGCGGCCACCGAGGGCAGGGCGTATCCAAAGCCGAAGCAATCGGGCAGGAAGATGTCGCAGCTTGTCTTGCCGAATTCCTTCTTCCAGAAACCGTTGCCGTAGAGAATCTGGCGGATGAGCGATTGCGGCGACGGAATGTTGACGTCGCAGGCGTCCACGGAACTGCCGCAGACTTGCCAGCGGCCGTCGGCAATGTACTTCTTCAGTCTGGCGTAGTCTTCGGGGTAGTACTCCCTGGCCAGCATGTAGCGGAACGCGCCCTCAAAGCTGAAGACGTAGTCGGGGTACTTATCGAACAAGGCGAAGTTCTGGCGCAGGGTGTTGGGTACGTACTCGTTGATGGTCGTCTGGATGGTCCAGAGCCATTGCGTATCGAGGTGGGCGGTGGACACGACATCAAGCTGTCTGTTTCCCACGGGCCGGGTCGAAGCAGGAAGCGGCGCGGCGGAGGGCTTGGCGGATTCCTGCGCCGCCATGGGCGTCACCGCGACAGTTGCCAGGACGAGAAGTACCACCGCAATCCACGGCAGGTTCACAACGTTGCTGCGCATTATTCGGTCTCCGGTTGAACTGTTGTTTGGTTTCGGCAACTGGTGCCGCCGCGGTCACGCGCGATGATCGGGCCAAACGTTCATGCTCTTTACGGGCATGGGCGCGGCTGGCTTGGGCGACGGGAGATTCCGGCGCGCTAAAGGCAGAGTCACGCCAGAGACTGCTGCGATATGAGAAGGAAATCGGGGACGGCGGCGGGATCAGCGTCAGCGGCGCACGGTACAACACCTCGGACGGCCGCGGTGAACCCCTCTTCCGCGCCAGCCTCTTTTCGCCTGCCATCACTAATACTCCCGGCAACGCGGCGCGGTTCGCCTCTTGTCGAATTTCGCCGGAACAACGGACTCCGGTGTTCACTGTATCGGCCTGCGGCCTCGCTCTCAATGGCTCTCCGGACCCTGATCCGCTGACCTGCGTCAGGCCGGGCAGTTCTTGACAGGGAATTCGCCCCTCCGCGGTCTATTCTTTCATGTAAGGCGCTAGATTGCATTCCGGCCGGATATCACAGCGAAACAACCCAACAGCAGCGAGCCGTGTTCAGACGGTGCCGAGCGCGGCAGTGACCAAGACGAAGAGATCAACAAGTGTGCGATCGGATTAGGAGATACAACATGAACGTGAATCGTGGAACCATCAAGAGCGTGGCCGCCCTGGCGGCGATTGCAGGTTTGACCCTGGTGTTCTGGGGCGGCCAGGTCGACCGCGCCGTGGCCGGCGATCCGCCGAAAACGCCGACCCACCAGGAGGCCCAGTTGTATGCCAATGCCCTCTCTGAGGCGTTTTCCGACACGGCCGATGCGATCCAGCCTTCCGTGGTGTCGATTCGGGCGGTGAAAAAGGCCAAAGTCGTGAAGCCTTCCAGCGATGACCAGAGCCCGTTGCCGGGCATGCCCAACGACCTGCCGTTTGACAACGATCTTCTGCGGCACTTTTTCGGCGGGAAAATGCCCCCCGTCACGATTCCCCCGCAGACGGGGCTCGGAAGCGGCGTGATTGTCAGCGCCGACGGCTACATCCTGACCAACAACCATGTGGTCGGTGACGCCGATGAGGTCGACGTGACCCTTCCGGATGGCCAGGAACACCGCGCCAAGGTCGTCGGCACCGATCCGCCCAGCGACCTGGCGGTCATTCAGATCAAGGCCTCCGACCTGAAGCCGGCCAAGCTCGGCGATTCCTCGCATCTCAAGGTCGGGGAGTGGGTCGTGGCCGCGGGTAATCCGTTCGGCCTGAACAACACCATCACTGCCGGAATAGTGAGCGCCACGGGCCGGTCTAACATGCGAATTGCCGACTACGAGAACTTCATCCAGACGGATGCAGCCATCAATCCCGGCAACAGCGGCGGACCCCTGGTCAACCTCCAGGGCGAAGTGGTCGGCATCAACACCGCCATCGCCAGCCACACCGGCTCCAACAACGGCGTGGGCTTCGCCATCCCCATCAACATGGCCAAGTCGATCATGGACAGCCTGATCAAGCACGGGCAGGTCGTCCGCGGCTGGCTCGGTTTGAGCATTCAGCCGCTGACGGCGGATATGGCCAAGTCGTTCGGTTATGACTCCACGGAGGGTGTTTTGATCGGTGACGTGCTCGTGGACGGGCCGGCGCAGAAGGCCGGGCTCAAGCGCGGCGACATCGTGACCAAGTTCGCCGGCGAGCAGATCAAGGACATGGCCCAGTTCCGCACCCTGGTGGCCCAGACGCGGCCGGATACCAAGGCCAAGATCGAGGTCTATCGCGAGGGAAGCACCAAGACGGTAAAAGTCGAGGTCGGCAAGATGAAGGGAACGCAGAACGAGATGGGTAGCTCGGCTGAAAGCAAGCACGGGACCATCGACGAGCTGGGCATCAGCGTGGCCAACGCGGCGCCGGACACGCTTCACCAATTGGGTCTGCCGGAGGATGTGCGCGGCGTGCTGGTGACGCAGGTGGATGAGACCGGCACGGGGGCGCGGGCCGGCCTTCGCGTCCGCGATGTGATCGTGGATGTCCAGGGCGTGGCGACGCCGGATGTGGCCGGTTTCCGCGAGGAAATCGCCAAGCATGATCTTCACAAGGGCATCCGGCTGCTTGTTCAGACCGGCGAAACCAGGCACTACGTTCTGCTGCGAACGGAGGATTGATCGGAGCAGGGCGCACCAGCGTCCTTTCCGTGGACTATTCGATATCCAGGGCGATTGTATCTCCTGCCGCCATCGTGGGTTCGGGAATGACCGAGCCCGTGATGGCGGCTCGTCTGCTACGGTTGACATAGCAGGCCCGCGGGTGCATGCTCATCGGCCCTGAGCCGGGGTCGGCGCCGGGGGCTGCTTGCGTGCCGCCTCGACGCGCCGGTACAGACCGGTCAGCCCACACCTGAAGCGGCGGCTTGACCGGACATCGGACGGAGTCAGCAGTAGCAGACAACACTCGGTGGTGCGGTGCCGCCGAGCCAAGACTGCGTTCATTAAGGAAGTCGATTAGGAGAATCAGTCATGAAGAACGTTCGACGCATGCTTGTTCCTATGTTGGCGCTGGTCATCGTCGCGATCGTGGCGTATCCGCTCTATGCCCAGGTCGTGGGCAAGGGCATTGCCGCAGCCAAGGACATGCTCAAGGCGATGGAGGCCGACAAAGCCACGTTGGCTAAGGCCGTGGAGGCCGCCGAGAAGCACGAGAGCGGCGGCAAGGCCCTCCAAGCGGAGGCGGTGATGCACGGCAAGGACCTCATGTTTGAGGTCTATACCGTGAAGGGCGAGAAGATCATGCTCGTCACCGTGGAAGGCAAGACCTGCAAAGCCACAAAGGCCGACGAAGTGAAGGAAATCGGCGGCAAGCCCGAGAAGGCCGCGGAGAAGAAGGAAGAACCGAAGAAGACAGAGAAGCCCGCCACCAAGGGCAACGGCGGCAAGAAGACCGAGCCGCCCAAGAAGCAGTAGCGGGCCCCAATAGCGGCTGGCAGCTTCAGAAAAGCGGATGCCGCCGGCGCCCCGGACCGGGCCGTACGCGGTCCGGACCACAGGTATAGAGGACGCCGACGACGGTCCCTGGAGGCAGTCCCAGCGGATTGCCGCTCACTCCGGGAGCAGTCGTCGGCGTCGTTTCATCAATCCGCCGCCCCGGATCGCGCCCATGTCCGAGGGTCGGCGTTTTTTTCTCATCGGCGGGTGGACTTCGGCTCCGAAATCGCCGGGGACGACCTGGAGCAGGCCTCGCACAACCCGCGTATCTGGAATCGGTGGGAAAAGGCGTGAAAGCCGTGGCGGAGAGAAAGCACCGTCCGGAGCCGCTCCACATCGGTCGCCTCGAATTCAATGATCCGGCCGCAACGCGTGCAAACCATGTGGTCGTGGGCGTCCTGACCATACGCGTGCTCGTAGTGGACCTGCTTGTTGCTGAAGTGAACTTCCCGGACGATGCCGCAGTCGACCAGCAGCTTCAACGTGCGATAGACGGTAGCTTTTCCGACGTGCCGGGAAGCCTGGCGCATGTCCAGGAGAAGCTCTTCGGCCTCGAAGTGCTCGTTATTCCGCATCACCGCTTCCAGCAGCAACCGCCGCTCGGCGGTGTATTTCAAGCCGCGCTCACGGAGATACTCCCGAAACACGCCTTCCGCGGTCTCAACCACTTGTTGGCTGACGGGCCTGGCCATAGCGGAATCCGAAAGCCGGGCCTGGGGCAGACTGTGCCGCCATCGGGTCACCCCGGCCGGTCGAAGACAAGCCTATTATCCGATAGACTATACACAGCGTCGAGTAGACGCCGTGGACTTCTCGTTGCAGGATGATTCATGGCTGACAAGCACATCGAGGACCTTCCTCCACAGGACCGTCGCGGTTTCTTCGCCGCCAGCCTGGCGCGCCTGTTGGGGCCTGTGGCTGATTATCTCGAAAAAAAGCTGCCGCTCGGTCTGATGGTCATGCGCATCCGGCCTCGTCCCCCGGGAGCGATTCCTGAAAAGGAGTTCCTGGAGACATGTTACCGTTGCGGGACCTGCGCGGATGCGTGTCCGGCCAACGCCATTGTCATGATGCGCGATGAACCGGACGACGACGGCGGCGGTACGCCGAACATCGACCCGAATCGGCAGGCTTGCGTCATCTGCGAGGAACTGATTTGCATGCGCGGCTGCCCGAGCGGCGCCCTGCGGCCGGTGGACAGGTTCGCCATCCGCATGGGCCTGGCGGTCGTGGATTACGGGTTGTGCCTGCGTTCAAAGGGCCAATCCTGCACCAAGTGCATCACCCACTGCCCGCTGGGCGACGTGGCGATCAGGCTCGACGACACCGGATGCGTCCGCGTGATCGATCCGGCAGCGACCGGCCGCGGCTGTGTCGGCTGCGGCCTTTGCCAGCAGCATTGCCCGACGATCGCGAAGCGAGCGATTCGCGTGGGGGCGCTGTAGGCACTCATTCACGGGGCGGCCTCGGGTTCGACCACCAGTGGTCCGGCGCAAAGAGGCAATCTTCCATTTTCACGCGGAAGACCTAGGCGCATCCAACAAAACCGGGACAGGCACCCTCGGTCGGTCTTTCTGCGCGGTGTCTCTCGTCTTCGGAAGAAGCCAATCCCGCTTTTGTTGGACGCCGTAATGTGGCTCTGGATTGCCTGGGTGTTTGACCGCGGCGAGACTCTTTATGTCCATCGAGGGGGACTGAGAAGAGCCCCAGGATCTCCCCAGGCTTCGGGGGCGTCGCCAGCTCCATCTGCTGCGCGCGGGGTGAGCCGCACGCCGAGGGAGTCAATCACCAGTCGTGATCGCACTGACTCGGGGAACCAGCTTCCGCCGTCCAGGACCTCCTGAACCGCCGGCAGGATCGTCTGCAGCACCTCGTCCTTGAGCACCAGCCCGTTGGCCCGAGCCTCCAACGCGGACAAGATCGCGGCGTCATCGGCCCGCGCGGACAAGAAAAGGACGCAGCAATGCGGCTGAATCGCCCTCATAGCCTCGACCAAGGACTCGCAACATTCGCCCATGGCGTCGGCATCCAGGACCGCCAGATGAATGTGATTGTCATTTGCGAAGTCGATTAGGTCGGCGGCGCGATGAGCAACGCCCAAGATGCGGAAGCGCGCGCCCTGGCCGATGGAGGAGGCGACGAACTCCATGAAGACAGCATGATTCCCGATCAGCACAATGTTGATGACTGGTTTCATATCTCCCGACTTCTGGCCATTTGTCATCTGACCGCGAACGGCGCGCCGGCTCGCCGCCGGTCCGGCTTTCGCCAACCGGGGAGCCACCCGGGTCAGAAGACACCCCATTTACTAGTCCCCTTTGGGACCCGTTCGTCACGCAGTTTTTGAAAAAAAACTTCTGCTCGGGCCTGGCAGGGTTTGGCGTGGCGTAATCAGCTAAACGGACCCAATCGTCCGATAAGCCAGAAGCTCCCGCCAGTTTGTGTTTTCGGCATCAAAAGCCCCGTAACCGAATGACCGATAGAGGACTGCGTATCCGGCGCGGCCAGACTGCGCATGGGGGATCCAAGGATGGACATTGCCAGTCTCATCGGCATCATTATCGGTTGCACATGTCTGGGCATCGTCTTCACCGAGGCCTCTCACGGCCATTACGCCATGTTCTATTCGATGGAAGGCGTCTTGCTGGTCTTCGGCGGCAGCATCAGCGTCTGCTTCATGGCCATGCCGATGGACAAAATCAAGGGAGTCGCCGGTTTCCTCAAACGGTTCCTGTTTCACAAGGGCAAGAGCCCCATCGAGGTCATCAAGCTGCTCGGCGTACTGGCGGACATGGCTCGACGCGACGGTTTTTTGGCCCTGGAGTCGGAATACAAGAAAATCAAGGACGTCGACCCGTTCCTGGCCAGCGGCATCCGCATGGTGATCGACGGCACCAGCCCCAGCGATGTGGAAGCCACCCTCCGGCTTGAGATCATGGCCATGCAGGAACGCCACAAGGCGGGCAAGAAGTTCTTCGACCTGGTCAAGCTCTATGGACCGGGGTGGGGATTGGTCGGCACGCTGGTCGGGCAGATCGCCATGTTCGGAAATCTGTCCGGCGGCGACGTCGGCACGCTCGGCAAGTGCCTGGCGGTGGCCGTCTGCGCGACCATGTATGGCACCGTACTGTGCAACGCCGTGGCAGGCCCCATCGGCGACAAGCTGGCCATGCGCTCGGCGGAAGAGATTATGAATCGCGAGATGATGCTGCAGGGCATTCTCTCCATCCAGGGGGGCGACAACCCGCGCATCACGCTGGACAAGATGACCGCCTTCCTGCCCGGACGAGAGAAGGCCAAAGCCGCGGCATAATTCGGCCAGGGAACAACGGAGGCTCGGCGTGGCAGAGCAGGAACAACAGGGCGAAAAAGAACATAAGAAGCATGGTGGCGGCGGCCATCACGGCGGTGGAGGGCACGAGGAGGCACATGAGGGCGCCCCGGAATGGATCATCTCCTTTGCCGACAACGTCGCCCTGCTGATGGGCTTCTTCGTCATTCTTCTTGCATTTACCATGGCCAGCAAAGGCACAGGCACGGGCACCGGCACGGCCGAGGCCAACAGCGTCCCGAACTCACCGGAGTTCCTTGACGCGGTTATCAGCATTCGCGACGCCTTCAACAACCCCGTCAGTGTCAACTCGACCAATCCCAGGGAGGCGCTTCTGGTTCGCCGCATCATGGAGCGGCGCGGGCAGGTGCCACTCGACGAAAACGGGCCGCCGGGCCAGAAGTACAAGATGCAGTCGATCCGGCCGAGCAAGTACTACAACCTCTGCGGCAGCGTGCCCTTCGACGACAATTCCAGCACTCTGACGGAAGAAGGCCGCAAGGCGGTTCTGGATATCCTCGAACACCTCCGCGGACTCCGCCTGATAGTCGCGGTCCGCGGTCACGTCAGCGTGGCCGAGGCGGTCAATTCGCCGGACCGAGGCTTGCGGCTCTCGTTCGAACGCGCCCTGGCCGTCGCCGAGTTGCTGCACGAGAACGAGATCGAATGGCGACGAATCCGCCTGATGGCCTGCGGCGACAACGATCGGATGGAGCCGGTCATCTACGGCCAGGCCGACCAAGGGTTGAACCAGCGTGTCGAAGTGATCCTCACGGAAGAGCTCATGCCCGACTACACACCTACGACCGAGTCTGCCGCGCCAGCGCCGGCCGCAACGGAGTGAAAGTCAGAGAAGCAACCGCAACCAGCCGCCCGCTCGTGGCCCGTCGACTGTCTAGACCGAGCGAACGATCGCAAACCAAGAGCACCTCAAGTCCTTCTCCCCCAGGAATGCGGATAAGGCTTGCCCCACCGGGCGAGTGCACGCCGACAACCAAACCTCTCGATTCCCGAGCCGAGAACGATCTCATCGCGCAAGTGGCACCTGCGAAAGCAGTTACGTGATTCTGCGCCGTGGCCGAGAATATCGTTGATTTGGGAAGGTTCTGCCAACTATATAAGGCAAGGCCGGATTCCGAAAGGGGAGCGTCTACCGACTCAAACGCAGTGCGTGTTCGCGCTGCCGGCGATAAGAGGGGGCGGTCTTGGTACGGAGCGGTCGTCCCCGATCACGGGCTGGTTCGGAAGCTCGTGACGGTGTTCGGGCAAACGCAGGAGACCGGACAAGTGAAAGGTACGTCGCGCTCGCCTGATGTGGCGTCTCGTGTCGGCCTGCGCAGGAGAGGGGCGATCATGCTCGCAGGGTCGCCGGTCGTTGGCACGGGCCCTCAACAGTCTCAAGGGTCGCCTCAGAATCACCCGCTGAAGCTCGGCGACGGCGCAGTGACCGACGCCGCAACGCAGTTTTCATTCAAGGAGAATCAGACATGAAACGACTCACGCTGCAATCCGCGCTGGTGCTGGCTGTGCTGTTGGTGGCAGCCTTGGCCGTATCGATGGCCGTGCAACCGGAAAAGCAGGAACCCATCAAAGGAGAGAAGATCAACGTCACCGGCCAACTCTCCTGCACTTTCTGCACGCTTGCCCATCCTGACAAGCCCTGCCAGAAGGGCTGCTGCACCGGGTGCATCAAGGCCGGCGACCCCGCGCTGCTCACCGCCGCAGATGGCAACATGTACATCCTGTTGGGCAACGAGATCAAGAAGCCGGTGATGACACCGGAGCGGATGGAAATGGCCGGCAGCAAGGTGACAGTCAAGGGCTTGCTGGTCAAGGGCAAGGGCATCCAGGCGATCTTTGTTGACTCCATGGACAAGGCCGAGGCCAAGGCAGGAGAAACGAAAACCGAGCCCAAGGAAGAGCCCAAAGAGCATCAACACTGATAGTCCTCGTCGCAGCTGAGACGAGGATGGGTTTGCATTGATCAGCGCAGTGCCGGGCGAAGGCACCGGCACTGCGCTGTGCGTGGATTCGGGATTTCGCGAGGGAAGCCGAGCGGGTAACGGATGCATCCTCTCGGTTCCAGGGAGGACGTCGCGTCGCGGCGAGGCTTGTGCCCGCCGTTCAGTTACAGCGGAGAAGCAGACCATGAACGCCTACCGAATGGACCCCACCCGCGGCGCCGCGGGCGCCGCAGTGGTGTTGGCGATACTCATGACCGCGTCCGCCGCTTCAACAGGCAGCGATGGCGGACTGCAACCTGCAGCGAGTCCCCAGCCAAGGGCCGATTCGTCTTCGGGCGGTGCCGCGGCGGAGGAAATCCCGCTGGCGGTACAGATCTTCTTCAAGCCCCTGCCGACGGAAATGCCCGGATCGCGGGACGATACGCCGGAGATCATCGCCGTCGGGCGCAAGCTCTTCTTCGAGCAAGGCATATCACTCACCAAATCCCAGTCTTGCAGCGAGTGCCATCACCTGGATGCGCGCCGGGCCGGTGGTGACGGCGAGCCCACATCCAAGGGCGCCAAAGGCCTTCTGGGCAAACGCAATGCTCCCACCGTGCTCAACGCCGGTTTTCAGGTCGCCCAGTTCTGGGACGGGCGGGCGGCCGACCTCGTCGAGCAGGCCAAGGGGCCGGTGCTCAACCCTGATGAAATGGCCATGCGCAGTCCGGAGGAAGTCGTCGATCGCCTCAAGAGCATCGACGGTTACGTCCCGGCATTCAAGGCGGCCTATCCCGATCAGGCGGAACCAGTCACATTCGACAACATGGCCCGCGCCATCGCCGCCTTCGAGAGAACGCTGGTCACTCCATCCCGTTTTGACCGGTATCTCAGAGGCGAAACCAGCGCCCTCACCCAGCAGGAAAAACAAGGTTTGAACTGCTTCACCCACACCGGCTGCGTGGAGTGCCACAGCAGCTACACCGTGGGAGGCCGGCTGTTCGAGAAGGTCGGCGTATATCACCCGTACACAAACCAGGAGGATGTTGGACGGTATGGCGTCACGCATAACGATGAAGACCGGTTGGTCTTCAAGGTGCCCATGCTCCGCAACATCACGCTTACAGCGCCATATTTCCATGACGGGCGGGAGGCGGCGTTAACCGAAGCGGTCCGGCTGATGGCCTGGATGCAATTAGATACGAAGTTGAGTGCGGCCGAGATCGAAGAGATCGTGAGCTTCCTGCATGCGCTTGAAGCGGAGCACCCCGTGAACATAGCGGGACCTTGAACATCGCTCTTCAGCGCGGAAGGCCCCACGAAAGAGCTGGAATGGAGATTACCGATGGAACCAGACACAAGATCAAGCGGCACCTCGTCCCCAACTGCCGGGTCACAGGATGCGGCGATTCTCGCGCGAAGAGCATTTTTGGCGGAGACAGTCGCCTTCTCCGCGGCGATCTCGGCTTTGCTGACCGAATCGCGTGCCTTTGGCCAGACAAAAGAACAGCCCAAGGATGAGGGGGCGGCTCCGACCGCCGAGCGCATCCACTCACAGTTCAACGAGGAAGCCCAGGTCGCGGCAAAATACGCGGCTTTCGCCGCTCACGCCAAGATTGAAGGCTTTCCTCAAACTGCGAGGCTGTTCCAGGCGTTGGTCATGGCTGAGATGTTTCACGCTGAATGGCTTCTGCGCCAGATGAACAGCGTGACCAACACGGCCGACCATCTCAAGGCGGGCGCAGACTACGAGGCTCTTCTGGCGTCCACCGTCCTTCCGGCCGCGGCCAAACAGGCCAATCGGGAGAACAACAGCGCGGCCGAGCGCCTGTTTCAGAAACTTGAAGAGGCGTGCGAATGGCATGAGAGAGTCCTGCGACAGACGCGGGAACACGTCCTTGCCGGGCGCGACATAGAACCCGTGGTCATCCGGGTCTGTCCGGAATGCGGAACGGTGTTTATCGGCTCAGGTCCGGACAAATGCCCGGTCTGCGGCACCGCGAACGCCAAGTTCATCGACGCCTCGAAAGTCGGCGAAAGCAGCAAGGCGTAATTCCAGCGGCCCGGCAGCGCTCGCGAGCACCATTACCCGCCGCCGACATGATGCCGATGGGGGGAACTTGTGAATTTAGCTCGTCGGACGGTCGGAGGGCTGCGCCGGTTGTACGGTTGCCGTCTCCCCCGGGTATCGCAATCGCGGCAGATAGCGCTCGACCCACTCGCCATGAAAGATGAGGCCGGCGGTCATGGCCGTCCATAACAGCGCCGTCAGGAGGAACGGGCGATCGTTGATGAGGATGTCCGTCGGGCCGGTCCGTTGGCCGCGTGAGATCACTGTGGCGTAACGGAAGATGGCGTAGAAGACGAGCGGAGTGGTAAAGACCAGCGAATGCGGCGAGGGCGTGTGGGGATCCAGCGTATACAGCAGGAACGTGATGACCGCGATGCCGCCGGTGGTCGACAGCAGTTGGGTGAGCAGCTCCGGCGAATAGGCGGCCAGCGTCGGGCGATGAGTAACGGCCTTTTCCGCATTTTCCATCACAGCCAGCTCGCAGCGGCGCTTGCCGAAGCCCAGGAACAGACAAAGCGTAAATGTGCAGATGACCAGCCAGGCGGAAACTTCCACTTGAATGGCCTGCGCGCCGGCCAACGCCCGAAGCACAAAACCGATCGCGATCAGAATCACGTCCAGGATGGCGCGCTGCTTCCCCCAGATCGTATAGACGGCATTGAGCACCAGATAAGTGACGGCGGTCACCGCGAAACCCTGGGCCATGGTCAGGGACGCGGCGACAGCGGCGGCCGCCAGGATGACTGAGATGATCCCCGCAGAGCCCGGCGAGATTGCACCCGAGGCGACCGGTCTGCGCTTCTTGGTCGGGTGGAGGCGGTCCTCCCGATAGTCAAGCAGGTCGTTGAAGGCGTAGACCGCGCCGCTGAGCAGGCAGAAGATGGCGAAGGCTTCGAGCGAGAGCAGAAACGCGTGAAGAAAGGCATGCGGATCGGCTCTGTTGGCGCCGAAGACGAACGCGCCGAAGACGAATACATTCTTCACCCATTGGGCCGGGCGAACAAGCAGAATGGCCGCTCGCAGGGTACGGAACAAGCAGAAGCTCCTGTGGCGTTCGCTGGCAGTACGTTAAGGCGATGAGCTGTCCGGCGTCAATTGCCCGCCAACCCGATCGTACTCAGGGTGACGGCTCGCCGGGCGACGGCTCACGGAGCTTGCGGGGATGAACCCCCGGCATCAAATCCCGCCCCGGGCGCATCCTGGCGGGACGGCGTTCCTCGAAATTGAGCTTGCGATCGAGCTTGAGGCCCAGCCGGAACCGGCCATTCCCCAGCGCTTCGCATCGAGTGACGGTGCAGCTCACGCGAACCGGCTGGCGGCTCATCGTCCAATAAGCGACGTACCCCATGACGCCGACGCTTAGCCGCTGGTCGAACTCGATCGCGAGCCCACCCACCGACATGTCGATCACCGGGCATTCCACGTGCTCCACCCGGCCCAACTGGACCTGGGGAGAGTAACAGACATGGATTCCCTCGCCAGCGCGGCGCGGACTGGATCGCTTGCCGCGGACGGTCTGAGAGCTGGACGGGCCTTGAAGTTGACGTTCCTGGAAGATGATCTTGGCGCCCGAAAGCTCCCCATCCCACAGCGGGATCGGCTCGTCTGACATGATGCCCCCCTGAGATGCCGGCGGATGATTGGCCGCAACGCACGCGGTTTTCCGAAGCACTCTCTAACCTCATCGGCGCTGGCGTCGGGCAACTTGGCCATGAGCCAATCGCGAGTATGGGCTGAATTCCCTGCAACCGCATAAATGCATGCAACCGAGGGGCTTCTGGGACGTATAACTTGGCATAGGGGACCGATTCCGAGACGGTGGAGGCGGACCTGGTATCCCGCTGAAGGGCCGCGTCGGAAACGCTATCCCAAGCGGCCGTTGCCATCGAACGTGCTTTAGATCAAGGAGACTCACATGAACTGCGCCAGATTGATCGGAACTGCGTTGATCCTGACCTTCTCGTCACTACCGTGCATGGCCGGTGACGAGACCAAGCCGCCCACCCGCACCATCAGCGTGACCGGCACCGCCACGGTCAAGGTCGTGCCGGACGAGGTGACGCTCAGCATCGGGGTCACCAGCACGAACCTTTCACTGGAGACGGCGAAGAATGAGGTTGATGCGGCCATCAAGAAGGTCATGGCTGTTGTCAAAGAGATGCAGATCGAAGCGAAGGATGTTCAGACAGACCGATTGTCGATGCGTCCCAAGTACCAGCAGTTCTGCGGCGCCCAGAGTGATCGACCCGACAAACCGCCTGTCTTTGTGGGTTACTGCGTCAGCAACGACGTTTGCATCATCTTGCGCGACACGTCGAGATGTGAGCAACTGATCACCGCCTTGCTTGCGGCCGGTGTTAATACCATCGACGATGTCGACTTTGAAACAAGCAAACTGCGACAGCACCGTGATAAGGCCCGGTTGATGGCCGTTCAAGTAGCCAAGGAGAAGGCTGCATTGATTGCCGGCGAGTTCGGCATG
>DATKKX010000393.1:0-22890 GCA_035542775.1 Phycisphaerae bacterium | reverse complement strand
GGATCCGCCGCTGGCCCTTCAGCCCGGAGAAGATACTGCGGGCCATCGGCCGGATTTCCGGGCCGGGCCAGGCCGGCCGCGATGTCGAAGCCCCGACCGCGCGGTCACGCGATGAGGTTCAAAGCCGAGTCTAGGAAAGCCATGCAAGATCCACGTTTTGTCGTTTGTCGGGCGGACTTTCTGCTGCCCCTGAGCAAGCCTGATCGAAGCCTCCGCATACGTGACGGATATGTCCTCGCGGAAGGAGACACGCTGAAAGAGGTCGGGCCGTATACGCCGGACGTCGGCAAGCGATTGCTGAGCCAATACGGATCGGCGCTGCAGATCCTCGGCGCGGGACAAACACCCGCAAAACGAAGGGCAGCCGACGCAGATGCAAGTCCACGGCTGCACGGCGTGCTGGTGCCGGCATTCGTCAAGGCCCACGGTCACGACCACGAGCAGCCCATCATCGGCGTGGCCAAGGATGAACCGCTCACGAGCTGGCTCGATCACGCGGTCAATCTCTTTACCGGCTTCATCACCACCGAGGAGGACCGGCTGCGGGCGGAGCTGGGCTGTTCGCCGAGGCTCGCGACGTACCGCATAGCCCGCCTGTGCGACATCCATTACGGCATCACCGCGAGCATGGTGCACCACTGCAACTACAACAAGTACCACCTGCAGGAAATCGCCCAGGCGAACGAGGCGGCGGGGACGACGATGATCGTCGCCGTCGGCGGGCAGGATCGCCACTATCTCGCGGCCCTGCTGGACAAGCCGGAGGACGCCCTGCGGCGGCTGGATGCGGCCCTGAAGATCGAAGGGCTTACGCGGACCAGCTTCTGCCCCGGCCCCGATCAACTGTTTTCCAACAGCCGCAAGATCCTCGTGCCGCTCAAGCAGTGGGCCCGCGAGCACGGCACGCTGTTTCACACGCATAGCGCCGAGGAGCCGAAGACCACGCGATGGTTCCAGGAAGAGATCGAGCCCGGCATGACCGAGGTCGAGTTCGCTGAGTCCATCGGCATTCTCGACGGGCGGACCATCCTGGCCCACCAGGTGAACTGCGGCCCGCGCGACGTGGAGATCCTGGCCCGCACCAGGGCCAAGGTCGTCCACAATCCGCTGGCCAACACCATCCTCGGATCAGGCATGCCGCCGATCATGCAGATGCTGGCCGCGGGTGTACCGGTGGCCATCTCAACCGACGGCTCGGGCTCGGCGGACAATCAGAACATCCTGGCCGCCGCCCGGCTGGCGGCGCAGTATCAGAAGGCCCTGCATCAGGACGCCACGCTGTTGCCGGCTCAGCAGTTGCTGGAGATGATCACGGTTGTGCCGGCCGGCTTCCTGTCGCTGAACCAGGGCGAGCTGGCGCCCGGGCGTCAGGCGGACTGGGTGCTGCTCACGCTGGACCGCCCGAACGTGGTGCCGACGCGGATTGACAACGTGGTGGAAAATCTGATCTGGGCGGCCGACGGCAGTGAAGTCGACACGGTCGTCGCGCGGGGGCGCGTGCTCAAGGAGGGCGGGCGGATCCTGCCATTCCTGGACGGCAGCACGCCGGAGCAGATCATGGCCACGGTGCAGACGCTATCGGAGCGATTCGCGGAGCATCGGGCGTCGGCGGCGGAGTTGAAGGGGACCGGAGCCCATCGGTAAAGCGCGGCGGAAGCCCGAACGATGTTCATTAGCGCAATTCTGCTGGCCGCCGGTAGCGCCACCCGGATGGGGGCCGAGAAACTGCAACTGCTGTACAAGGGGCGACGGCTGATCGACCGCGCGCTGGCCGCGCTGACGGACTGCCCGCGCATAGATGAAGTGATCTTTGTCGTGCGGCCCGATCAGCAGTTGGGGGTGGATCATCCGAAGTGCCGCATCGTCGTCAATCCTGACTATCGCGAGGGCATGGGGTCTTCGCTGCGGACCGGCGTTGCGGCCGCGAACGCCGCTGCAGACGCGCTCGTTGTGTCGCTTGCCGACATGCCGGAGCTGACACCCGAGATTGTCGCATCCTTGATCGACGCGTTCGTCTCCAGCGGCAAGAGCGTCCTGGTGCCGGTCTGCGACGGACGGCACGGCCACCCTGTCGTTTTCGCCGGGCGCTGGCGGTCGGAACTATCGCAGTTAAGCGGCGATCTCGGCGCCCGAGCCATCATCAACGATCATCCGGACATGGTGGCGCATTTCGAAACCGACGATCGCGCCGTGATACGTGACGTGGATACGCCCGCCGACCTGGAGCCGAAGCGGAAAGTCCTCATCAAGGGGGCGGGCGAGCAGGCTTCCGGCACCGCCCATCGTCTGTTCCGCTGCGGCTTCCACGTCGTGATGACCGATCTGCCGTGGCCCAAGGCATTGCGGCTGGGGGTTTCGTTCTGCTCGGCGATCTTCGATCGCGAGATTGTGGTCGAGGGAGTGCGAGGCGTCGGATACACGCTGGACGAGGCCGGAATGCTCGCTTCATTCGACTGGAGCCACATCCCGGTCTTCGTCGATCCGGAGTGCCGGTTGAAGGCGTTGTGGAAGCCGGATGTGATCATCGACGGGCGGATCCTGAAGGCCAATCTCGACAACCACGTCGGCGATGCCCCGCTGGTGATCGGCTACGGCCCCGGGCTCGTCGCCGGGCAGGACGTGGACTTCGTCGTGGAAACCAATCGCGGGCACAATCTCGGCAGGATCATCGCGAACGGCTGTGCCGATCCGGATACGGGCGTGCCCGGGTCCATTGAGGGCTTTACGTATCAGCGCCTACTACGCTCGCCAACCGATGGAACGCTGGTGGCCCGGCATCGGATCGGCGACGTGGTCCAGGCAGGCGATGTGATCGCGACGGTCGCCGATCAGCCAATCACGGCGGCGATTCCGGGCGTGCTGCGGGGGCTGGTTTATCCCGGCTCTCCGGTAGTCGCCGATCAGAAAGTCGGCGACATCGACCCGCGCGGCGACCCGGCGTATTGCCGGATGCTGTCGGACAAGACGCGGACCATCAGTGGGGCGGCGTTGGAAATCATACTGTCGCATCTCGATCAAAGGCGGTTGACGTGACTTACGCCCGGCTTCCAGGCTCGACACTCGATAAGGCCTTCGCCCTGCCGTACTATTCCTACATCTTCCTCATCGGCGGCGGCGGCAAGACGACGCTGATGTTCACGATGGCGCACCACCTGGCGAATGCCGGCTGGACGGTCGTCTCGACGACGAGCACGAAAATCATTTGCCCAACGCCGGAAGACGCGGCCTGCGTGATCGTGGAGGAGGATATCGCACGGGCGATCGGGCGGCTGCGGACTGAACTATCCGCGGCGCGGCATGTCGTCCTCGGCAAGGTGCTGGACCAGGCCAGCGGCAAGCTGCACGGGTATTCGGCCTGGGAGCTGGACGATCTGCGGCGATCCGATGTCGCGGATTACCTGATTGTCGAGGCCGACGGCTCGGCCGGAAAATCGCTCAAGTCACATATCGACCGTGAACCGGTGGTCTCGGCGGAGGCCGAGCTGGTGATCGCCGTGATCGGCAGCGACTGCATCGGGGCCACGCTGACCGACGCGCATGTTCATCGAGCGAAGCGTTTTGGGAAGATGATCTGCAAGGAGTTTGGAACGCCGATCAGCGTTAAGGATGTGGCGGCCATTTTCTTCAGTCCCGGCGGCTATTTGAAAAGTGTGTCTCCGCTGGCGCAGTTGGTCGTGTTCATCAGCAAGGCCGGCTCCCGGCGGGCCACCGCCAGGCAGCTGGCGGCGGCGTTGTGGAGGGCGGATGAATACGAGTACATTTCTCGCATCGTGATCGGTGAATTGAGCGGGGCGAAACCATTTCTTGAGGTGAGGGATTGAGCAGCAATGGCGGGCGGAGCCCGTCTTACACTGAACCGGACTTCACCGCCGTGTAGTGCCGCTTGGCCTGTTCTGTCACGCGGACGATGAACTCGGTCTTGCCCTTGGTGTAGGCGACCCGATCGTTGGGATGGGCCGCCGCCAGGCTGAGCTTGAGGGCCTGATACTCCGCGGCCACGGCGGGATGCCCGATGAGGTAGTCACGGAAGAGCAGCCGCTCCCAGTGCTCGAAGTGGCCCTCGACCATGTGGATGTGATGCGTGCGGACGCCGTGGGCGTCGCGTTTGATGAACCAGGCGTAGAACGGCGGGCCTTCGAACATCGCCGGCCGCCAGAAGTAGTCGTATCCCTGGGCCTCCAGCACCGGCACGATCCGCGCCTTCGTCGCCTCCAGATCGGTCACTTCCACGAGCATGTCCACGATCGGCTTGGCGGCCAGGCCCGGCACGGCCGTGCTGCCGAAGTGCTCGATCCGCCGGATCAGCTCGTTCGGCAGGCAGGCCAGAAGGTGCTCTTTTTCTTGACGGAACAGCTCCGGCCAGCGCGGATCATACGGCACGATGGCCACGTCTTCCTGGACGACGCGGGCGATTCGCTGTTCGAGACTTTCGCTGTCTGCTCGTTCGTCCAATGACGCGCCCCTTACTCCACCAGCAGGAACGCATACCGATTCATCGTCTGCTTATAGTCTGTGAGCACTTCGATGGGGAAGCCGATCGCTCGCACCGTCGCAAATACGTCCACGCCCAGGGCCTCGGGGCATGGGCGGGACAGCCGCGGGTTGCGGCACTCCAGCCGCGTGCCGGGGCATTCCGCGCAGACGCGGCACTCGTCCATGAACAACAGGAACGCCTTGTAATGGCCGGCGAGAAAGACGGCCCGCTCCAGCTTTAGCAGCTTGGCGTTGTGCTTGCGGCTCCACGCCTTGCGCTGGTCGGGATGATCGAACTTCGCGGAGAGGTGGATGACCAGGATGTGCTTGTACTCCTTGAAGAGTTCACGGCACTCCGGAATCGACGGCACGTTCGGCGGGCAGCCGCCTTTCTTGCCGTAGGTGTCGCAGCCGAACATGCACTTGAACCGCGTCCACTCGCGGACCTGGACGTCCCTGCCCGCGATCCATTTGAAGTCCGCCCAGCCCTGCCGGCGGGCGGTTTGCTCGATTTTCTTGCGGTCGATCATGTACTCCGTCTCGCTTTGTGATTCGCAGCCTGGGCCGGACATCCTGCCGGTTCCTCAATTCGCCCGTCCCACGATCACATCTGAGGCTGACGCCACTCCGCGGAGTATCTGTTTTGACGGTCTCAAAACGGCGTTCCACACTCGGGGCAGCGACGTTCTCTCAGGCCGCGAAGGTCGTAGCCGCAGTTCAGGCACTTCTTGCCCCAAAGGCCCATTGATCCGTGATGCCGCTTGTGCCGCAGCATGGTAATTCGCCAGAGCCAGTAGGCATACGCGGCACTCCCGGACAAGCCGATCAGGAGCCAGGCCCCGCCCCATGCGACCAGGTCCCCACCCAGTCTCCCACCCACGGTCCGGCCCAGGATCGCGAAGCCACCGACGAGGAACATCACCAGGACCAGCACGCCAAGAGCGGCGCTCAACTTGATCGAGAATGTCCCTCGCTCTCGGACCCAATTGTCAAACTTGCTGTCGCGGGGAATCGCCCGGGCCTCGCTCTCCACGATTGCCGGCGGGCGGCCCAGACTCGTGAATCCCAGCCAGAACAGGAGTTTCTCCTGCCGCGTCCGGTCTTTCAGTCGCAATCGCAAACGGACGTAGGTGACGTAATTGGCTTCGATCAAGGCCATCGCGATGCAAGCCGCGACCACAAAGTACGCGAACGTGGGCACAAGGGCCTGTACATCGCCGGGCCCTAAGCCCCAGGCGATCTCCGCTGCTTCGCCAGCCCGCTGGGCGACGAGGCCGACAAGCAGGAACAAGACCGCAAGCAAGACCAGCAGATCGAAGGCGTAGCGATAGCGAACACATCGGAGAAAGCAGCCCGGCAAGGCCAGAACCGGCAGCACGAAGAAGCCGAGCGTCGGTAGAAACCGTCGAGTGGCGATCCCGCCGAAGAGTGCGAACATGCAGAGCAGCGCCCAGGCACGCTTGTGGGCCTCGGGTTGAGGCGGGGACGAGATTGGATCGGGATTCGACATCTGCGCGGCTCGGTGTGGGCCGCATTGTACGCGGACCCGGTCCTCGAGTCGATGTTTGCACCTTGGCGCGATCCCCTTTTCAGACGCACTCCTGACATCGTGTTTGAAAACTCACGATGCGGGATATTGCCCGGTCAACCCGATACATACCGTACATCGACACCACCCACCCAAGGAACAACAGCGGGAAGAAAATCCACCACACGTCATTCCCACCGATCCAGCCAAGAGCGGCAAGAGCAATGACGCCCGCGCTGACGCCAAACAGCACATTGCTCGTAACGCGATCCGGCACGCGTCCCATCTGCTTTCCCATTTCAAAGTGGAACGCGACCACCCAGACAATCATGCACAAGGTCGCGACATCCTGCATGCAAGAGCCGAGCCGCCCCAGGGGAGCCACCAAGGGAGTGCCGAATTCAGATGGCGGGGGCTCTGGACTTGATTGCCGGGCCTGCCGGAAGAGGGCAACTGGGTCGGAGTCGCAACGTCGCCATGGCGCCGACGGGTCGATCGGAATCGTGAGGCAGGCACTTATTAAGCAGGAGCATAGGAGAACCAACGGACACAGGCGCGCCCAACCTTGACTATACCGAATGATCGCCCACGCAACAAACCACAGGCTTGCACACGCCACAACTGTTGCTGCACACGACCAAACGTATTGCAGCACGTTTAGTCGTGTGTTCACAACCAGAAATCCGATGGGCACGCCGAGAACAAACATGAGCAGCCATATGATCCACAGCCGGATGCCCACTCGCATTCGCCTGAGCAGCCGCACGTCCACAAACACGAGTCGTTTCGGATCAACTGACCGAATTGCTACGGCACCACATTCAGGACAGCTTGAAGTCGCTTCGACGCCGAAAAGGTCATAACCACATTGGAAGCAAGGCACATGTTCGAAGCGGGAGCCATCTCCGGTGGGCATGGGCACATGTGACGGCTCGGATTGCATGCTTCAATCGCCTCTCTGCGATGTCAGTTGGCCCAGCCCACCACCCTTGCGAACGACTGTCCTGCTTGCAGCGCCGTCCCGTCCGCGAAATCTATGCCCCAAGTCCGAAGACTTCAGCCAGTCGTCCAGCAATTCACTTCCGCGGATGTCCGATCGCCACCAAATACAGCACGCGCCGATCCTTCGGCAGCTTCAGCGCCGCCGCGACCTTGTCGTCGTCGAACGCGCCCATGGGCACGCCGGCGAGGTTGAGGCTGGTCGCCTGGAGCAGGATGTTCTGCCCGACGTGACCGGCCTCGACGTAGCAGAAACGCTCGGCCCGCTCGCCGTACTTGCGGCTGGTTCGCTCCATCACGGCGGTGATAACCACGCAGGTGCCCGCCTGACCGATCGATTCCTGGTCGTTCGCCGCGCTCTTGAGGGCCGGTCGCAGATCGCCGCCGACATGCCGTTCGAGCTTGTGGCCGTCGGGCAGATAGTGATCGACGCCGTCGGCCGTCACGATGTACAGCTCGATGGGATAGAGGGCTCCGGCGGACGGGGCGGTCCGCAGGCCGCGCTTCGGTTCGGTAATGCCCTGGCCCGCCCAACAGAGCTGGCTGATCTGATCGAGCGTCAGCGGGGCACCGGTGAACTGGCGGACCGACCGTCGGGCGACGAGTGTCTCCTCAAGGGACATCGGCCCGGCCAACTGGGGCGAAGGCAGGGCCTTGGCGTCGTCAGCGGCGGAGCGAGACGCCGCCGGGGGCTGCGCACCGCCGACCATGGCAAGGGCTGCGAAAAAGCTGAGAAATGCAGCGAGTTTCATGGATGTAACCTCCTCGTCATTTGCGGCGATCATCGGCTGTTCAGATTCAGAACCGCCCCATGACGGTCGCAGATCGGTTTTGATCGGTTCTTACGCCGGCACTCCCATCTCCGCCAGCAACCGCCGGGCCTCGGCCACGACCTGCGGCGGATAGCCTTCGGCCTCCAGCACGTTCAGGGCGTTGCGGCTCCGGGCCGGGCCGGGGCGGAGCTTGTAGTCGAAGACCATCTGTCCCTGATCCAGCGATTCCTGAAAATGGCGGTTCGCCGCCCGGGGCTTCTCGCCCAGGATGGTCAAAGCCGCGTCGTGCGTGGCGACGAGCTGGAGCCCGCTACCGTCGATCAGGGCCGAGATCACGGCACTGGCCGCGGCGACGCGTTCCGGCGAATTGGTCCCGCGAAACGGCTCGTCGATCAAGGCGAAGAACCGCCGCCCGGCCTTCGTCGCTTCGACCATCCGCCGGACCTGCCGCACCTCGGCCAGGAAGTAGCTCTCCTGCCGCGAGAGATCGTCGCGGATCCGCAGGTCGGTCAGCAGATCGATGGGAGCCAGCGTAGCGCGGCCGGCCGTCACCGCCGAGCCGATGCGAGCCAACAGGACGTTCACGCCGGCCATTCGCAGAAAGGTCGACTTGCCGGACATATTGGAGCCGGTGACGATCCAGGTGTTGCACCGCTCATCCAGCGAGAGCGAGTTGCACACCGCCGTCTTGGACGCGATCAGCGGATGGCGACCGTTTTCAATCTCGATGCCGCACCGATCCGGCACGAACCTCGGCCAGACAGCGTCGCCTTCCTCGGCGGCAAAGCTCGCCAGGCTGGAGAGCAGCTCGCACTCGGCCAGCGCCGCGAATACATCGATGAGCGGCGCGCGGTGCCTTAGATAACACCGCTCCAGCAGCCAAAGCACGTGCAAATCCCAGAAGATGAGCAGATCGACGAGGGCGTGCATCATGCCCGAGAGCCCGAAGTAGAGCAGCGGGATGCGGCTCGCCAGTGAGGGCAGGCACCCGCGGCCCAGCGCCGCCCGCAGCCGCCGATGCTGCTCGCCGAGCAGGCCGTCGGCCGGCACGGACTTTGCCGCGACTTCCGTGAAGAAGAGCAGCCGCTCGACAGCGTCGCCCAGGTCCAGCCAGGGGCGGATTCGTACACGAACCTCGCGGAGGAAAGTCTGCACGAGCACCGCGTTGATGAGGAGCACCACAACAAGCGGCATCCAGGGCAAGGGGATCTCGATCCACCCGTACCTGGCAGCAACACCCAGAAAGATGCCAGCAGGCCCGGCCAGACTCCACAACCGCAGGGCCACCGCGCGGCGCGGACCGGGCAGCGGCGTGGCATCACGGATGACCTCATACAGCCGCGTGCAGGCAGCGCGGAAGACGCGCAGGCCGGCCGCCGCGGCCATCAATTGCAGCCGCTCAGCGGCGTGCTCCGCCAGCCAGCGGACCGCGGTCTGACGCGACTGGATCGGCTCGACGGAGGAGAGCGGATGTTCCAGGGCGTGCGCCAGCCGCGCCTCGCCGACCGGCGTGGAGGTGCGATTCAAGATGCCGAACAGGCTGGACGGTTCGCCGTAGAGATCAAGGTCATCGATTTCCTGCGGGCTCAGCGATTGCGACGGCGCGTCACCGTCAAGGCGTCGGCAGATCTCCTGCCAAACCTCCGTCGCGGCGGGTGCCATGCCGGTGCGGATGATGACCGGCCCGCCGGCGATACGCTGTTCGGATTCGGCGATGATATCCCGCTGCAACCGCAGGCGGAGGGTCCGCGACAGACAGGTGTGATGCCGGAGGACGGCGACGCAGAACAAGGCGAAGCCGCCGACGGCCAGCCAACTGCCCCAGTTGGCGCTCTGGGCGAGGTAATAGTATCCACCTATGGGGATACACAGAAATGTGAAGAGCCGGGTCCAGGACCAGGCCAGTTCCCGTGATCGGCTGACGGCATGCTGTTCTTTCGTCAGCGCGGCGACTTGCTGTAACCAGGCCGATCGCCGAGAAAAATCGGCAGGCAGCGGCGGCAGATTCGAGAAGGCCATGCTTCTCAGGATAATCGTCCGAGACGCTGCCGCAAGTCGTCAAGCTGCTGCCGCACCTCCACGAACGGCCGCGAGACGCCGACGACGATCTCGGCCACCAGCAAGTCGTCGATCCGTTCGGCCAGTGCCTGACTTTCGCCGTCCCCGGCCGAGTCGGCCGAACTCCTCCTCGCCCGACGAACACGACCGACGCACCGCGCATACATCGACGCCAGAATGATCGTGTAGACGAACGCGACGAAGACCAGCCCGGTCAGAAGGTGCACGGCTCCCATGGCACTGACGACCGTCAGCATGCCGCCGAGGATATCTACCTTCCCCTCTGCGCCGACCAGTTTCAGGAACCCATCGGCCAACGGCTGGCCCAGCGGAAACCAGATCAGGATGAGCCAGAGCAGCCAGCGGGTCACAAATGACGGACCGCGATAGGCCTGTCGAAGCAAGGCGAGGATTTCGTCGTCGATCTCGGACACGAGCATCGCGGAGCGGGCGGCAACATGCCGGGCCATCGGGGCAACATCCGGCAGCCTGGCCGCCAGGTTGAATCGTTGGATGACGCGGCCGTGGTCGCCGCGAAAACGGTCCAGGTAAAGCTGTAACCGCTCCTCCAGCGATTGCCCGCGAACCGTGAAGATCTCCTCACCCGCGTCACTTGTCGTCCAACGAAGCCCCGCGAATCGGGCTCCAACGCGGCGGACGAGCCATCGCATGGGCCAGAAGATGATCGGCAGGATCGGCCAGAGCCCGACGTGCTCGGCGAGCAATTCGTCGGCCAGCTCCGTCTCGCTCCGCCGGCCAAGTGCCAGCCGCCGGCCCACGGTACCGCAGAACTCAACACCGAAGGCTTCGTTGACTAACTGCTGATGGCGATCTGCGTCACAGGCGGCGTCGAGCCTTCGTGTCCAATCGTCGAGCCGGTAGTGGGCGGAGATGCGATCGGCGTTGTGCCGAAGCTCAAGCTGTCGATTGGCTCGCTTGATGGCTTGGGCCCGATCGGCGGCGAGCGGGGCCAGCACGCATTCGCGGAGGCGGGCAAGCTCTTCGACCAACTGTTTTCCGATCGCGGAAACGGCGTTCCGATCATTGCGATACTTCAACCATCCGGGGTCGCCCCAGCGTTGTGATACCAGGCTGGCGAATGCCTCGACGGACGGCGCCCTGGCCGCAAGGACGAACAGGTGATCGCCGTCGTACGGGCACTGGGACTGCTCAAGGATGCCGCAAGCCCAACCAAGCTGCTCCTGCAACCACGTCGGCGGAAGGCCCCTGGCGTAATCGTCGTCGCCGAGAAGCTCGTCGGCCTTGTTCAGCACGCAATGGACGTTGTCGCGAGCCTTCACGGTATCGCGAAGCAGCCGCACCCATTCACGGTCGGCGATTTTGCGGGGCGTGACCACCCAGATAATGCGGTCCAGCAGCGGGAGCAATGCCTTTACCGTCTCCACATGGCGCGGCAGATCGCTGTCGAAATCGGGCAGATCGACGAGAACGACGTTGCGGATGGCATCGGCGGCATGCTCGCAGATTTCCAGCGAGCCGATGAGTTCGGGCCTATCCGCGAAACGGCCCCGGTATGAGGAAACCGCGTCACGATGGATATAGGCCATCGGGCGGATCGTCCCGTCGCCGACCTCCTCATGACCGCCGGAGACGGGTCGCTCTGCCAGAGCGTTGATCAAAGTCGATTTACCGACATCCTTGCCACCGAGGATGCCGCAGATGATCAGCGAGTCGCTGAGGCTTCGATCAGCGCCGGCGACGAGCTCGGCGGGCGGGCACTGCATCAAGGCGGCCAATTCGGCGTTGATGCGCCCAAGCTCCTCTGCTGCCTTGCCGGCCTGCGGCAATGATGTATTGCCGGCGAGCGACATCAATCGGCCTCCACGGCATCGCACAGGACTGTCAGTGCGCGGGTCAATTCGTCATCATCCGGCAGCACGAGCGCCTGGGCGTGGGCAAAGCACCCGGCGGCAGCCGCCCGCCCGAATTGGGCAATGGCCTGCCGGTATTCCTCCACGGCCTCGCCGACGGCCAGAAATTCATCGCTGCCGAGCAGCTTCTCCTGAATGACGACCAGCAGCCGCGTGAGCGGCCTGCCGGCGACTGCTCCGGCACCGGCGCTGGCCAGCAGGGTCGCCACCGCCTTTCCCAGTGCGACACTGATGACCGGCCAGGTCAACGCGGTCACCGGCCCGGCGACCGCGATCAGGACGATCGCACCGGCCAGGGCCGTGGCCCCAACCGCGCCAAGCAGATGCGGGGCGACGCCTCGGCATTCGGACTCGACTTTGGCAGTCCAGGTCTTGATCGCGGCGTCGAGCCTGGTCATAAGAGCGTTGATCCGGTCACGGCACTGTTCGTTCAGCTCCTTGCGGCTGGGCGGCGGCTCAATCGACGTCCAGCGCCGGATCTCGCTCCAAAAATCGCTGCCTGACACGGCTTCGTCGATGGCGGCGAGCTGCCGGCGGCAGCGGGCGCAGAAAACCTCCCACCCCACCGTCGCTCGATCGGGCGCGTCGGCGGCCGGGCCGGCCACACTCGCCGAAGCGGGCAGCATGCCGCCAATGAGGGGCACGCGCCGACGCAGCGCCTGCCGGATTCGATCGGCCTGGCGTGCCAGCCACTCCCTGGTCTCGCGGACACGAAGCGTGCGGGCAATGACATCGAGATGCCGTTTTTCGTCGCTGGTCATCAGGGAAGCGATGCAATCGGTTCGCGAGGGTACGGCCGACAAGGCGGCCCTCTCCAGGGCGACAGAGAGGCCGGCGAGCCGCGAGCGTCGTTCGCCGTTGTTGTTCAACACGCTCGTGGCGGCGCGGCCAAGGAATCGCAGCAGCGGAGCACGGCGCGACAGAATCGGTTCGGCGAGCCTCTGCAGCAGGGGCGCCAGTGTGTTTGGTGGAAACGTGCATCGACCGCGGCCCTGACGAAACTCGATCATCTGGAAGCCGTCGGCGGCAAGCCGGCCGGCCTGCTGGGCCAGTCTTTCCTGTTGATCCTCGGCCATCGGACCCGCCTGGCCGCGATTGAACACCACGAAGCGTCGCTGTCCGAACCGGGCGGACTCGTCGCGGAGGTGGCCGATGGCCTGGCGGTCGAACCAGCGTTCATGATCGATGATCACGATCAGCCGGTCATACCAGGGCAGCGTCGTCAGGGCGATATCGCCTTCGACCCGGGCGGGCTCGGAGGTGAAATCCGGGGTATCGAAGAGGGCGACATCCCGCAGGGCATCGACGGAGTGATAAACGACGTGAAGAGCATCCGGTTGGCCGGCGATGTCATCATCAAGCAGCGAGGTGCAGCGGGCGAAGGCTGGAAACAACAGCCCCGAAGCAAGCATCGCCTCGACCCGGTCCCGGTGCCGCTCATGCACGGCGGCGATCAGGCCCCGGGTGGCGTGCCCCCGGGCGGTGACACGACTGACAGCCCGACCGCCAAGGAGATTGTTGAAGATGGTGCTCTTGCCGGAGGAGGCGCCGCCGACAATGCCGACAAGTGACAGCTCCCCCGCGATACCGGAAGCGCGACCGCCGCCCAGACGCGACTGCAATTCGAGCAGGAAACGGGCGGCCCAGACGGCTTGCTCGGTCTGCGAGGTCCAGTCGAAACGAAGAACCCGTCGCAAACGGTCAGCGGCCCCGCCGAGCCGGGCAAGGACATCGAGGAGGTTCGATTCGATCATGTTCCCGTGATGCACCAAGCATGCCAAGTGTACCCGACGCCGCGGCCACAGCCCAGCCTCTGCGGCGACGTTATTGGTGGGAATGTACGAGTGGGGCGCTTATCAGGGAGACGAATCTCACACTGCATGTGCGGGAGCGGTCAACGGGCCGGCCCGCCCGTACCCGGCCTGGTCAGGCAGTGGTGCCGGTCGGAAGCGTGAAAGCAAGCTGCCAGAGCGTCTGGATCGGCAGCAGGAAGATCTCTTGCATGATGCCGAAAGCGGTCGCCGGGATACTGTTGGCAAAGTTGGCGAGTACCTGGTTCGTGCCCGTCTGGCACGCGGATAACTGGAGAAGCGGCACGGCGGCCAAAACGAAGGCCGCTTTCCTGATCCATCGATAGTGAAGCAAAGAGCGGTTGGTCATAGTGCGGTACTCGCGATCAAAACACCAGCGTCTCCGTTGGGCTCAAGCGATGCCTGCGCCGCGCACATCAGCCTGTGTAAAAGAACGGGAAGGGATTGCCGCCCAGGAGTATCTGGAGCATCTCCGACGACGGGTACGTCTGGAGCAGCACCCCCGTCGCCGAGCTCACCAGCGTACCAAAGGTCGCCGCTCCGAACTCCGAAAAAGCGCCGCTGATGATACTGTTCAGATCGCAGGTGCCAGTCGTCTGGAACACGGGCAGCGCTGCCGCCAGTATCAACAATCGCTTGCTCCATTTATAAAGGCGAATGGTCATCGACGCTCTCCCACATCGCGAGGGATAAGTCACCGTCTCAGTGTCGGCGTCTCGCGGCGGCCGGCTGTCCTTCCCCTTCGACCTTGTATGACCGACGCCCGCGGTCGCGAGCAACGAAGGGGAAGTCTACCGACGGCCCGTACCGCATGCAACTACATCGGCGTTTTTTACGCCGGCCGGCCAATCCGGGGCATCCCGCCGACGTTCCCCAGGGCCCAGCCGCATCCGGAATGCTGATCCGGCTACAATGCCCTGATACCATCGTGACCCCGGATGCCAAATATCGCCGCTGGATTCGCTCCACGTTGCTGGGCTGGTACGGCCGCTGCAAACGGGACCTCCCCTGGCGTCGGATCAATGATCCGTACGCCATCTGGCTGAGCGAGGTCATGCTCCAGCAAACGCAGGTCGCGACGGTCATCCCCTATTACGAACGATTCCGTTCTCGCTTCCTCACGGTGCAGGACCTGGCCGAGGCCGATCTGCAAGAGGTGCTGCGGCTGTGGGCGGGCTTGGGCTACTACGCCCGGGCGCGGAACCTGCACCGGACGGCGCGAAGAGTGGTCCAGGATTTCGGCGGGCGGTTTCCGGAAACGGCGGCCGAACTCCGCAGGCTGCCCGGCGTCGGACGGTACATCGCCGGCGCCGTAGCTTCCATGGCGTTTGAGGAGCGGGCGCCGGTCGTCGACGGCAACGTTGTCCGCGTTCTGGCCAGGCTGTTCGGATCACGACAGAACGCCCGGACCACGGCGGGACGAGAGGCCTTCTGGCGGTTGGCCGAGGTCCTCCTTCCGGAGACTCGGTGCGGCGACTTCAATCAGGCTCTCATGGAGTTGGGGGCGACGGTATGCCTGCCGGGCAGGGCGGCGCGATGCGAGGCCTGCCCGTTGCAGAAGAAGTGCGTCGCGTACGCGACAGAAGCCGTGATCGACCTGCCGAACAAGCCGGCAAAGCGAGCCGTGAAATGCGAAACGCACATAATCGCGGCGATCGGACGCTCCGGGCGGTGGCTCTTCGTGCGACGCCCCGCACGAGGCTTGTGGGGTGGGTTGTGGGAAATGCCCAGCGCAGTCCTCGACTGCAAGACGACGGCTCGGGAGGCAGCCCGCATCGCCCGAACGACCGTGGCTTCGCCGGCGTGGGCCATCGATCCACAACCGTTCTGCGATTTCCGCCATCAGTTGACGCACCGAACGATCCGGCTGGTGGGCCATGTTTGCAGGGTGCGGTCCGGGGGGAATCGACGGGCCGCGGTCAAGGCGCGGGCACTTGGACCGAGGGCTCCGGAGGAACAGACCTCCGAGCCGCGATGGTTGCCATTGGAGAAGGCCGGCCTGCTGGGACTATCGAGGGCAATGCAGAAGGTCATCGCAATGCTGCAAGCATCGCTGGCAACGAGTCCGCCGGTGGGCAAGCTCCGGAGATGGTCCCCTGAATGATGTCGTGGCGACCGCTCAGGCCAGTCCGGCGGTCGGCTGGAGGTCCGCGACCCGTTCACACCCGCAGGGCTGTCTGTCACCCGAAGCGGGGACCGACGGCGAAGGGGCGGCTTTGGGCTCCTGATCCAGGGAGGGTATGTACTCGATTGCCCAGTTCATTTCCTGGCCGGTAGCGGCGTCCACCATGGGAATCCTGGCTTTTTGCAGCCCGTCCCACACCTCGATCGGACCGCGCTTCAGTTTCCGCGCCCACCACAGCATCTTCGGGATCGACATGCAGAGCCCGATGTGGCCGATGAGCTGGAAAATCGCTCGTTTACCAGCGTGATGGTCACGGCCGATCGCGAAAAGGCAGCGCAGCAGATTGACCGGATTGTAGAAGGTGATGTAGGCGCGGAGAAGGTTGATCTCCTTTTCCCACGGTCGAGGGTGCTTGCTGGCGACGACGTGGTTCCCATCCTGGAATGCCTGCGGAACCGGGTCCCCGCCAACGGCCTTGTACAGCTTGCGGGCCTTGGCAGCCTCCTCGAAGTCCCGCGTGCCCACCGCCGGGCCGAGATAAGT
This sequence comes from Phycisphaerae bacterium, assembly GCA_035542775.1. Lineage (GTDB taxonomy): Bacteria > Planctomycetota > Phycisphaerae > UBA1845 > UTPLA1 > DATKKX01. The sequence goes on along the minus strand of DATKKX010000393.1, from coordinate 6,688 downwards.
GCATTGGTAGGAAACCGCGCCATGGTCGAACACGTACCGGGCCTGATTAACCACACCGGCGAGGCTGCCGTTCTTGGACCGCAACGGCTGGTCGTCGTTGTGGATCATCATCACCATGGGCTCGACGCCCATGTTGGACATCGCACGGAAGAGCTCCGCGGTCTCGTCGGCATCCTGCGCCTTGTTGACCACTTTTCCGGTCAGATCCTCGATTCCGAACCAGATGGCCCGCATCCCGCCTTTGCGGCACAACGGCAGGATGTCGCGGTTCTTGTACACGTCGTAGTGCGTGCCCTCGGTGTAGAAGCGGATCCGATGGGCCAGCCGGTCGCCGCCGGTGGTCGCCAGTGCCAGCTCACTCATCAGAGCGATAACGGTCTCGCGCCTGTTGAAGAAATTGTCGTCGGTGCCGAAGAACTCCCGAATGCCGAAGTTCTCGTAAATGTGCTTGATCTCCGCGGCGAACCGCTCAGGGCTCTTGTGCCGCCAGGTCCGCTGGTTGGCCGCCGGGATCGGGCAGAACGGGCAGTTGAACTTGCAGCCCTGTGAAGCAATGATGGAGGCGATCAGCGAATGCCTGCGGACCTTGTTGGCCGGACAAGGCTTGAGGGAAAGCGTCGTTTTCTTGTGCGGAGGGTCGAGCAAACGGTAGCCCGCGTCGGGCATGGGCAGCTCGTCGAAGTTGCGCAGAAGCCGCTGGACACCGGTGTGGGCCGCGATGGGACGTTGCGGCGAGGAATCGGGCAACAGGTAACAAAGGCCCAGTACCTCCTTGAGGGCCCCGCTGCGGCGCGCCCGCTCGAATGCGGCCCTCGCCGACTCGCCGTTCTGGCGCCGCCGGAGGATTGCCTCCAACAGGTGGAGCAGCACATAGACTTCCCCGGTGACGACGCAGTCTGCGCCGACGCCGGGCTCCGGTCCAAGCTCGAAATAATCGGTCGGCTCGTAGATCGCCTTGGGGCCGCCCGCGAGGATCAACGGACGCCGATCACCCAGGCGGCAGGCGTCGCGGACCAAGTCGTAGGAGGAGTCCGCATGCACCTGCATCGAGGAAACCAGGAGGATATCCAGCGGCCGCCCGTCGAGGACCGCCTCGCTGGGTCGAAAGTTCGGGGCCCACTGCTGAAGGATTATGCGGACATGCTCGAAGCCCGCGGCGAAGAGGGCATCGCCGAGCGTGCGGACCGAGCACGGCGCCATCCGCTTGTCGGCGTACCAATACGGCAGCATCCGCGTGCGGAAATCAAAGGCGTAGGCGATGCCGATGCGAAATTCGTGAGCGTCGTGATACTGACGCAGACGCTCGAGGATGGCGGTGAATTCGCCATCCGGAAGGTACATGTCGTCAGGCTTACGGCGTGGCAGTTCCAAGGCTATCTCCCGCTGGGCCAGATTCGCGGAATAGTCACTGTCGACATCCTGGTCGAGTACCCGCCCGGCCTCTTGCCGGGTCTCGAAAACAAGAAGGAGATTGCTCTAGAGTCGCCCAATCAGCCGGTGGAGCCGGATTTCCGCCGGTTCGGCGCAGGCCAAACCGTTCGGCTGCGGCCCGTTTGTCCACAGTTGACCGAGATCGCATCCTGAGCGATCTTCGGCGGAGGGTCATCCTCATTCGCCCGCGTCTCCGCGAGGTCCACGCCCGCCGCGCGGCCGCCCGCCGCCTCGTCCACCTTGCGGCTTCGCGGCCTGAGGCCGGGCCTCGTTGACCTTGAGGGCACGCCCGTTGAGATCCTTGCCGTTGACGGCCTGGACGGCCGTCATGGCTTCAGAGTCGTTGTCCATGTCAACGAAACCGAACCCACGGGATTCACCTGTGAAGCGATCTTTCACGATCACCACTCGCTTGACGGCTCCATGCTCGGAAAACAGTGCTTGGAGCTGGTCCTCGGTCGCGTCTGCCGGCAAGTTTCCTACATAAATACTCTTCACAGCACACTCCCACAAATCGACGGGCACCCCTCCCTTCCGCGGTGGCATGAGGGTGCCATCGCGGGCAGTCGGGGCCACGTTCTTGCTGCCAATAGAAGGATTCAGTGCCACATGGCTGCTGCGGTTCCGATTGGCAGCCGACGGGGTATCAAAGGCGATTTAACCACGACCGTCAAGGCGAAATCGCCACTCCGCCGCTAGCACAGGCTGATTTAGGCTGGGTCAGCGGCGGCGATTTTCGGCCATTTTCGGGCCGGGGGGCCGCTTTTCAGGTGCACTTTTGACGCTTTGCGGCCCGACTTCGGATAGGGAGATTCTTTGAACCGGACTCCCAGCGCTGAAAAGCCTGATTGCCGGCGGGCACTGGCCCGCCGCCGGACCTCCCGGCCCTGAAGGGGTCACCTTGGCGCTCGACCCGGCACTTTTCCCCGCCTCGCGTCAAAAAGGGCGAGGTCGGCCAACACCGACCTCGCCCCATGATCAGCTACCACGCCACTGACTCGTAGAACCTATCCGGAGACCAGTGTAGCACCGGCTAATAGCCGGTGTCGTTGCTGATCTCTGGAATACTCTCTCACTGCCCGCCCGCGCCCCGCGCTGGCATCGGCCAATTGCGCACCGGCAGACCCAACTCCTGCATCTTCTCCGCGATCACCTGGAATCGCTCGCTGCCGGGCAACTCTGGGTCCGCCAGCCACTGCTGCCCAGCCAGCCACTCGAAGTACTCCGCGCAGGCCTGCATCAGCTCCTCTGGATCTTCGAAGTCACCACCTAACTCCCCCCTCTGTCCACCCTCGCATTCATCGGGGATGCCGTTCTCGTTCTCATCCAGGCTGACATTCGCGGCGATGTCGCACTCGTCGGGGATGCCGTTCTCGTTGCAGTCCTCGCTCGTGCTGAATGCGATGTCGCACTCATCCGGCACCTGGTTGTCGTTGCAGTCCAGGCTGCCCCGCGGAGGCGCGAACTGCATGTCGCACTCGTCGGGCATCCAATTGCCGTTGCAATCTTCGCTGGTCTCGTCGGCGATGTCGCAGGTTCGGGCACGCCGTTGTCGTTGCAGTCTCTCTCGCACTCATCCGGCACGCCATTCGCGTTGCAGTCCTCGCTGGTCTGCTGCGAGATCTCCCACGCATCCGGTATGCCGTTGGAATTACAGTCCGGCTCGCACTCATCCGGGATGTCGTTGCTGTTCACGTCCTCGCTGGTCTCATCCGCGGAAATAAAAGGGAAATAAAAGAAATAAAGGGGGACATTCTACTTTTTCGAAAAAGTAGAATGTCCCCCTTCATTCCAATAGCGCGCAAAATCCCCACGCGACACCAGTGTGTCTTCTCATTACATCACTCCTCACGCCGGATTAGGTTGTTCAGGCCTGCGACTGCAAGCCTCGTCATATTCGCTGCTCGTGTCCTTTTGAGATCATCGCCGCGCCAATGATCAGCAAAACCAACGATCCCGGTTCGGGAAGCGTTACCACGTAGCCCATCGTGTATCCGCTAAGGTACGGATTGAAGCCCACACCGACAATCGTGTGACCGTCAGCAGATATCGCCGTCGCGTTGTTCAGTTCCCAGCCCATCAAGTCCAAATGGTAATCATTGATCAACACGTCGCGCAAAGAACGCATCCCATGAGCGGCGTCCCAGATGAACGCAGGCCCGCCGCTGCTGTAGCCCACAACGATCGATCCATCTCCCGACACGCCGTAGGCCTTGCTGTAGTACGAGCCGCCTGGCAGGTCTCCCAGGCCAGTCATGACGCCGTTACGATAGATGAACGCCTCGGGCCCACCCGCCGACGTGCCCGTGCCCACGATCGTGGAGCCGTCCAGCGAGATGGCGTTCGCCTCACTGCCGAATGCGCCACCCGGCAGGTCGCCCAGACCCGTCATCTCCCCATTGCGCCAGAGGAACGCCTCGCGACCCGCCGCCGACGTGCCCGCGCCCGCGATCACCGAGCCGTCCGCCGAGATGGCGTTCGCCGTGCTGTCGAAGGCCCCACCGGGCAGATCGCCCAAGCCGATCATAGTAAAGTTCGCACAACGAAAGGCCTCGTTGCCTAAGGCCGAGTGGCTGTTGCCCACGATCACCCCGTTGTCTGATACGGCCCTGGCAACGCCGTAGCGATCACCGCCAGGCAAATAGCCATAGACCTGGTAGAGTCCGCCACCTCGCCATTCGGCGGCTTCACAACCGTACTCCCAGTCGACCGAGCCCACGATGGAAGTGCCACTCGAACTCATACCGTACGCGGCGCTGCCCGGCTCCCCGGCCGATGGACTGCTCTGGCCCGGTAGGTCGCCCAGGCCGACCACTGCCCCCCCCTGCCAGCGACAGGCCTCGCTGCTTAGCGGGAACTGCATTGTGCTGTACCCGGCGATGATCGAGCCATTCGCCGAGACCGCGGTTGGCCAACTCCGCGCAACCCCGTTGTCAAAGAGCGGCATCAATGGGGCAATCGTCGCCGCATGCGCGGCCCCCGCGCTAGCCGCCGTCGCGGCCAAAACCCACGCTAGATGCGCAATCCCCACGCTGTTCTTTCCTCTCGTTGAACGCCGCCAAGGCCAAGATGTGCCAAGTTCGCGGTTCATGTGCCACCTCCTTGGGGCCCGTTCTCAAGGCCCTCGCCCTGTCAGCGACAGGGCGTAGTCGCGAGAGGGTCTCAAGCTGTCAGCTCCGATGCCGGAGTCCCGCGCGTGCAGGACGGCCAGGAGCATCCCTCATCCGATCCCATCGTCTGACGGCATGCGGACCGCAGGCGCGCGACTGCTCTCATCGCCCGGTGCGATAGACGGGTACACTGAAGACGATGCCGACGTGTCGCTCGCCCTGCGTGGGCAAATCAACTCCCCAATCTGCCATCCCGACGAGTGGCTCATCTCCCGACGGTTGCCGATGGTGTGTCTCACCTCACACAGTAACAACGTACATCCTACATCCACGGTGTCGGATACGCAAGCATTTTTCTAGGTTTTTTTTCAGCCTCCCGGATTTCCGGACGTCTTTGATTTGGTTGTCCCGGGTCGGCTCTGCAACTCCCGTCATACTCGCCGCTTGCGGCCTTTTGAGATCATCGCCGCGCCGATGATCAACAGGGCCAAGGATCCTGGTTCGGGCATAGTCACCACATACCCGATCGTCCAACCACTGATGTAGCGATTGAACGCTACACCGACAATCGTGTGGCCATCAGCAGAGATCGCCGTCGCGTTATCCAGCTCCCAGTCGGTCAGATCGAGGTGGTAATCGTTCATCAGCACATCACGCAGGCAGCGCATCCCATGCGCGCTGTCCCAGATGAACGCTCCCCCGCCTGAGCTGCTGCCTACCACGATCGAGCCATCGCCCGACACACTGTAGGGATAGCTATAGTAGGAGCCACCGGGGAGATCCCCGAGGCCGGTCATCACACCGTTGCGGTAGATGAACGCCTCCTGCCCACCGGCCGACGTGCCCATGCCCACGATCGTGGAGCCGTCCAGCGAGATGGCCGTCGCCTCGCTGCCGAATGCGCCGCCCGGCAGGTCCCCAAGGCCCGTCATCACCCCATTGCGCCAGAGGAACGCCTCGTGGCCCGCCGCCGACGTGCCCGCGCCCGCGATCACCGAGCCGTCCGCCGAGATGGCGTTTGCCGTGCTGTCGAACGCGCCGCCGGGCAGATCGCCCAGGCCGGTCATCGTGCCCTCGTCCGTCCAGCGAAAGGCCTCGCTGCCCAGGGCCGAGTGACTGGTGCCCACGAACACCATGTTGTCCGTGACGGCCTTCGCAACACTGTAGAAATCGCCGCCGGGCAGATCACCCATGTCGGCAGGCCAGTCATGCCACCAGGGGGACCAGAGCGCTGCCTCATAGCCGCGCGGCGAATTGACGGAGCCCGCGATGATCATGCCGCTGGGGCTGATCCCGTAGGCGGCGCTGCCTGGTTCCCCGGCCCAAATATCACTGTAGCCCGGCAGGTCGCCCAGGCCCACTACCGTCCCCCCCTGCCAGCGACAGGCCTCACTGGCGTATCCGTACTGTCTCGTGCTGTACCCGGCGATGATCGAGCCATTTGCCGAGACCGCAGTCGGCCAACTCCGCGCAACTCCGTTGTTAAAGACCGGCATCAACGGGGCGATCGTCGCCGGCTCCGCCTGTGCTTCCGCCGTAATGACAACCAGTATTGCGAGAATCCTGGCTATGTGCGTGGTTTGGGGCCTGCGCCGGTCGCTCGCCGAACACCGCCGGAACCAGGATGTGTGAGGTTCACCCGTCATGTGTCACCTCCTTAGGGCCTATCCCCAAGGCCCTCGCCCTGTCAGCGACAGGGCGCGGTCGCGAGGGGCTCTCAACCTGCAACTCCACTCCTGGAGTCCCGCGCGGGCAGGACTCCCAGGAGCATCTCTCGTCCGATCCCATCGTCTGACGGCGTGCGGACCGCAGGCGCGCGACTGCTCTCATCGCCCGGTGCGATAGACAGGTACACTGAAGACGATGCCGACGTGTCGCTCGCCCTGCGTGGGCAAATCAACTCTCCAATCTGCCATCCCGACGAGGGGCTCATCTCCCGACGGATGCCGATGGTGTGTCTCACCTCACACAGTAACAACGTACATCGTACATCCACGGTGTCGGATGTGCAAGGGTTGGCCGCTGTTTCTTCGGGGTCTTGCGAATTCCCGGACGCCTCGCAGCTTCTTGACCACCCGCGAGTCTTTCATCCTTCGGCCTTTCCGCCCGCTGGGGGCCTCAGGGGCGGTGCCATTCGTCGCAGGTCG
>DATKKX010000392.1:0-12578 GCA_035542775.1 Phycisphaerae bacterium | reverse complement strand
TGTCCCAGCCCGAGCTGGTCGCAAATCGCGACCACCTCCACGGTCTCAAATCCTCGCCCCGCCCGCTGGCCCCAACACCTTCGCCCCCTCGGCCCCCTCCCAGCCGCAGCATGCCGATTGTCGATTCTCGCCTGTCGGTTTTCGGTTTTTCACCGCTTTCCATTTGACATGTAAAGAACATTAGGTTATAGTTAGAATATGATGAAATCTATGGCGGCTGGCCTGATCAATGAGCCCGCTCCGCGCTCGTTCCCGATGGCCGCCGGCGATTGGCCGTCCGCTCATGCCCCGTGCCCGCCGGCAGCGCACCCGCGGGACCTCGCGTTGTGTGGAATTCCGTGGAATTGCATGGATTTGCGCGCGTTTTTTCTTTCCCGTCGGCTTGCACGACGGCCCCTGCCGCTTCCTGTACTGCTTCCCCCGGCTCCGGCTGCGCGGCGCCTTCCGCCGCCGGCCGCCGAGTGCTCTTCACGGCTGGCAACGCGTCCAAGCCATAAAAAGTTGCGCGCCGTTGCGCCTGGTTGCATTTTTTCTGGAAGGACCCGAGTTGCGCAAGCGGAGTTTGATACCGCAGGCCATGACCGTGAACAGACCTCCCGGACCGCTTTCCTAGGCTGGACCACAAGTCGTTTTTCGAGAGCGGGTGGCTCTCTTTACGGCCGTTCTCGGCGGTTTGCACCTGTAGAGTGATCGGGTGGCACGGACAAACCTGGTTTGTCCGTGCTGGCCGTTCGGAGGCAAACGGCCCGCCGAGCCTAAAAGAGGGGCCGGGCGTCGGCGATCGCCATACGCCCGGCCCGTTTCGATCCCTGTGGCACGCGGCAGGGCACGACCGACTGCCGCCTTCACCACATGGCTTCCTTACAGACCCAGCAGCCTGTTGACGTAGGCGGGGACGTCGTCGAGGTCGATCGCCCCATCGCCGTTGAAGTCGCCGCACTGGCAGCTCGTCCCCACACCGAGGACGCAGTCCACAAAGGCCTGACAGTCTCGCCCGTCGACGGTCCAGTCGGCGTTGAGATCGCCCGGCATGTAGCACGGCGGCATCTCGCAGATGTCGGGAATGCCGTCGCCGTCGGCGTCGTGGAAGTTGCCGCTGGCGATGTCGCAATCATCCGGCACGCCGTTCTGGTTGCAGTCGTTCGGCGGCGGGCCCGGCGGCGCCGTCAGGCTGACGGTGTCGATCCCGATGTAGTTCGAGTTGGCGCCATTGGGGCCGCCGTTCTCCACGAAGTAGCGGAACGCCAGCCGCCCCTGCGTCGGACCGCTCAGCCCGGACAGGTACAACGTGTAGTGCCCGTACAGCCAGCTCTGCGGATAGGCCCAGATCTGGTAGGTCGGGTTGATGTCCAGCAGCAGGATGGAGAAATCGCCGACGCTGTCCCAGGTCGAACCGACGTCAGTGCTGGCCCCGTTCACGCTCATGCGAACCTGGAGCCGATCGGCGAAACTGGGGCTGGACGACGTTCGCGTGTAGAAGTCCAGCATCCAATCATTCTTCAGCGTCACTTCAGGCGTCAGCAGCCAGTTGCTGATGTTGCCGACGTCGCTGGTGCTGTTGTAGTTCGCCGCGATGTAGGAATCCGGCGCGCCCGCCTGGGCCTCGAATATGGCCGCGTTGCCCTGGAACCAGCCGTTCACTCCGGCTGGCTCGCTGTTGTTCTGCATGTACCAGCCCGACAACGCTCCGATATCCGCGAAACCTTCCTCGATGGCGGGCAGGTTCTCGCCGAGCTGGCACTCATCGGGGATGCCGTCCGGCTGGCAGTCCTGGCTGGGCCCGAAGGCGATGTCGCACTCGTCGGGGATGCCGTTGTGGTTGCAGTCCAGGCTCGAGCCGTTGAGCAGGTCACAGGCATCCAGCACGCCGTTGCCGTTGCAGTCGGCCCATTCGCACTCGTCGGGAATGCCGCCGCCGTTGCAGTCATGCAGCACGCCTGCCGCCAGATCGCAGTCATCCGGGATGCCGTTGTTGTTGCAGTCGCCCTCGGCCGGCTTCAACGCCACCGCGCGAATCAGGAAGTTGCCCGGCATGCCGCCGCCCACGCTCGGATCAGTCACGTTGACCGCCGGGATAGGAGCGCCACCCAGGTCGTTCGGATCAAGCGCCGACCAGTTGCTGCCGGCGATCCAGCTCTGGCCGTTCGACGAATTCATGTCCACCGAAGCCGGAGACTGCCCTCCCCAGTGCTGGGCAATGGCCCCCACGAAGAAGTGCGTGCCGGTCGGGCCGACCACCGTCACCGGAATGGCCACCCAATTGAAGATATTCTCATCAGAGAATGCGACTGTTGTCTCGACCGCCGCAAGCACCCTGGCGTCCGACGGGTTGCCGTCCTGGTTCGGATCGCTCCAGACATAGACCGTCACCGGCGAGCCATCGTAGAACGGGCCGTACGCGATCTCGACGGCCAGCAGCTTGCCCTGATCGTCGCTCACCTGGAAGTGATTCATCCAGGCCATGTAGCCGCCCCACCTCAGACCCAGCCACGCCTCATGCGAGCCGTCATCAACGGAGTACTCGAAAGGTGTGGGAATCAGTTCGCAGTCATCCGGGATGCCGTTGCCCTGGCAGTCCGCCGCCGTGCCGCAGATCGCCGGAGCATAGACATTGCAGTTGCCGACCGCACAACCGCCGGGGACCTCGCAGACATCCGGCACGCCATTCTGATTGCAGTCCACGTCGCACGTATCGAGCACACCGTTGCTGTCGATATCCAGCTCGGGATGCCCCGCCAGGTCGCACGTATCCAGGGTCCAGCTCTGGTCGCAATCCAGGGCCGCATTGGCCCGGATCTCGCACATGTCGTTAAGGCCGTTGTTGTCGCAATCGTCGGGCGGGCAGATCGTATCGGGACCCACCCAGGCGCCGCCGGCGGCGATGCAGGTCCTCTCGTACTCAACCGTGCAGATGCCGCCGTTACAGCACGCCCCCTGCGGGCAGTACGGTGCAACACCGATGTTCAGCGTGAAGTCCGTCAGGCAGTCGGGGTACGGGAAGGTGTCGATGATCACGTAGTATTCGCCGGGCGACAGCGGCACAGACGAAAGCATCGCGGCGTAGCTCCACGTGGTCGCCACCGCGAGGCAGTTCCCCGAGGGCGGGCAGCCCGTGCCGACAGCGATGCCGAACCAGTTGTTGTTCGGGTACGAGCCGGTCGCCATCAAGTCAACACAGGTCAGCTCGGTGACTACCAGCTTGTAGATGATGTCCTCGCCGCCATCGTAGTAACCGAGACAGGTGGTCTGGTTGGAGTAGTCGTTCCCGCGCCCGCACGTGTGCTGGCTTGGATCCGTGTACGGCAGATCCGCCGGGATGGTCACGACCAGCGGCGTCTCGCACATGTCGCCCGGCTGGGGCTGCGGACAGGGATTATCCGGCGTGCAGGTAGTCCCGTCGCCGTGGTACACGCCGCCGAGACTGACGCACTCCCATGGATACACATAGCGACATTCCCCTATCGGGAAACAGCACGCCCCCGGCCCGAACAGCGCGCTGACGCTGAAGTCTGTCAGGCCGCCACCCTCTCCCTCTCCCCAGTCACCGACCTGAATCCAGTAAGTGGTGCCGCCGGTGCAGGCCCCGCTCCAGACGCCGGGATTATCCGGCTCGTCGATGCACGTCAGCAGCGTGAGCGAATCACAGTCCGGGCCGCTGTAGATGCCCATGACGCCGTCATAGGATCGGGCGTTGAACGACACAGTCATCCAGCAGTCCGCCGGCGGCGTGTACTTGAACCATACGTCGCTCTGTGTCTCCGGCCACCCGCCGTTGCACGGCAAACCCGGCGTGCTTGGCGCGGCAGGCTCGTTGTCGAAGAGAACGCTGTAGGGGACCTGGATTTCCATCGCCGTGGCGCAATCCTCGAGGTTCGAGACCGGCATCGCGCATGGAGAATTGCAGGTGTCGCCCAGGGTGAACCTGCCGCCGTATTGCGTCAGGCAGTCGGCGACGTTGACGTTGTCCACGCAACTCGGCCACGGGTCGTAGCAGCAGCGGCCCGTCGGCAGCGTACATTCGGCGAACGTCAGCGTGTACTCCGGAATGCACTCCGGCCACGTATACGTGTCTACCATCACGTAGTACGTCCCGGCCGGCACAAACGTGCAACCGCTGACCAGTGGTCCGTACGGCGAACCCATGACGATCAGGCAGTTGCCCCCCACTGGACAAGACTGGCTCAGAGCGACTCCGGGATACATCGTCCCCATCGAATCCAGCATCAGAGTGATCGCGATATTGTCGGTGACCGTGACCTGATAGATGGTGTCCTTGCCGGTGTCATGGTAGCCCAGGCAGGTTCCCATGTACTCGTTGCCCATTCCGCACGTGGTTTGACCGGTCAAAGTGAACGTACCGAAACCGGCAGAGAGACTCACGGGGATGGGGTTCGAGCAGTCGATGCCCTGCTGTTCGCAAAGGCCTGGGTCGCAGGCCGTGCCGTCTCCCTTGTACGCCCCGCCGCGGGCATCGCAATCGGAGAGCGTGAGGATCAGGCAGTTGACGCCGTCGCAGCAGGCGCCCTCGGCACGGGCATCGCGCCGGTCCAGCCCGCCTGCGGGCGGCTGGTTCGAGTCGTGCTCCTGCTGCCACGCTTCGCCGATGATCCTGTCAGTCGGTGTTGCAGACGGCAGAACCGCCTGCTTCGGATCCGCCTGGCGCACGCCGTTCAGAGCCGGCGGCTCGACCTTCTTGGCTGCGATCGCGCCTTCCGCTTTGTAAACGGCCACCGCTTTTTCCGCAGAGGGCATTTGGCCCGTCGTCCAGGGAGACCCGCTTCCGCCTGCCGCACCATCATTCTGCCCAGAGAATGCTCCCACGGTGCTGGTGGTCAGGATCACGCTCATGCACACGAGTGCGACACCCGGCCCAACCGTATTTTTCTTCCACATGCCCAGACTCCTCAACATGAAGGAAAATCGTGATGGAACACATGCTCCATGAATCCCAATCGCGCTGCGATCCGAGCCGGAATTACCGGCTCAGTCGCGGTTATTTCTTTGTGGCTGAATCGGCCGTCGCCGAGGCGTCCAGGTTGACGCTCCCAATCACGCCCGACGAAGAGCAGCTGGGGGCCGACCGCTGGGTTCTCAGCGGCTGTCGACTTGGTTCTGCGGACCTTCGATCCGGCCCGCTGGGGCACTGGGCCCTGCGCCATGGCGATAGCTGAATTGCCCCTTTCCGTGCTCATAATGATCAGCCTACCAACCAGTCGTCCCTATGTCAAGACTTTCTGGGAAATTTTCTAGATATTTGTTCCAGCTTATTTTCTTGACTAGAGAAGCGGCTGGCTGTAAGATGTCTTCGGTTTAAGACCCAGAGGCATGGCAGATCGGCCGTGGCGGTGGCACTTGTTGCTCCCCCGATCAGGATGCCAGGCGGGGCTTGACAGCCGGATACAGGGTGCGGGCCTTGACCATAGAACCGGGCGCCTGCATATAACTCCGGAAATGACAGACCCTTGAGGACGAAAGGACAGTCAGTTGACTACCATCATCAATCACGATTCTCAGGCGCACGGTCCAGCGACATCTGAAGGGAGAAACTTTCAGGTGGAAGCTGCCCGCGTCCTTCAAGGGCTCAAGACGTCCCTCGCCAGAATCATCGCGAGTGTCCCGGGCGGTCCATCCAAGCCCGTCGAATTGCAGCGTGCCTTGAATATCGACATGAAACTGAGTTGCAAGGTCTTCAAGGTGGTCGCCGCTCCCGGCTCTCTGGCGGCGGGGCCGCATATCCCGGGGGCCAGCGCTCTGCGAACTTTCCTGAACGCAGCCAGCCTCGCAGGCGTGCAGGAGCCGCTGGTCAACGCGGCGGTGCTGGCCGCCGCCGACTTCGATCGTGTGGTGACGATGCACGCCGGCGATCGGGCCACCTTTGACTCGATGATCAGCTCGCTGGCGAACGCGGATGACGCGTCGCGAATCACGCTGGAGCATCGTCGGGCGGCATTCCGTGCGCAAAGACATTTGTTCGGTATCCAGGCCAAGGCGTCGTTGAAGTGCATGGTCGTGCAGCCGGCTGCCGATCCACGGTTGCTGGACTTCGTGCAGATTTCCGGATTCCTCTCCCTGCGACAGTTGCGGCCGGAAGCGCCGCTGGTCATCTCGCGCGTCCGCACCACCAACGATGACGGCACCGTGCGGGAGATCGGGCGGGAGCCGCTCGACCTGACCGCCGATCAGAGCTTCGGCAACGCCCTGTTGCGGGAGTTTTGCAGCCAGCCGCCGCCGCAGTACCGGGCGGTGCAGACCGCGCCAGGCATGGTGTGCGGCGAGCTGGTCAGCCATGGGGTCGGCAAGAAGGCGGCCATCACCTGCCTCGAAGGGCACATCGCCCGCGCGGCTGTGCCGCGATACCGCGACGAAGGGAACAGCGTCGGGGCGAACAATGCCCGGATCCGCATACCTTGTGAATCGCTGTTTCTCGATCTGCTGGTTCATGAGGATGCGTTCGGCACGATCACGCCGACGGCTTTCACCTGCGCCGAGAATCTCGGCGAGGTGCCGGCCCCCAGCACCTGCGCCGAATGGCAGCGGTTGGAGCCGCGAGAGTCGGTTGCATACCTCGGCAAAGGCCCCTCCGTTCTGTACGCCCCTGACTTCCCGCGCTATGCGGAGATGGGAAGCTACGTATTCGACCGCCTGGGCTGGGCCGGCGAACGCTTCGACGTCTATCGCTGCCACGTCGAATACCCCGTCCTGCCGTCCACGGTGGTGATGAAGTTCGACTTGCCCGCACCGCCTGAGGCGAAGTAAACGGCATCCATCCTCCGCGACTCGAGATCTTTCCCGGCGGACCTATGGACAAACGGGGAATGTTCCGGACTATGATGGCGAAGATTACGCGCCCGCCGCGGGGCGCGTGCAGAACCAAACTACCCTGAGGAGGCCTGTCATGGAAAACAATGTTGAGCAATTCTTCGAGCAGTGGTCGCAGGACCAGGCCAAGTTGAAGGATCTCGCCCCCGATATCCTGCGAGGTTTCGGCGGGTTGTTTCAGGCCACGATGAAAGAGGGCGCCCTCACCGTGCGCGAGAAGGAGTTGATCGCACTGGGGATCGGGATGGCCGTCCGGTGCGTGCCGTGCATCAACCTGCACGTCGAGAAGTGCATCACCGCTGGGGCCACGCGCGAGCAGATCCTGGAGGCGGCGGGCGTGGCGGTCATGATGCAGGGTGGCCCGACTTTCACGCACGTGCCCGAGGTGGTGCGCGCCATCGAGCACTTCAAAGGCGCCGAATAGTGCCGCCTCCCATGACAGGCTTCTCTTCGCCCGGAGGGCGGACGAAGGATCCCGGCGTATGGTGCCATGGCCGCGGCATTTGTGCGGCCATGCTCCTGCCGCAAGAGGTAAACCTTCATGCATGATCAAGCCGTTCAAGATTTCTATCCCGACGACCTGGCCCACTGTTACGGTTGCGGGTGTCTGAATGATCACGGCCTGCACATCCGCAGCGCCTGGGACGGCGATGAGACTGTCGCCGTGCTGACGCCCCGGGACTATCACACCGCGATCCCTGGCTACGTCTACGGCGGTCTGATCGCCTCGCTGGTGGACTGCCACGGGACGGGCTCGGCGGCACTAGCGGCGTACCGCGCCGCCGGCCGCGAGCCGGGCACCGACCCGCCGCTGCGATTCGTGACAGCATCGCTGAAGGTGGATTATCTGAAGCCCACGCCGATGGGCGTGCCGCTGGAGGCACGCGGGCGGATCATCGAAGTCAAGCCGCGCAAGGTGGTGGTGGACGTGACCGTGGCCGCTGGAGGAGCAGCATGTGCCCGCGGCCAGGTCGTCGCCGTGCTGATGCCGGAGAGCATGGTGCCGGCGGGGGGTGGTAAATGAGATGCGTTAGAGCCGCAGGAAGTTCTTCAGCAGCCGCGTGCCCTCGACGGTGAGGAAGCTCTCGGGATGGAACTGGACGCCTTCCAGCGGGGCAGTGCGGTGGCGGAGGCCCATGCACTCGCCCTGGTCGGTCCAGGCGGAGACCTCGAAATCAGGGCTGAGGGTGTCCTGCAGAACAATTAGCGAGTGGTAGCGCGTGGCGGTGAAGGGATTAGACAGGCCGGCGTAGATAGTGCGGCCGTCGTGATGGATCTCGCTGGTCTTGCCGTGCATGATCCGGGGGGCTCGCGTGACGGTGGCGCCGAAGGAATAGCCGATGCACTGGTGACCCAGGCAGACGCCGAAGACCGGGATCCGCGTGTGGAAGTACTTGATGGCGTCGTTGCTGATGCCGCCTTCGCGAGGGGTGCAGGGGCCGGGGGAGACGATCAGGTGCGTGGGCTTTTTCTCGGCGATCTGATCGACCGTCACCTCGTCGTTACGATAGACGACGATCTCATGACGCAGGGACGGCTCCTCCAGACCGATCTCCCCGAACCGCTGGACGAGGTTGTAGGTGAAGGAGTCGTAGTTGTCGATGATGACAATCACGTGGCACCTGCACTGCTGACACAGCCGTGGCACATGGGACACTCGACCGAGATCGCACCACCAACGGAGTAGTGGTACGCGGCGGGGAGCGGCCGTCGTCACGCACCGGCTATTAGCCGGTGCCACACCGGCTACTCGTTACTTTCCGGCCGCCAGCGGAGGTTCGGCTTGCGGCTGGCGGCGACTTCGTCGGCGCGATCGATCCAGGCCGCCTGGGGGGCGGACTTCAGCACGTCCGGCGACTCGGCGGCCTCTTGAGCGATCTGGTTCAGGGCGGCGACGAACTCGTCCAGCGTGGCCATCGACTCGGTCTCGGTCGGCTCGATCATCAGCGTGCCGTGGATGGGCCACTCCATGGTCGGCGGGTGGATGCCGAAGTCGATCAGCCGCTTGGCATAGTCCAGCACGCGGAGTTCGTTGGCCAGCTTGGGCTTCAGGATGAACTCGTGGCTGTAGGGCTCGGCGTAGGGCAGGTCGTAGCCGGCTGCTTTCCGGAAGCACACCGCCATATAGTTCGCCGCGAGCACTGCTTTTTCGCTCACGTCGCGCAAGCCGTCCGGACCAAGAGCCCGTATATAGGCGTAGCATCGCACCAGCACGCCGGTCTGGCCGAAGAAGGTCCGTACCTTGCCGATGGTCTTGGGCTTGTCCGCGTTGAAGTAATAGGTGCCGTTCTTGGCCTTCTCAACCTGCGGGATGGGCAGATAGGGCGAGAGGTCCTTCCGCACCGCGATCGGCCCGGAGCCCGGGCCGCCGCAGCCGTGCGGCGTGCTGAAGGTCTTGTGAGTGTTGAAGTGCATCACATCGACGCCGAAATCGCCCGGCCGGGTGATGCCGAGCATGGCGTTCAGGTTGGCGCCGTCCATGTAGAGCAGCGCCCCGCGCTTGTGCAGCAGGTCGGCGATCTCGGCAATCTGGTCGTCGAATTTCCCGACGGTGTTCGGGTGCGTGATCATGAGGGCCGCGGTCTGGTCGTCGACCTTTTCGCGGAGGTCGGCGAGATCCAGCAGGCCGTCGGGCCGGCTCTTGACCGGCACCGGCGTGCGGCCGCAGATGGAGCAGCTTGCCGGGTTGGTGCCGTGCGAGGTGTCAGCCGTTAGGACGTTCGGGCGCGGGCCGCCGCGGTCGGCGTGGTAGGCGTTGATGACCATCAGTCCGGTCATCTCGCCGTGTGCGCCGGCGGCCGGCTGTAACGACACGTCGTCCAGGCCGGCGATTTCAGCGAGGAAGACGCGGAGGTTGTAGAGCAACTCGAGCATACCCTGCATGTCGGCAACCGGCTGCAACGGGTGCAGATTGGCGAAGCCGGGCAAGGTCGAGGCCCACTCGTTCACCCGCGGGTTGTACTTCATGGTGCAGGAGCCGAGCGGGTAGAAGTTGGCGTCGACGCTGAAGAGCCGCGAGCCGAGCCGCGAATAATGGCGGACCAGGTCCTGCTCAGCGATCTCAGGCAGCGGTGGCGGCTGCTCCGCCAGCATTGTCGCCGGCACGACATCTTTGGGATTCGTCGCGGGCACATCGCTGGGCCCCAGGTCTACCGAACACGCCCCGGAAACGCTCTTCTCGAAAATCAACTGCACACCACTGTTGGGACCAACGCGATTCATCGTTGCATATCCTCATGAGCCGGCAGCCTCAGCCGCATCCGCTCCTTATCACTTCACGTTCTTGAGCACTCGCACGAAGTTGTCGATCTCTTCACGGGTTCGCTTTTCCGTCACCGCCACGAGCATCAGGTCCGCCATCTCGGGATAGAAGTCCTTCAAGGCGACACCGCCGAGGATGCCTTCGGCGCGGCACGCCGCCAGCACCTTGTCCACCGGCTTGGCGGACTTGACCACGAATTCCTTGAAGAACGGCCCGGCGAAGGGCAGCGAATAGCTCGGTACCTTGGCGATCTCGCGAGCGGCGTAGTGGGCCTTGTCGAAGCACATCCGCGCGACCTTGGCGATGCCCGACCGGCCCATCGCCGCCATGTAAACCGCGGCGCGAAGGGCCATCAGGCCCTGGTTGGTGCAGATGTTGCTGGTGGCTTTTTCGCGGCGGATGTGCTGCTCGCGGGTTTGCAGCGTCAGGCAATAGGCAGGGCGGCCGTTCTTGTCGACGGTCCGGCCGACGATGCGCCCCGGCAGCCGCCGCATATACGGCTCCTTCACCGCCATCATGCCGCACCACGGCCCGCCCATTTGCAGCGGGATGCCCAGCGGCTGACCTTCGGCCACGACGATGTCCGCGCCCAGGTCGCCCGGCCGCTTCAACATGCCGCAACTGATCGGATCGGTCGCGACGATCAAGGCCGCGCCCGCCGCTTTGCAGAGCTCCGCGATCTTGTCCAATTGCTCGATCTGCCCGAAGAAGTTGGGGCTTTGGACCAGCACGCCAGCCGTTTCCGGCCCGATCGTTTGCTTCAATGCCTGCAAGTCGGTCCGCACGGTGCCCGCCGCCGGTCCCACCTCGCGATAGATGCCCGGCACGTCGCGGCAGCAATAAGTGGCGACGACGCGGCGGACGTGGGCGTGAACCGTGGTGGACATGATGACTTCGCGCCGGCCGGAGGCGCTGTGGGCCATGAGCGCCGCCTCGGCGGCGGCACTGCCCAACTCGTAGAGGCTGGCGTTGGAAACGTCCATGCCGGTGAGCTGGCAGACCATGGTCTGGAATTCATAGAAGGCCTGGAGAGAGCCCTGCGAGGCCTCGGCCTGATACGGCGTATAGGCGGTGACGAACGAGCCCTGCGAGGTCATCGCGTCCACGACCGTCGGGATAAAGTGGTCGTAGGCCCCGCCGCCCATGAAGCAGACCAACTGGTCGCAGCCCTTGTTCTTCGCCGCCAGCTCGGTCAAGTGGGCTTGCAGTCGCGGTTCGCCCATGGCGCCGGGCAGTTCGAGGTCGCGTTTCAGCCGGTGCGAGGCCGGTATGGTCCGGAACAGCTCGTCGATCGAGGCCACGCCGATTGTGGCCAGCATTTGCTTCACGTTCTCGTCTGTAAGCTGCGTGTATCTCATGGTAGTTCGACTCTTATGGCTCCCCTCGCCTGGAAGGCAAAACCCACGGCATGCGCGCCGTGGGTCTCATGACTACGGGTTGGCGTCTGCCGGGCTCAGTGGCCTAACTGGGCCTCATAGGCCTGGGCCGTCATCAGCTTCTCAAACGTACCGGGGTCCGACACCTTTACCTTGATCATCCAGCCCTGGCTGAAG
The DNA here is from genome assembly GCA_035542775.1 of Phycisphaerae bacterium. Lineage (GTDB taxonomy): Bacteria > Planctomycetota > Phycisphaerae > UBA1845 > UTPLA1 > DATKKX01. The sequence continues at coordinate 944 of DATKKX010000392.1, read as the reverse complement.
GAGTCGTTGTTCACCAACTCGGGCGCGTCACTCAGCTTCTTGTTCACTTCCGTGACGACGCCGGTGACGCCGCAGACCAGGTCACTGGTGGCCTTGACGCTTTCGATCTCGCCGAAGGGCTTGCCCGCCTTCACCTCGGTTCCCACCGCTGGCAGCGAGACGTAGGTGATGTCAGTCAACTCGTCGGCGGCGAACTTAGTGATGCCGATGGTGCAGATATTCCCTTCGAGCTTATGCCACTCGTGCGACGGCAGATACCGCCTATCCGTTGGAACGCCCACCTGATATCTCCTCGAGTAATTACTGACTTCGTTTGTAGAACGGCAGCGGGACCACGATGGCCCCCGCCCGCGCGCCGCGCAGATCCACTTCCAGCTTCCCGCCCGGCGACGATAGCGATGCGTCGACGTAGGCCATAGCGATGGATTTCCCCAACGTCGGGCTCAGCGTGCCGCTGGTCACCTCGCCGACTTCCTTGCCGTTGGCGAAGACCTTGCTCCCCTGGCGGGCAATCCGCTTGCCGTCGAGCTCCAGGCCGGTGATCTTCCGCCGCGGCCCCTCCTTGTCGACCTTCCGCAGCGCCTCCACGCCCAGGAAGTCCTTTTCCAGGTCCACGGCCCACTTGCATCCCGCGGAGATCGAATCGATCTGCTCGTTCAGCTCATGGCCGTACAGCGGCATAGCCGCCTCCAGCCGCAGCGTGTCCCGGGCGCCCAGCCCTGCCGGGCGGACCGTGGCGCGGTCGTCGCCGCCTTCCTTGGTCAGGAAGTCCCAGGCCAGCACGCCCGCCGCAGCCGGGAGAACGACCTCGACGCCGTCCTCGCCGGTATAGCCGCTGCGAAAGACGCTGTAGTTCGTTCCCATGTATGAACCGGTGATGAAGCCGTACCGCGACATGCCCTCCAGCTTGATGGGCATGTGCTTCTGGAAAAGGTCCATCGTGA
>DATKKX010000391.1:0-4645 GCA_035542775.1 Phycisphaerae bacterium | reverse complement strand
TGCGGGAGCCATCAACCATGGTACTCATCAGAGCCGGCATCGGTGAGGATTTTCCCGATCTCCGTAAGCACATTATCGACATGGGACGGGCCGGATCGTGGCGGTGGGCGATGATACCGGCGACGATTCCGCCCGGATCTCCTCTGCCCAACGCTCGCACATGAACAGCTTCTTGACACTCCATGGAGAAGCGCCCGGATAGTCGCCTGACAACGCCGACCTGGATTTGCGGCAAGCCTCGATGAAAGAGCCTCTCAGATCGAAATGCATCGGACGAGGGATCCTCGCGATCGCGGCACTGCTCTCCGGCGTGGCCGCGCGGGGCGGGGACAGTCGCAATGGGATCGTCGGTCAACCGTTGGCGGCGCGTTCAGTCCTCCGCGGGCTGACGATGTTCACCGAGCTTGCGCCCGCCGACACCGGAATCATCGCCGACAATCGCTATGACGATCCGACCATGTGGGCTGAACGATACCCGCAATTCGCGTTCGGATCGACCGGCACCGGCATAGCCATCGGCGACTATGACGGCGACGGTCGGCCTGATATTTTCGTGGTGAACAAGACCGGGCTCTGTCGCCTGTTTCGTAACCTCAGCGGCTGGAAATTCGAGGACGTTACCCTGAGGGCTGGCCTGGAGGACGTTTTTGGGGAAATAGGGAAATGGAACGAGGGCGCGACATTTGTCGACGTGAACAACGACGGGCGCTTGGACCTTTACGTGTGCCGCTTCGGCGCCCCCAACTTGCTCTTCATCAACCAAGGCAACGGAACCTTCAAGGAAATGGCCCATGCCTATGGGCTGGATGTCAATGATGCGTGTGTGATGGCGTCGTTTGGCGACTACGATCGAGACGGATGGCTCGACGTCTATGTGCAGACGAACCTGCTCGATCCCGTGGCTCATCCGCAGGGCCAGCGCGATTACCTCTTCCACAACCAACGGGACGGCACGTTCACCAATGTCACCGACCGCGCCGGCATTCGGGGCGAAACCCAGGGGCATTCGGCAACTTGGTGGGACTACGACAACGACGGCTGGCCCGACCTGTACGTCGCGAACGACTTCGGCACCCCGGACCAACTCTATCACAATAATCGTGACGGCACGTTCACCAACGTGATCGATCAGGTGGTCCCGCACATGCCGTTCTCCTCGATGGGATCGGATGCGGGCGACGTGAACAACGACGGGCAAATCGATCTCCTCGCTGCAGATATGGCTGCGACCACCCACGAGAAGGATCAACGGGGAATGGCGGATACACGGGCCTTGTTGAAGGACCCGCTGCCCGGCTCCGATCAAGCGCCGCAATATCAGCGCAGCGCCCTCTTCTTGAATACCAACACCGGGCGATGCCTCGAAGCGGCGAACCTTGCCGGCGTCAATGCCACCGACTGGACGTGGTCACCGCGGCTCGAAGACCTCGATAACGACGGCCGACTGGATCTCTTTGTGACCAACGGGATGAATCGGGAGCAAACCAACACCGATCTCCTCACCCGGGCTTTCGCGGATGGAACGCCCATGGGCTACGTGCGAGTCATGCGCAACAGCCCCGTACTGGTCGAGTCGCACCGCGCCTACCGCAATCTGGGTGACGTGCGATTCGAGGATACGAGCGCGGCCTGGGGCTTGAACAAAGTGGGGGTCAGCTTCGGCACGGCCTTGGGGGACCTCGATGGGGATGGGGACTTGGATATCGTATACGCCAATTACCAACAGGCGGTGACTGTATTGCGCAATGACTGCCAGTCGGGCCATCGTGTGATCATCGCCCTGCGGGGGACGCAATCGAACCGTTTCGGCGTGGGCGCGGTGGTGCGCCTGGAGTCGGCCTTCGGAATCCAGGTGCGCCAGCTATGGCTGGCCCGCGGTTACAAATCGAGCAGCGACCCCACCGTCCATTTTGGTTTGGGCGATGACACGCGGATTGATCGCCTGATCGTGATATGGCCGAGCGGCATCGTGCAGACCTTGACCAATCTGGCCGTGGATCAGCGCTACACGGTGACGGAGGCGGCCACGCCCGGAGCATCGCCAGCCGCCATGAGCCGACCGGAACCCGGACAGTTCGAAGACGTGACTGGTGCCGTCGGATTGGCCTTGAGTACGCGGGAAGACGAGCTGGCCGAAACGAACCTCCAGCGGCTACTCCCGCAGCGACTGAATCGTCGCGGACCCGCCATTGCGGTTGGGGCCGTGGGTGCAGACGGCCGAGACGGCGTGGTGATTGGTGGGACGACCTTGGATCCGCTGCGGATATTGCGATTCGGAACCGCAAGGAGATTCGTGCTCGCCGCCGCCGGCCCCGCCGCCAGCCCTGCGCCCATTGACGATGGCCCGGTGTTGCTTTTCGACGCCGAGGGTTCAGGCCGAAATGACCTGCTGGTGACCCGCGGCGGGAATGCCAGGCCGCCGGGTGCGTCGGAATACGAGCCTCGCCTCTATCGCCGCGGCGATGGCGGAGAATATTCTCTCGCGCCCGATGGCGTCTTGCCCGCGCTGCCCGTGAATGCGGGCGCGGTGGCCGCGGCGGATTTCAACCGCGACGGGCGCCTGGATCTTTTCGTCGGCGGACGGGTGCGGACCGGCGAGTATCCCTTGTCTCCTCGCAGCGCGTTGTTGATTAATCGTGACGGACGATTCGACGATGTCACCGACTCGATGGCACCGGGACTGCGGGAGATCGGAATGGTGACTTCCGCTCTCTGGAGCGACGTGGACGGCGACGGCTGGCCCGATCTGCTCCTCACCCTGGAATGGGGTTTCGTGAGGTTTTTCCATAACGAGCAAGGCAAACATTTCGAGGACTGGACAGTGAAGGCGGGCTTTGCGTCCGCCGGCACGGGCTGGTGGAACTCGATCGCGGCGGCCGATTTCAACGGCGATGGCCAACCCGACTATGTCGTCGGCAATGTCGGCCTCAACACCCAGTACCGTGCGGACCCTGGGCATCCCGCGGTGCTGTTCTACGGTGATTTCGGTGGCGGCGCCACCCCTCAGATCATCGAGGCTTACTACGAGGGCGATCGACTCTATCCGTGGCGCACCCGCCGGGATCTTGGCGCGGCGATTCCATCCGTTTTGAGACGCTATCCTCGAAACGACGACTATGCGCGGGCCACGTTGCCCGAGATTCTTGGCGAAGACAGGCTCGCAGCGGCGCTCCGGGTTGCGGCCACTGTGTTGCAGAGTGGAGTATTTCTCAGCCAGCCCGATGGCACGTTCCACTTCGAACCTTTGCCGCGTCTCGCCCAGATCGCACCGCTGCAGGGCATTGTAGCCGGGGATTTCGACGGCGACGGCCACGCCGATATCTATGCCGTTCAGAATTCCTTTGCGCCCATACCGGCGGTCGGTCGCTTCGATGGCGGACTCAGCCAGCTCTTGCGGGGCGATGGTCATGGACACTTTGCGCCGGTGCCACCCAGCGAAAGTGGCTTGGTTGTGCCGGGTGACGCCAAGGCTTTGGCCTTGATTGATCTCGATGAAGACGGTTGGCCGGATTTTCTGGTGACCCGAAACAACAGTACCGCGATGGCATTTCGGAATCGCGGGATAGCCGGGCGCCATTCGCTCCGGATTCAGCTGCGGGGTCGGGCGGGCAACCCCACTGCTATTGGGGCGCGGATCACGGTTGAGCTTGGGGATGGATCTATGCAGGCCAGCGAGGTGTATGCGGGCTCGGGCTATTACAGCCAATCCAGTGCCGCCTGTTTCTTTGGCTATCCGGCGGGAAACCCGCCGCGGTGCATTCGGGTGCGATGGCCCTTGGGGGCCAAGACCCAAGCCAATGGTCCGGCAGAATCGTCGGCGCTGATCCTATCAGAGCCCGACGCCGCCGCGGATCACCAGCGGAAATAGCGGTAAGGATCGTCCTCCGCCACCGGCTCCTGCAAGTAATAGCTGTGGAGCCAGCTCCCGGGGCCGACGATGGCGGGGCTGCCCATCAGGCCGCCCGGGGAGCGGGGATTGGTGTGGTTCACGAGCACCACGAGGACATTCTCGCCGGCGGAATTCAGTTTGTCCGGATCGAGCCGATACGCGCGGGGGATCTCGGAACTGTCGTTCGGATTGGTCTTGCGGGACACCTCGCCCAGAAACTCCCCGTTGAGCCAGACCCACGATTCATTGCTGACCCGCCCGATGTAGAGGGTCGGCGAATTCTGCCGGTAGTGCTCGGGCAGCGTGAAACGGGTCCGATACCAGTACTTGCCCGCGTAGCCACGGAGCTCCGGAGACTGCGCGTCGAAAGCGCCGGGAACGATGGCCGGTTTCCAATCCTTGGCGTCAAAATCAGCCTTCCACCAGCCCTGATCCTTGCCGATTTCGTTTCTGTCCGCGATGCCCTGCCATCCCCCTTGGAGGAGGAAAACGTTGTTTGGCGTCTTGGCGTTCCACAAGGCGCGGAGACTGGTGGGAGAGCGAAGCCCCAGGTTGTTGAGAAGCCGAGAGACCAGGAAGACGCTGCGCCGATAAGTGGTCCGGAGGTAGGGGTGCGCCCGGAAATCGAACATCCACGGGGCAATCTGGCAGAACACGACGCCTCCGGCGCCGCTCGCTTGGGATTTGAGCAGCTCGTTGGACGTCGTTGTCGTTTCAACAAACTGGGGCACCGCCAGCTTCTGAGTTCTGGAATGC
>DATKKX010000390.1:0-15090 GCA_035542775.1 Phycisphaerae bacterium | reverse complement strand
AACGACGCGGAGCCGGCCACCGAAGCGCGCCACGCAGATCGGCGTGGTGACCTCCAGCGGCCGGCAGAAGACGATCCGCGTCACCGTCGCCTACAACGTGCGGCACCCCAAGTACGGCAAGTACCTGCGCCGACAGAGTGTCTTCCAGGCCCATGACGAGAAAGGCGAAGCGAAGCAGGGCGACGTGGTCGAGATCGTGGAGTGCCGACCGATCAGCAAGACGAAATCTTGGCGGTTGAGCAGGATTGTACGGAAGTCCGTCGAAGCCTAGCCAGGTGCGCGAGATATGTTGCAGAGCGAGAGCATAGTGGATATCGCGGACAACACCGGCGCGAAACGCGCGCTGGTCATCCGCGTGTTGGGCGGTTCGACCGGCCGCGGGCGATTCACGCGGCGGATCGCGACGGTGGGGGACATCGTGGTGTGCAGCGTGAAGAAGGCCTTGCCCAACAGCGACTACTACGTCGGCAAGACGCGGAAGGAGCGGCAGGGCCACCGCGTGGTGAAGGCGGTCGTCGTCCGCACGAGGGCGCCGGTCAAGCGACCGGACGGCAGCTATGTCCGCTTTGACAGCAACGCGGCGGTGATCATCGACGATGAGAAGAACCCCAAGGGCACGCGCATTTTCGGAGCCGTGGCCCGGGAACTGCGGGACAAGGGTTTCATGAAGATTATTTCGCTCGCCAGCGAGGTGGTTTGAGCCGGCGGTGCCGGAGCGGCTCGCGGAGCGGTTGGGACAGGCCAGATGGCGGCAAAGATACGAAAGAACGACCGGGTCGAGGTGATCGCTGGAGACCACAAGGGCGAGCAGGGCAGAGTCCTGCGCGTCGATCCGACCAAGAACATCGTGGTGATCGAGGGCGTCAACCTCGTGTACCGTCACATGCGGCGGAGCCGGAAGAATCCCCAGGGTGGGCGTATCCGCAAGGAGGCGCCGCTTCACCTGTCGAACGTGTTGCCGGTGGATCCGAAGACGGGCCACGGCAGCCGTGTGCACTTTGAGATCGAGAGAGACGCATCCGGCAAGATCGTGTCGCAGCGTCGAATGACGCGGGGCGGGACGGTGCTGGAGGAGGCCAAGGCGACCCGATAGCCGCGGAGATCTGTCAGGCGACGGTTAGCATCGGAAGAGACTATGCCCAGGCTGTTGGATACATACAAGACGAAGGTTGTGCCCGCTTTGCAGGAGGAGTTGGGCCGCAAGAACAGGTTATCGATTCCGCGCATCGAGAAGGTTGTGATCTCGATGGGTATCGGCAAGGCGATCCAGGAGAAGAAGCGGCTGGAGATGGCCCAGAAGGAGCTCGGGCAGGTCGCCGGTCAGCGGCCCATTGTGTGCGTGGCCCGCAAGAGCGTGTCCAACTTCAAAGTCCGCCGTGGATACGATGTCGGCTTGAAGGTGACGCTTCGCGGTCCGCGGATGTGGGAGTTTCTGGAGCGGCTGATCAACGTGGCCATCCCTCGTATGCGAGACTTTCGCGGGTTGAATCCAAACAGCTTCGACGGCCGCGGCAGCTACAACATGGGCCTTTCCGAGCAGACGGTTTTTCCGGAAGTGGATGCGGACAAGGTGGAATTCCAGCAGGGCATGAACATCACCATTGTGACGACAGCCCACAGCGACAGCGAGGGTTTGCGTCTGTTGACCCTGCTGGGCCTGCCCTTCAGAAAAGAGGAGAAGACGGCGGCCAGCGCATAAGGCGTTCGGCCGGTGGATGGCCCGGGCGGAAGCCTGGATTTGCGATGTAGGAGCGATCGGGGCATATGGCACGAAAGTGTTGGAGAATCAAAGCCGAGCGGACGCCCAAGTTCAAGGTGAGGCGTTATACAAGGTGCCAGGTGTGCGGCCGATCGCGAGCGGTCTATCGTAAGTTCCGATTGTGCCGGCTCTGTTTCCGGAGCATGGCTCTGGAAGGCAAGATACCCGGCGTGCGGAAGGCGAGCTGGTAAAGGCCCGGTTTGAAAGGCTGAAGCGAAAGACTCGAGGTTAGAGCAGTATGTGGAGCGACCCCATCGCCGACCTGTTGACGCGGATACGAAACGGGATCCGCAACCACGTGAAGCAAGTGATGATCCCTCGCAGCGGCGTGAAGCTGGCCGTCTGCCAGGTTCTGAAAGAAGAAGGCTACATCACCGATGTCGAGGAGATCGACGATGGCAAGCAGGGCTTCATCCGGATCACGCTGAAGTATGGCCCGCGAGGCGAGCAGGTGCTCAGCCACATACGACGCGAGAGCAAGGGCGGTCGACGAGTGTACGTGAACATCGATGAGCTGCCTCGCGTGCTGAACGGCCTGGGAATCGCGGTGGTGTCGACCAACCGCGGGGTGATGAGCGACAGGAAATGCCGCGAACAGAAGCTTGGTGGCGAGTTGCTGTGCACCGTCTATTGACGCAGTGAACGCATGAGCGACGGAGAAGTGCAGGCCCGGACGTTGAAACCACCGCGTACGGCCAGATGATGTGAGATGACGAGATGTCGCGAATCGGCAAGAAACCAATACCGCTGCCCGCGGGAGTGAAGGTCGAGCTCAAGGGCAGCCAGATAACGGTGACCGGCTCGAAGGGCACGCTGTCGTGGTCGCACCCGGCGGGGGTGACGGTCTCGCATGATGCCAAGGCGAATGCGATTCGCGTGACGCGGGCCTCGGATCTGGCCCAGCACCGGGCTTTTCACGGCATGACCAGGGCGCTGATTAACAACATGGTGGTGGGTGTCGCCCAGGGCTACCAGCAGAAGATGGAGATTTACGGCACGGGGTATGGTTGCGCGGTCTCCGGCAAGACCCTGGAGCTGAACGTGGGACATGCCCATCCCATCAAGCTGACGATTCCGGCGGGCGTGAAAGTGGACATCGAGGTCGCGAACACCAAGGGAGATGAGACGCCGGCGAAGTTGACCGTGAGCGGCGTCGACAAGCAGGTGGTGGGACAGTTTGCCCGAATGATCAAGGACGCGAGGCTGCCCGAGCCCTACAAGGGGAAGGGCGTGCGCTACGCCGGCGAGCAGATTCGGCGGAAGGCGGGCAAGGCCTTCGCCGGCGCTGGCGGCGCCTCATAAACGTGACGGTGGCAAGGCGATGAAGGCAACGGTACTGAAGTTGGTGCGTCGAGAGCGGCGGAAGCGCCGGGTGCGGCGGAGAGTGTTCGGCACTCCGGAACGGCCGCGATTGAGCGTGTTTCGCAGCCTGAAGAATATCAGCGCCCAGTTGATCGACGACGAGGGCGGCCGCACGGTCTGCTCCGCGAGCAGCCTGAACAAGGCGGTGGCGGATCAGCTCAAGACGGGCGGCAACAAGGCCGCGGCGACAGTCATCGGTCAGATCCTCGCTGAGCGGGCGCGAATGCAGGGGATCCGCAAAGTGGCTTTCGACCGCAGCGGATATCGGTATCACGGCCGCATCAAGGCCTTGGCGGAAGCCGCCAGAAAGGCGGGTCTGGAGTTCTGAGCCCACGCGCGGTTCACGATACGAACAATCGGCCCTGGAACAATCAGCCGGCGGTTCGTGTCCTGATCGGGCGCTGACGAAGGCAGTCGATAGCTCGGGGCCCTGTGCGAGGGAGTCGTTTGGAACAAGATGTGGATGAGTGTGATTCATGGTGAAGCCCGATACGCCAGTGATTGAACCGCAGGAAGGGCCTGCGATCGAAGAGAACGTGGTCCGGGTGTACCGCTGCGCCAAGGTCGTCAAGGGCGGTCGCCGCTTCAGCTTCGCGGCAATTGTGGTCGTCGGAGACCGTCAGCGGCAAGTTGGCTACGGCTACGGCAAGGCCAACGAAGTGCCACAGGCAGTGGACAAGGCCCGAAAAGCAGCAATGCGGTCAATGCAGCCGATTCCTCTGACCGGTTCTACCATTCCACATGCGGTGACGGGACGATTCGGCGCCAGCCGCGTCCATCTGGTGCCCGCCAGTGAAGGAACTGGCGTGATCGCGGGCGCCAGCGTGCGGGCCGTGCTGGAACTTGCCGGCGTGCGCGACTGCTTGACGAAGGTTTATGGTTCGACGAGCCCGAAGAACCTGGTCAAAGCGACGATGGATGCACTGACTTCCCTGCGTGATCGCCGAATGGTGGAGAATCTGCGAGGCGTGGCTTTGCCAACATGAGAGTTGCAGCAATGGCGATGAACATCACGATGGTAACAGCGAAAGTCGGTCCGAAGCCGAAGCGAAAGCGAGTCGGTCGCGGCGAGAGCAGCGGGCTGGGCAAGACCAGCGGTCGCGGCAACAAGGGCTGCGGCGCGAGGGCCGGTTGTCGCCCGGGCAACCTCTATGAAGGCGGCATGTTCCCGCTGTTTCGGCGCCTTCCGAAATTCGGATTCAGCAACAAGCTGTTTCGCGTTGAATACCAGGTTGTCAACGTCGGGGATCTGGACTCGCGTTTCGAGGACGGCGGGCACGTGACCGCCGCCGCCCTGGAGGCCGTCGGGCTGATCAGGGATCGGCATGAGAAGGTGAAGATCCTCGGGGGCGGAGAGCTCAACAAGAAACTGGGCGTGCAGGCCCATCGCTTCAGCGCCTCGGCCGCGGCCAAGATCGAAGCCGTGGGCGGGACCATTACGCGTCTGGGGCCGCAGCCCAAGAAGAAGTTCGTGAAGCGTCCGAAGCCGCAAACCGAGCCGGCCGCCGAGGTTGAGGGGGGCAAGCCGAAAGGCGGCAAGAAGGGCAAAGCCGCGCCCGGTCCGAAACCTGAGAGCAAGCAAGAAGGCAGCTAGTTGTCATGTTGCAGACGTTCGTCAACATTTTCAAAGTGAAGGATCTCCGGAACAAGATCCTGTTCACCTTGTGCCTCCTGGCCGCATACCGGATCGGCTTCTATGTGCCGTTGCCGGGCGTGGACCAGGCCGCTCTGACGACCTACTGGAAGAACCTCCGAGGCGCCGGCGCCGGCGGAATTGGTCAGTTGGCCGAGTACTTCGCCACCTTCACCGGCGGCAGTCTCCAGCAGAGCACGATCTTCGGGCTGGGGATCATGCCGTACATCTCCGCTTCAATTATTCTGCAGCTTTTGGGCACGGTGGTCCCCGCGCTGGAAAAACTGCGCCAGGAAGGGGAGGTCGGCCGGAAGAAGATACAGGAATACACACGCTATCTGACGGTCGGCATCTGCCTGATCCAGGCGGCGTTCTGGGTGCGGTTCATCATGGGGCAGGGACTGGTGTTCCCTGAGTTCGGCAACTTCTCCATGAACTTCGGCCCGACACTGAATTTCTGGCTGATGTCCTTGTTGGGCATGACGGCTGGGACCCTGTTCCTGATGTGGCTGGGCGAACAGATCGACGAATACGGCATCGGCAACGGTGTCAGTCTTATCATCATGGCCGGCATCGTGGCTCGAATGCCGGGGGCCATATACACGGTTATCCAGAACGCGACGTTGGATGTTACCGGCGAGGCCCAGTTCGGGCCCGGCAAGATCCTGTTCCTGATCGTCGCCTTCGTAGGCGTTGTGGCCGGATCGATCCTGATAACCCAGGGCCAGCGGCGCATTCCGATCCAGCAGGCCAAGCAGACGCGCGGCCGCAGGGTGTACGGCGGACAGCGCCAGTACTTGCCATTGCGGGTCAATCACGGCGGTGTGATGCCGATCATCTTCGCCAGTAGCTTGTTGATCTTCCCCGGCCTGATGTTTAACTGGCTCGCCACGCTGTTCCCGACGAGCGGTTTTCTGGCCATGATGACCGCCGAGTTTCACAACGGGAGCTTCCTGTACGCGGCGACCTACATCGGTCTGGTCTACTTCTTCGCGTATTTCTGGACGACCGTGCAATTCCAGCCCAAGGAAATGGCCAACCAACTGCGCGATTACGGCAGTTTCATTCCCGGGCTGCGGCCCGGCAAACGGACGGCGGACTACCTTGAAACCGTCATGATGCGAATTACCTACGTTGGCGCGGGCTTCCTGGCGGCCATCGCCATCATCCCGCAGGTGGTGGCGGCGGCCCTCGAGATTTCACAGAGCGTGACCTCATTCCTGGGAGGAACGGGTTTGCTGATCGTCGTGAGCGTCGGCCTGGACCTCGTGCAGCGGATCGAAGCCAACCTCATCATGCGAAATTACGGCGGATTCCTGGGTGACGGAGGCGGCTCGCGAATCAAGGGAGCCTATACGTGAGACTAGTGCTGCTGGGTCCCCCCGGAGCGGGCAAAGGAACGCAGGCGGTGAGAATCGCCAAGGCCTTCGGGCTCTTGCATCTATCGAGCGGCGATATCCTCCGCGCGGAGAGGAAGGCCAAAACAGAGCTGGGGCGAAAGGCCCAGGACTACATGGACCGCGGCGTGCTGGTGCCGGACGATCTGATCCTGAGTATGATGATGGATCACATCGCGCGGCCCGGAGCGGCGCAGGGCGCCCTCCTGGATGGTTTTCCGCGGACCGTGGCCCAGGCGGAGGGTCTTGACACTAGGTTGGCGGCCAGAGGCTGGAAACTGGACGCCGTGGTCAACATGGAGGTTGACGACGCGGATGTGACCAGGCGCCTCACGGGGCGGTGGTCATGCCCGCAGGACGGGCGCATCTATCATGAGCAGTTTTCGCCGCCCGCCAGGAAGGGGATCTGCGACGATTGCGGGGCGCAGTTGACCCGCCGCAAGGACGATGAGCCGACGGTGGTCCGGCAGCGACTGGAGACCTATCACGCGGAGACGGAGCCGCTGGTGGCGTACTACCGCGGCCGGAGCATCCTGAAATCGGTGGATGCCGGCGGCAGCGTGGACCAAGTGACTGCGGCGATCAAAGAGGCCTGCAGGGGGCTCTGAGGACGCGAGAGGCCTCGGCAGGCCGGGCGCAGTCGCGGGATGGCGAGGTCATGGCGGCGGTTTTGAAGAGCGCTCGCGAGATCGAGTTGATGCGTGCCGCCGGGCGAGTGGTCCACCAGGTGCTGGAAGAAATGCGCCGGATGGTGCGACCCGGCTTGAAGACCGCGGACCTGGGCAAGGTCGCCGAAGAGATCATCGCCGCCTCGGGCAGTGAGGCCCTGTTCAAAGGTGTGCGTTCGCCGGCGGCGAAGTTCCCGTTTCCGGCGGCGATATGCGTGAGCGTGAACGACGAGGTTGTGCACGGTATTCCCGGCGAGCGGGTCCTGAAGGAAGGCGACATTGTCAGCGTGGACTGCGGTGTTCGCCGGAAGGGCTACTGCGGCGATGCCGCGACGACGATCCCGGTCGGCAAGATCGGCAAAGAGGCCGAGCAGTTGCTGGCGGTGACGTGCGGGGCTCTGGATCTGGCCCTGGCTGAGATGAAGCCGGGGCGATGGTGGAGCGAGGTCGCCGGCCTGATGCAGGAGTACGTTGAAGCCGCCGGCTTTTCGGTTGTCCGGGAATTCGTCGGGCACGGGATCGGACAGGAAATGCACGAGGATCCGAAGGTGCCGAACTACGCGGATCGCTCGCAGCGCAAGCAGGACTTCCGATTGGAACCGGGCCTGGTGCTCGCCGTGGAGCCGATGGTCAACGCGGGCGGCCCGGATGTGAAGGCGGCGGATTGGAGCGGCTGGCCGCAGGTGACCCGGGACGGCCGCTGGTCGGCCCATTTTGAGCAGACAGTCGCCGTGACGTCCAAAGGCATCGATGTCCTGTCGGACGGCAGGTAGACGGCTTTGAGAGCGCAGGTCCGCGAGAGCGGGGCCGGCGCATGGGAGTAGTCGGATGAAAGTTCGCAGCAGCGTTCGTCGCATTTGCGAAAACTGCAAGATCGTCAAGCGCAGGGGCGTTGTGCGCGTGATCTGCTCAACGAATCCGCGCCACAAGCAGCGGCAGGGTTAAGCAGGGGAACTGCGCAGGAGAAGATCGATGCCACGTATTGCCGGTGTGGATATCCCGAACGATAAGCGCGTGGAAGTGGCGTTGTCATACATCTACGGCATCGGCCCGAAGAACACGCTCGCGATTCTGAAAGAGGCCGGGATCAGCCCCAACGTCCGGGCCAAGAACCTGACCGAGGACGAGATCAGCCGCATTGCCGCGATCATCGACCGCAACTATGTCGTCGAGGGCCAGCTCCGGCGACAAGTGGCGCAGAATATTTCCCGCCTCAAGGACATTCAATGCTACCGCGGTATCCGTCATCGCCGGGGCCTGCCGGTGCGCGGTCAACGGACCCGAACCAACGCCCGCACGCGGAAAGGGCCCAAGAAGACGGTTGCCGGGAAGAAGGGCGTGAAGGAGCTGAGAAGCTAAGGGCCGGCAGGACCAGTTCCGGCAATAGGAGATGCATGAGTGGCGGCTAAGGCAGCAACCAAGCGAAAATTACGGCGGAATCTGGCCCGGGGCGTCGCCCATGTGAAGGCCACGTTCAACAATACGATCGTCACGGTTACCGACCCGTCCGGCGAGACGCTGTGCTGGCAGTCAGCCGGCACCATCGGCTTCAAGGGGACGCGCAAGAGCACGCCGTTCGCCGCCCAGCGTGCGGGCGAGGCGGCCGCCAACGCGGCCCGGCGCAAGTTCGGCATCGTTGAGGTCGAGGTCAAGGTGAAGGGGCCGGGAAGCGGGCGTGAGTCGGCCATTGCCGGGCTTCAGTCCGGCGGGCTCAGAATCGTTTCGATTGAGGATGTCACACCGTTGCCGCACAACGGTTGCCGGCCGCCGCGAAAGCGAAGGGTCTAAGCGCCGCATTTGAGGATCGCCATGGGAAGAGATCTAGGACCTGCGTGTCGAAACTGTCGTCGAGAGGGCATCAAGCTGATGCTCAAGGGCACGCGCTGCGAAAGCGCGAAATGCCCCATGGAGAAGCCCTCGCGCAACATGCCGCCCGGCGGATCGCGGGCCTTTCGCCGCCGCCAGGGCAGCGAGTATGGCAAGCGCCTGCGGGAGACGCAGAAGGTCAAGCGGTACTACGGGCTGTTCGATAGGCAGTTTCGAGCCTATTTGCTCCGGGCGCAGCGTGCCCACGAGAACACCGGACAGGCCCTCCTGGGCCTGCTGGAGCGGCGACTGGACAACGTGGTTTACAAGATGGGCCTGGCCCCGTCGCGCAAGGCCGCCCGCATTTCCATCGGACACAACCATTTCACCGTCAACGGCCTGCGGGTCAACAAGCCGGGCTATCTCGTCAAGGTGGGCGACTCCGTCGGCGTGAGAGACCAGGAGGCGACACGGAAGATGGTGCGGGCGGCGGTCGAACTGGACCCGAATCGATCACTACAATCTTGGTTGAAACTGGACGCTGCGAAGCTGGAAGGCAATGTCATAGCGCTGCCCACGCGCGACGACGTGCAGATTCCGGTGGAAGAGCATCTGGTGGTCGAGTTTTACAGTCGGTAGTGTCTTCAGGACGACGATTCGGAGCGGCGGAGCGATCGAATTCCAGGCCATGAGATCGGACGATCAGTGCTACGAACCAGGTTTTTCGGGGATGCGGGTCACGTTCCTGGGAGGACATGGTAATGCGAATACGGTGGCGAGGTTTGGAACTGCCGACTCGCGTAGTGCGGGACGAGCAGGCCAGTAAGCCCACTTATGGGCGGTTCATCGTCGAGCCGTTTGAGCGGGGTTTTGGCACGACCATAGGCAATAGTCTGCGCCGCATTCTCCTTTCCAGTCTGGAGGGCGCCGCGGTCACGCATGTGAAGATTGAAGGGGTCGATCACGAATTCACCACTCTTCCCGGAGTTGTCGAAGACGTGACCGTCATCATCCTGAACGTCAAGTCGCTGATCGTGCGGCTGTCTACGGACACCCCCAAGATGATGCGGGTCTCGGTCAAAGGCAAGACCGGGGAGTCCACCGAGGTGCGCGCCGCCCAGATCGAGGCTGATCCGGCAATCGAGATCATCAACAAGGATCAGCTCATCGCCACCTTGACCGGCGACACCGAATTCAAGATGGAGATGACCGTCAGCCGTGGGCGCAGTTATGCGACCGCCGAGGAAAACAAGCCCGAGGGCGACCAGATCATCGGCTTGATCCCGGTTGACTCGGTGTACTCGCCGGTGACGCGGGTGCGCTACCGTGTCGAGGATACCCGCGTGGGCCAGCGGACCAATTACGACCGCCTGATCATGGAGATCTGGACCAACGGCACAATCACGCCCGAGATGGCCCTGGTGGAAGCCGCGAAGATCCTCCGCAAGCACGTCAACACATTCGTGCAGTATTTCGAGATGGGTTCGGGGCTCGCCGTGGACGGGGCTCAGGCCGAATCGGAAGTCGGCGGGACGGACGGCAAGAACGTGGACGAAAGCGTCCTCTCGATGCCGATCAGCTCGCTCGACCTGTCTGTGCGGGCCAGCAATTGCCTCGCTTCAGCGGAGATTTCGACCGTCGGGATGCTGGTCCAGTGGGATGAAGCCAGCCTGCTCAAGATCCGCAGCTTCGGCAAGACCTCCCTTCGGGAGATCAAGCGAAAGCTGGCTGATCTGGGCCTGTCGCTTCGCTCCGACAAGACGGAGACGGGTACAGCGGCCGGCGAAGAGACCGCTGGCGAGGAAGAGCCGCTTGACGTCAGGGGCAAAGCCGCCCCAATGGACGGTTATCTGGCCTCGCCGGGTTCACCGCCGCCGGCGTCATCGGTGGACTATCCGGCCGTGCCGCCGGCTTCGCCCGCGGCGCCGGAAGCAAATGTGCCCACGAACAAGGAAGTGGGAGTGACGGGTGAAACCACCGGCTGAACATCGGTCGTAACCACGACCGGGCCGGACCGATTGGGACAGGTGTAGCTAACATGAGACATCGGCTTGCAGGACGACATCTATCGCGGACGCCCGCTCATCACAAGGCGATGCGGCGGAACATGGCTCAAAGTCTGTTCCAGTATGGTCAGATCGAAACCACGCTGGTCAAGGCCAAGGAGATCCGGCCGTATGTCGAGCGGCTCATCACCCTGGCCCGCAAAGGCACGTTGCAGAGCCGCCAGAGGCTCATTGCCCTGCTGGGTGACCGATCGGTCCTCAGCAAGGAAGAGCAGGAGAAGTACGACGGCATGTCGGCCGCCCAGAGACGGAAGGTGCTCACCGCCCGATCCGGCCGCAGGCACCGCGCCGGCAAAGTGCCCGCCAGCTACAACAAGAAGAAGATCTCCTTCGTGGCTCAGTCGGTGGTGCACAAGCTGATCACCGATGTGGCTCCGAAATTCGCCGATCGGCCCGGAGGATACACCCGCATCATCCGTCTGCCCAAGCGGCGGATCGGCGATGCCGGCGATCTGGCGATCCTCCAACTTCTCGGCGAGGAGGGAGAGAAGCCCAAGGGCGTGAAGAAGACCGTCGGGCAGCGGCGGCAGAAGGCCCTCGATCGGGTGCTTTTCATGGAAGGGAAGGGCGGAAAGCGCAAAGGACGCGGCCCGCAGAAGAAGGCCGCTGAATCGTCCGCTAAGGCCGCCAAGGAGCAGCCCGCCGACCAGGGGCCCGCTGAGGCCGGCGAGGCCGGAACGACCGATTGAGTGTCCGCCGCCCGTCAGGTGACAACCGGCGCGGGTTGAGAGGACGTCGGCGTTTGCAGCGGACGGGAGGATGAGCCCGGTGGAATCGCATGGTGTTCGGCGATCCGCGGCTTGTGCGAGATGGCCGGACTCGCATCGGTGACGACGAGGGCTACCGCGGTGCAAAAGTCGGATTGCATCTTCTGCAGGATCGCGACCGGCGCCATTCCGTCTTTGCGGATCCTCGATACACCTGATTCATTCGCTTTTCTCGATGTCGGGCCGCTTGCGCCTGGCCACGCGCTCCTGATTCCCAAGCAGCATTCCGAGAGCATTCTCGACGTCCCGGAAGACGTTCTGCATGCGGTGACGGCTCACCTCTCCCCCCTGGCCCGGGCAATCATGCGGGCCACCGGCGCGACGGGCATGAACGTGCTCCAGAATACCGGCGAGTCCGGCGGCCAACTGGTCCTCCATCTGCATTTCCACCTCATTCCGCGAAGGTCCGGCGACAATCTGGGTTTTCGATGGAACGCCCGGAAGTACTCGGCCGGCGAGGGTGAGGCCGTCCAAACCGCGATCCTTAACGAACTTCGCAGTTGAGTGTATCATCCCGCTCCGCAACGCTCTCAAAGAGCCAAGCGACCACGGAGGTTCAGCATGTGCGCGCCCCTGCTCGTTTCGATACTGGCGGCATCCGTCATGGCACAGTCTCCGGCTTCGCAGCCGGCCCCCCGGCATTGTGATCCCGTCGGCGCGGACGACGGGCTGTTTCCGTACCGTCTGACCGCTTCCGGACCGGCATTCGCCGACACCGTGACCGAGCGGGATGGGGCCAAGCACCTGGGCAAGGTGATGGAGTGGGCCGATCAGGTCCTGGTTTTCAAGGGAACCGACAAGCCGCTGGCCCTTTCAGTTCCGGAAGTGGACCAGTTCCAGTTTCGCCGAGGCGAGCGACACAAGGTGGCGCCCAATCTGCCGGACCTGACGGTCGCTTACGTGGAGCGCCTTCCGCGCGATCCCAGCCTCCAGGGCCACGTCATCGAGGAGAACGGCGTTCCGCGGACCGACGTCGACACAAGCGGCGTGTCATGGCATCCGGCGGCGGGCAGCGAGGTGACCTTCAAGATCCACGTCCTGAACGGCGGCTTTGCCGATTCCGGGCCTGTGCCGTGCAAGGTTTCGATAGACGGCGCCGAGGTGGGATCGGCGACCGTGCCGGCACTGAAGCCTCGGGCCGAACACGAGGTCTCGGTCACCTGGCGCTGGCAGGAAGGCGCCCACACTCTGCGTGTGGACATCGATCCGGACGGGGGCGCGGCCGAGATCGTGCGGTGGAACAACATCTTCGTCGAGCCTGTCCAGGGGCTGGCCGTCGCAGTGGTCGTGGCCAGGGATCGTTATGAAGCCTATCAGCGCAACCGGAACCTGGTGGACTCCTTCTGCTTTGAAGATTGGGTCCAGTATCAGCTTCGTTCGCTCAACGGCCTGTTTCGGGCATCGATGTATCCGTCCTCGCCGCAAGGGGCGATGGAGAGGGTGCGATGCGACCGGATTAGTGTTGTTGACGACCCTGCCAATGCAGAGCGACGGCCGGCGTGGGAGGCAACGCTGCGGCAAGGAGGCCGACCAGACGGCCTTGCGGAGTACGCCGCCACTCTCGTCTGGGGAAAGGTGAGCGAGGACGAGGCGATGGACCTGGCGGCGCTGCGGATCGACTGGCCGCAGGCCCGCGAACTGGCCCGACAGCTCGGACTGATCGAATGGACCAAGACCGACACCAGGATCGAGCAGTGCATGGTTCTCGATAGCCGCGGCCGGTATGTGCAGCGCTGTCATCTGTTCCCCGACAGGGCCACGTTCATGTACGCGACGGGCGGTTTTGCGCTGGATGAGGACAGCGTTGGCGCCCTGAACCAGGTGCTGGGCCGTCCGCGGGGTTTTCGCGGCGACTTTCTGTACCAGTTGCCGGCGCAAGTCGTGGTGGAAGTGCTGTCCAACGCCGGCTTGCCGCTGCCGGGCGTTCAAATCGACGGCTTCCAGCTTTTGGCCGAGGGCGAGTATGCCGGGTGCATAGCGGGGGCCGGCCGCGGCGATCCGTTGTTTTCCGCCCAGACCGATCAGCAGGGGCGCCTTGTGTTGCCGGATCTGCCCGCCCCGGCCGCCAGGACCCCCGGCGGTTACGAGCTGAGGCCCAATCCATTCGGCAAGATCGCCACGGATGGATCAAACGGGCTGCTGCTGCTGCGTCTGCGCCAAGGCAAGGCGGAGGAGTATTACTTCCTGCGGCTGTACGACTGCAACATTGCCTGTCTGCGTGGTCAACGGGACATGTACCTGCGCCAGCTTCGCACGCGGTTCGCGGGACCAGCGGCGTCCGCATCGCCGCTCTTTACCGCCATCCGAATGCCGGTGCGCACGGCCGACATGCCTCCGTTGCAGGTATGCTGGCGATTGCCGGATGATGTCCCCCTGGAGGCAGTCGAGGAGTTCCGCGTCTACAAGCGGACCAGCTTCGGGGACGACGCCGTCAAGCCGTGGACGCTCGCGTCGGTCCTTCCGCAGTCGCCGCGACTCCAGCAGCTTTGCTCCGATGGGACCTACTTTGACGAGTTCCGATACGATGGCCCCTATTCCCTGGACACTTTCTACGCCGTCTCGATCGTTGACCGGCAGGGGCATGAAAGCAGCCTCTCGCCGCCGGGTTGCCTGGCCTACGACAAAGACAGCATCAGTTTCGCCATGGACAAGGAGGTGGGGTACATCTCGCTCGCCGGAGACGGTCCCGCCCAGATGATGTGCTGGGACGGCGCCACGGGCACGCAGAACTACGGCGTCCGGACGCTGGCTTTCAAGGGCTACCGGCCGCGCTTCGGGGGTGTGGCGGTCAGCAGGGACGGCCGCCTGATTGTCGCTGACCCGATCAACCACGTGCTGGCATTCTACGAGCGGGGCGATCTGGTTGAGGTTGTGCCGAATCGACCCTGGTGGCCGGGCTTTCCGAGCGACGAGCCCGGCGAATTCTACGGTCCGGCCGACGTGGCGGTTGCCGAGACGGGGCATATCTTCGTGGCGGACCGCGACAACGATCGCGTTCAGGTCCTGGATTCGCGCGGTCAGTTCCAGTCCTTCCTCGACGAGCAGTTCCATTTCGACGGCCCGCACGCCATCGGGTACGCCAATGGCCACGTTTGCGTCACCGACAAGGCCGGCACGCGCTGCCGCGTCTATGAATGGCAACCCACCGGCGCTCGATTCGTCCGCGAATTGCCGCCGCTGACCGAGGCCGATCGTGCTCTGGTCGCCAAGAGCGGGAAGGTCTACCTGGCCGGCCGGGTCTCCGCGGGCGGGACGACGGGCATACTCGTTTTCGTTCCGAAGGACAGCAGCGCGGCCCTGGACCACGTTGACACGGAAGACACCATGGGCGGGTACTTTCGGCCGCGAGGTCTCTGCCAATACCCCGGAGCCACGGGCGGAGATGACTGGGCCTACTTCGTCAACGAATTCCCGTTCGACGTGCGCCGGTGCAAGCTACAGTAACAACCGGGCTCCTCTCCCCGCGCGGCATTGTCCGGATGGGGAGAGGAGGCGGGCGGGACCGGTTACTTCTGCGTCGCCACTATCCACTCCTTCTTCATCTCCAGCGGCCAACCGTCGCTGATGCTCCGCGTTTTGCTGTCTTTCCACAGCAAGACCTGGAGTTGCGGCGCAGTGTTGCCCTCCGCGGG
>DATKKX010000389.1:0-30904 GCA_035542775.1 Phycisphaerae bacterium | reverse complement strand
GTGAAGTGGACTTCGATCTGTACCAGGAGGACCGCAAGCGTTTCAAGAATCCCGACGACGTCCCGTTCCTGTGCTCGGTGTCCCCCAGCGGCGCGTTTACGGACGATGAGCCCAAGTACCGCGGCCGGTGGGTCAAGGATTGCGACAAGGACATCTGTCACGACATGAAGGAGCGCAAGGTCCTGGTTTTTACCGAGCAGTACGTCCACGACTATCCGTTCTGCTGGCGAGCCGAGGAAGATCCGCTTATTCAGTATCCGCGGAAGAGCTGGTTCATCCGCACGACGCAGTTCAAGGAAGACATGCTGGCGAACAACCAGGAGATCAACTGGCTGCCGGAGCACATCAAGGCGGGGCGGTTCGGCAAGTTCCTGGAGTCGAACGTGGACTGGGCGCTCTCCCGGGAGCGCTACTGGGGTACGCCGCTGCCGATCTGGATCTGCCAGGATGCCAAGTGCGGTCACAAGGAGGCAATCGATTCGTATGCGTCGTTGACGGCCAAGCCGGGCGTGGAGGGTCTGGAGGTGTGGAAGAACGCCAAGGCCAAGGACCCCGGCCTGTCGGACCATTTGAAGGTCCACAAGCCGTACATCGATGAGATCACGTACAAGTGCCCGAAGTGCGGGGACCGCATGCAGCGAGTCTCCGACGTCATCGACTGCTGGTTTGACTCCGGTGCGATGCCCTTCGCGCAGTGGGGCTTTCCGCACCAGAACCGGGAGATGTTCGCCAGCCAGTTCCCTGCGGATTTCATCTCCGAGGCGCTGGACCAGACGCGCGGGTGGTTCTACTCGCTGACGGCGATCAGCGTCATGCTGTTCGGCAAGAACGGGCTGGCCGGAGCGGGTCAGCACTCAGCACTCAGCACTCAGCGCTCGGCTCTCGCTTACCCGCAGCCGTTCCGCACCTGCATCGTCCTCGGCCTGCTGATGGGCGAGGATGGGCTGAAGATGTCCAAGTCGAAGAAGAACTATCGCGAGCCCAGCTATGTCTTCGAACATCAGGGCGCCGACGCCATGCGCTGGCTGTTCTTCAGCGGCCAGACGCCGTGGACCAGCATCCGGTTTCAGGAATCGACCATCGCCGAGAGCCAGCGCGAATTCCTCATCCGGCTGTACAACTGCTACAGCTTCTTCGTCATCTATGCGAACATCGACAAGTGGGAGCCGAACCAGTGGCTGCGGGCGTTCTGCCAGAAACCGGCGACCACAGAGGGAGGCTGCCGGCGCGACTGCCAGGCCTTCACCGAGCTGGACCGCTGGATCATCAGCGAACTGAATCAATGCTGCGTCAGTGTCTATAAGCACATGGAGGCGTACGACAACTACAACGCCTGCAAGGCTTTGATCCAGTTTGTTGACGCTCTCTCGAACTGGTACGTTCGCCGAAGCCGCGAGCGGTTCTGGCGGGCGGGCATGGATGACAACAAGCAGGCGGCCTACGGGACGCTCCACGAGTGCCTGGTCACCGTCTCGAAGCTGATCGCCCCGTTTACGCCGTTCCTGGCCGAGTCGATGTACCGCAACCTGGTTTGTACGCATGAGCCCGGCGCGCTACTGAGCGTTCACCTGTGCGACTATCCGATCACCGCGGCCAACGCGGCGGAGATCGAAAAGAGCATCGACCGCGACCTCAACGCCAGCGTGGAGGATGTCCGCCAGCTCGTCTCCTGCGGACGGGCGGCGCGATCGGCTGCCAAGATCCGGGTGCGCCAGCCGCTGGCCAGGATCGAGCTGCACCATCGCAAGGCCGACGTCATCAAGCGGTACGAGGACATCATCAAAGACGAGCTCAACATCAAGCGAATCGACTACGTCGAGTCCGCCGACATCGACGACATCGTGCAATACGAATTGAAGCCGGACTTTCGCAAACTCGGCCCCAAGCACGGCTCGCTGGCCCCGAAGATCAAGGCCGCGCTGGGCAAGCACAAGGATGTTCAGGCCCTGGTCAAGGCCCTGGAGCAGGACGGCGAGTTCATGATCGAGGTCGACACTCAGCGGGTATTCCTGAACGCGGGCGAAGTCGCGGTGGAGCTGCACGCCAAGGAGGGCTGGACCGCCGAGCGGATTCCCGGGGCGGGCATTCTCGTCCTGGACACGCAGCTCACGCCCGAGCTTCGCGATGAGGGGACGGCCCGCGACCTGGTCAATCAGGTGCAGCAGATCCGCAAGCAGTTGAATCTGCGATACGAGCAGCGGATCGACCTGGCCGTTGTCGGTCCGGATGAGGTTCAGCGGGTGGTCAACGGTTTCGGCAAGCACATCATGGGCGAGACGCTGGCCCAGAGCCTGCTGAACCAGAAGATCCCCGGCATCGAGCCGGTTTCCGCGGAGGTCGAGCGGCACCCGATAGAGATTTACGTCAAGCCGCTGTAGTCGATTCAGAAATGTGGGGTAGCTGGAATCGACAGCTCCACGTTCCGGAAAAGCGGATCGGCGGGCCAGGACACCGGCGGGAGGGTGGCTTGGACTTTAATCGGATGGGCCGCCTCGGTAGGATGGCAATGATAAGTGGAAAATCCCGGATAAAGGCGGAGGCCGAATCATGCGGACCTCGTGGCGATTGCGTCCTGGATGCAGCCTAATCAACCCGCTCCTATCGTTTGCGGCATTGTTCGTGTTACCAGCGAGCGCGCTTGCACAATCCTGCGCCGTCTGGTCCGAGCGCACGCCGCCGCCTGGCGCTCGCTATCAGCCGGTGATAACCTACGACGGCATTCGAGCCACGACCCTCTTGTTCGGCGGACGCCCGAGCGTTGGCTATGCCAATTCTTCCGTCACTCTCGGATGGAACGGCACTGCATGGTCCGCGCTGAGCACGCACGGCCCCTCGCCTCAAGATACAGGTGCGATGGTGTTCGACAGTACGCGGGGCGTAGCGGTTCTGGTCCAACGCGCCGGCTACGACGATGCTTCCTTGCTGCAAACCTGGGAGTGGGATGGGGCCACCTGGGCCTTGCGCTGCGCGGCAGGACCGCCAGCCGTTGCTAACCCTGCGATGGCATACGACTCCCAGCGGAGCGTCAGCGTTCTGTTCGGAGGATACGAGCCCTACGAGGGCACACTCAGCGGGCAAACGTGGGAATGGAATGGAAGCACATGGCGGCTCCGATCTTCGACCGGGCCCTCGCCACGCAGTTATACAGCTATGGCCTATGACTCGATCCGCGGCGTAACCGTCTTGTACGGCGGCCTGGGGGAGGACGCATTGAGCAGCGAAACATGGGAGTGGGACGGCGCTGCCTGGCAGTTGCGGGCAACTTCCGGGCCAAGTCCGCGAGAAGCCCATGCAATGGCCTTTGACGCAGCGCGCGGCGTGGCTGTTCTGCATGGGGGTCTCGATGACGGGTCTGGATACCATGGGCTGGGGGATACGTGGGAGTGGGATGGCGTCGCCTGGACGCTGGCGTCGACCTCCGGCCCCTCGCCGCGGCGCGGACATGCGATGGCCTTTGACACGGCACGCGGAGTCACGGTGTTGGTCGGCGCCGATGACAATGGCGAGACCTGGGAATGGAACGGCACAGCTTGGTCCCCTCGGGCAATAAGCGCACCGGCTCCGCGCGATCTGCACGGAATGGCCTATGACCAGCATCGCGGCGTCACCGTGTTGTTTGGCGGATATGGTGGAGATGGTGATACCTGGGAGTGGAACGGCGACCTATGGACTCTACGGGGAGGAGGCGGACCAGTACAGCGCGCCGGGCATGCGATGGCGTATGACGCTGGGCGTCAGGCCGTTGTTCTCTTCGGCGGCACCACCGGCGACCTGTATGAGCCGCCGCTCGGTGACACGTGGGAATGGAATGGAACGAGCTGGACCCAATTCACGTCGGCTGGACCGTCGGGGCGAATCGAATCGAGCATCGCGTACGATAGCGGTCGGGGAAGGGTCGTCCTGTTCGGCGGCGTTACGAAACAGGACACGTGGGAACGGGTCGGGACAACATGGAGCCTGGCGGCAACGACGGGCCCGTCTGCGCGCGGTTATGCGGTGATGGCGTATGACGAAGCTCGAAGTGTCATTGTGCTGTTTGGCGGCGTTGCTGATACCTACCTCTCGGACACCTGGGAATGGGATGGAACGATGTGGGTACAGCGGTCGTCCGTTGGACCGCCGCTGTGGCCAGGATACTCCATGGCGTACGATGCGAGCATCGGTCGAGTCGTGCTGTTTGGTGAGTCCGCCGATGACCGAGCTCACGGTCAAATCTGGAGTTGGGACGGCACGACCTGGTCGCTGAGTCCCGCGTGTGGTGCGACTGCGCTGCGATTTGCGCAAATCGCCTACGACACCCAGCGCAGCACGCTCGTGCTATTCGGTGGAAGAGACGACAGCCTCAATCCTCGAAATCAGACTTGGGAGCTTCATCGCGATTGCGCGCCAGCGATCATCGGACAGCCTGCGAGCCGGACGGTCGCGTCCGGCGACTGGGTCCCCTTCAGCGCGAACGCCGGATGCGATCCCTCCGTGAGCTATCAGTGGTGCCATAACGGCGTCCCGATCGGTGACGATGAAGGGTTTTCCGGTGTGGACACGCCGAGCCTATCGAAGTACCCCGTGATGGAACAGGACACCGGGTTGTACACGGTAGCCGTCACGAACTCGTGTGGCGTCGCAGTCAGCGACGCGGCCGAGTTGTCAGTGATCTGTTGTACGCCGAATGGCGACCTGAACGCGGATGGCACGACCGATGCTCTGGACATTCAGCCATTTGTTGAAATCATCCTGGCTGGCTACTCGACAGCTTGGGATCGATGCCGAGCCGATTTCGGCGGTGATGGAGCAGTTAATGAGCTTGATATCCCTTCTTTCCTGAACAAGTTCCTGGGGACATAGGCGAACTGCGCGATTGCGCCAGATTGCACTGCGGGCTCCGTTCCGATCTTCGTCGGGACCTCAGGGCGCGGCTACACCTTCTACCGCTCCACTTTCTTCTCCGGTTCCTTCTTCGGTTCTTCTTTGCCGGCGGCTGTCACCACCATCCGCGCTGCGTCGGTACGCAAGTTGTTCACAATTTCGCGCAGGCCGGGGAAGTCCTTGGCTGCGATGTTATCCGCGGTCACCGTGAAACACCTGTGGAAGCGGAGGAATCGGCCGTCTTCGGAGATGATCTGCTTCGCGGTGCCCCAGCTTCCTTTCACTTCGTCCTGCGTCACGGGTTTGGCCAGGGCGGTCCACCCCTCGGGCAGCTCAATGGCCACGTCGATGTCCTCGTTGAACTGCCCGGGAAGCTGCACGTCTGTTCGACGCACCCACCGACCAAGCGGTAACGGGATTTCCGGCAGGAACGAAGGGCCATCACCCAGACGCAGGATGTAACGCTTGTCGTAGTTCTTGAGGGCTTCCGCGGAAGCGATGCCGGCCCTGGCCCGCAAAACATCGTCGGACAGCATGGTGATCGCATGGCTCTTCAACGTCGCACCGCTGACCACCCGCCCGACGATGTTCTTTACCAGCGCCTCCTGCGCGGCGGCGGTCTCCAAGTTCGCCGGGTCATAGAACACCCCGGTCAAGCGGATGATCAAGTCCCCAGTCGCCTTGCCTTCCTTGTCGATGGTTATTTTCCCGCTGACATCGATTTCACTTGGCCGTTCCTCGCCGCGGGCGTGGATGTACGTCTTCCGCAGAGCGCCGGACTTGTCCATCGCCAGGAGCCATCGCCGCCCCCATGCGCCGGGCTCGCGAACCACGCCCTGCTGCGGGCTCACTCGCAACGGCCCGCCCGGCACGTCGACCAGCACGACCGCACCACCGAATGCCGACAGCGTCGGCACTTTCTCGTCCCATGACACGGCGTCTACCGCGACTTCAACGCCGGCATCCAGATCCAATGCTCGAATTGCCGCCTGACACAGCGCAGCCGCCTCCAGCGGGTTGCCGTAATCGGCCTGCAGCACGTCCGCGGCATTGCGGCAGGCCAGTGATCGCAACACCTTGGGAGAATCCACCACCGTGAAGGAATCCCTCAGCTTGGCGGCAATTTTCTTCACCCGCTCCACGGGGTCCGGTTCTTTCTCCACCGCTGCCTCGGCAAACTTCTTGATTTTCTCATCCGGCTTGGCCGCGGCCTCGATGCACTTCAGCATGGCGGCCACCCATTCCTCCGCGTTCTTGCACGTCGTGAACCGCAGCCGAGGGCTCCTCTTCTCCCATCGCAGCGACTGGGTCTCCCCCGGCGCCGCCGGCACATCCTTGAACGTCCACCGATACGTCATCAAGCCGCCGGACGGCAGCTTCTCCGGCTGCCCTGCCGAGCCCGTCAGGCCATCCACTTGCGAGTGCAGCTCGGTTCCGTCGGGCACCGACAGGGAGACGATCCGCTCGACAATCGGGTATTCGTCGCTGATCCGCACGTCACCCTGAAGCCACGGAAGCTGCCCCGCCTTGGTCGCGACCTCGTAGTCCAGCTCGATCACGCACCCGTCTTCAATACCGCTGAAGCAGATCACCTGCTGCTGCCAGGCCGCGTACTCCGGCCAGCCGCCCACATCCTCGGGGGCGGCCAGGTTGAAGGAGTACTTCGGCACCGGCAGAACCTCGCCGTTCGGCAGGATCGTCTGGGCGGTGTGAATGGTGAGCTTGTCCTGCCCGTCGCAGAAGTCGATCCGCTGATCGCCAAAGCGGCCGATGGCGCGGTGGTTCAGCAGCTTGGCCCACTGGTGGTCGCGGCGCCGAACCGTGCCGTCCTTGTCCAGGGTCCATTGCTGCTCCCATCGCAGGATAACCGCGTCGTCGTTGGGGAATTCCTTCGCACCGATCTTCATATCCGGCGCCACAGCCTTCGCCGGCGGGTTCTGGGCCGGACAGTCCGCCGCCAGCACCAGCATCTGCACAGCGGCCGCCAACCCCGCAAGCGTCATCAGCCGCGACCAACGCCCCCGCCGCTTACCCACGATTCTCATATTCAGCTTCATCATGATCTTCCTCGGTGATGATCTGTCGAATTCGTCGTTCGCTAGCTCTTCTTCACTTCGCCGCCCACGCTGCACACGATCCACTCGTCGCGCAGCTCGTTGATGGTGTCCATCGCCTTCTTGAATCCGGCGTAGTCCTCGGGCGGGATGATGTTGTTCTTGACCTTCATCTCCAGCCGATAGGTCAGCACGCCGTCACCCGGCGTGACCTCGAAGGTCAACGACGCCGAGCCGGAATCCATCTTCTTGGCCTCCGGCACGCGGTCCACCTTCCAGCCCGGCGGCAATTGGAGCTTCTCTTCGATCTGCACGAGCCTGGTGGCGCGCATCCGCACGGCCAGCTTGCGCTCCGGCGTCAGGTTATAGGTGAAATCGGAAAGCAGGAAACTGCCCAGGGGCCGCTGCATCATCGGCAGCTTGAACATCCACACCACGTCTCCGCCCGATGCGTACGTCGGTGCGGAGACCTTCATCTCGACGTGCGTGTCCTGCGAATAGTCGAACGGATCGGTGTGCTTCAGCTCCTCCAGCCGCGCGTTGGGCGAGATTGCCAGCGTCTCCTCGATGAAGCCCCGTTGATCGGGCTTGCTGAAGCGGTCGATGCTCCTTCTGAAGGCCGTGCACGGCGAATTGGCCATGTCCATCACGATATTGGTTGTGAGTCTTCCGTCCTCGGCGATCTGGCTGGTTCCGTTGTAGATCAGCCTGTTGTGCTCGGGCGGGTAATACGGCGAGAGGGTCAAATCTTGGCCCTCCGGCGTGCCGTACACCAGGCCCTGCTGGGCTTCCCAGCTCGACCATGTCTCCTTGCTAAGCGGTGACCATGTCGGGTCGAGAATGCGGAAGGTGCCATCTTTGTTCCGCATCACGGTCACGGTGTGATTGAACTGGTCCGCGGGAATGGCCTCCACGCGGGTGCCCGCCATGGTCAGCGAGGGATACACCTCAAGCCCCAGCACCCGGAGCATGGTGACCAGCATGCCGGCCTTGTCCTTGCATACGCCGCCGCGATCGCGGAAGGTCTCCGTCCCCTTGTGCAGGGTGAATCCCTCGCAGGGCCCGCGGCTGGTGCCATAGTATCGAACGTTGTCAGCCACCCAGTGCAGGCAGGCCTTGATCTTGGCCTCCTCGTCGGGCAGGCCGTCGGTCAGCTCGTGGACTTTGGCCTTGATGGCGTCGTCGGCCTCGAACTGCGACTCGTTGGCGTTGAAGAACCACTTCGACTTCGCGAACCAGTCGGGGATAGTCGCCATGACCAGCTTGGTGGCCACGTCCGCGCTGCCGGTCATGAACGGCTCACGCTTGACCGGGGCGATGTCCTCCGCCCAGAAGGTGTACACGTGATACTTGTCCGTGAACCAGAGCGACGATTTCAACGATCCGTTGTACACCTCATACTGGACGGGTTTGTCTTTCGGCATGTACACCGAGTAGCGCTTCTTGATGATGGGATGATCGTTCTGGAATTCGGTCACTTCGTACCAGTGGCCGGGCATGGGAGGCTGCAGCGTCTCTTCGCCCGCCGGGCTCGCCGCCGCACCGCCGGCGCTGCCGGGTTGATCGCCGGAACCATCGAGGTAGGCAATGTTGTAACCGATCTTGCTGGTGCGGATCTCCAGGCAGTCGCCGATCTCCAGCCTGGGGATCGAGAGCAGGTGCTCCCGGTTGCCCCAATAGATGGAGTGCTGTTTGGCGGGCGGCGTGATCATCGAAGAGACCGGCACATCCTCGATCGTCCCGCCCTTGCGGTGGATTCGCACCGACTTCAGAGAGATGCGATTGGTCGCCGGATCGAATTCCATGCGATAGACGCTCCTGGCCCGAATGCCGGCGTCGGTCAGGATCTTGACGATCTCGCAGCTTTCGGTGGTCGCGAGGCCGCTGTCCTGCACGAAGACGTCGGCCTCGTCGAGCACGGTGACCAGGGCTGCGTTGTCGTACTTCTTGGCGTCTCCGGCGGCGGCGATCATCTTCTTGATGTCTTCATCCGTGGCGGGGCGCGGTGCACCGGCCAGGGCTGAGGCTGCGCACCAGCCGAGCAGGCCCAGCAGTAACAAAGATCCTCTCACAATGGCATCTCTTTTCATGCGATACCCCTTTGTCGTTCTTTCCCCGCGTGTTTCCGTGCAACTAGCTCTCAAGGAAACCCGCGCCGAGGGGCGCAGACGCGTCCCGCTCGCGGTCGGCAGTACCGCCCAATGTAACGTTTTGCCCTCGCCGAATCCAGTCCCCCAGGGGTCGTTGCCGCGGGCACGTCGAGCGGGTTTCACCGGCCGTTCAGTTCCCGGCAGGCTGGTCGGGTGTCCCGTTGAGCACGTCCTTCTTGAACACCCGCGTCTCCAGCGATTTGATGTACTCTGTCCAATCGCTGTCCGCGTTTTTGGCCCCCTCGATGCCCGACAGGAACATGTGAATCTTGGCGTCGATGTTGTCCAGATAGTGTACCACGATCGCTTCAGGGCAGGCCGGCAGTCTGGGGCTGCCGAACTCGTGTGTTCCATGATGGGCCAGGACGATGTGGGTGACGAGGTCCTGCAAATCCGGCGGGAAGCGTTTGCCGGTCTGACGCTCGGCGTCGCCGACCTTCTGATCGATCCAG
The DNA here is from genome assembly GCA_035542775.1 of Phycisphaerae bacterium. GTDB lineage: Bacteria > Planctomycetota > Phycisphaerae > UBA1845 > UTPLA1 > DATKKX01. Next base: position 21,385 of record DATKKX010000389.1, on the reverse strand, counting down.
ATAGCCGCCTGGGTGATATGGCCGACCAGTTGGCCGGCGGTGGTGTAGGCGAAATTGGTGTCGTAGGACAGCTCGGCGGTCTTGCCGATGTCGTGGAGGAAGATGCCCACGAGGACCAAATCGCGGCTCACCTTCGGATAGAGGCTTTTGGAATCGTCGGTTTCGCCAAATATCCGCGCGGCCAGTTCCAGGACATTCAGGGTGTGCTCCAGCAGGCCCCCGATGAAGGCATGATGAAGCTGGACCGCCGCCGGAGCCTTCCTGAAGCCTGCGGCGATCACCTCGTCCTTGACGAACGCCGAGATCAGCCCCAGCAAGTGCGGGTTCTTGACGGTTCGCAGAATCGCCAGCACGCGATTCCACATCTCATCCACGTCGCGCTGCGTGCATGGGACAAAGTCCGCCGGATCGAACTGTCCCGGCTCCGCGGCCCGCAGACCATCGACGATGAACTGCGAGGTGCCCTTGTAGCTCTCCACCCGCCCGCGGAGGCGCAGATGGCCGCCTTCGGGAACGCTCTCGTATTGCTGCTGCGTGGCGTTCCAGATGCGGGCCAGCATCTGCCCCGACCGGTCGGCGATCACCAGATGGATGTACAGGCTGCCATTCGCGGTGGTGCGGAGGTCCTTCTGGTGGATGAGGAAGACCTGGTCCTGGATCAACTCGCCGGGCTGAAGCTGATTGATGTAACGCCTTGCTTTCGCGTCGGTAGGTTTCGCTAAGGGGGCCATCTGTCACCTGTGTCTGTGCTGAGCCGCCAGCGGGCAGCGATCAGGTTCGGCATTCAGCCGCGGGGCGAGCCGAGGCCCGCGCCTTCATTGAGCGCTGACCACCGAGTGCTGACAGCTTTTCAAGCAAGGTAACTGGATTTGCCTGGCGAAACAAGCTCAGAAAGGAATGGCCGATGCGGGCGGTCCTGGCGCGGCAGGATGAGGAAGCAGGACATCACTTACCAGGCTGTCGCGAACGCAGCCGGCGCGATTCTGTCGAAATTCCGCGCCGTCTCCCATCGGCTGACCTTGACCCGCGGTCCGACCATCTTGCGGTGATTGCTGAGCAGGTCCTTGGGATCGAACAGCCCGCAGCCGAGGTCAGGGTGCTGCACGAAGCGGACGCCCACGCGACGGATCTCTCTCTCATGTCGGGCGCTGTTGACGACGATGCCGGTTTCGCGGCGGGTGATCGATTCGGTGCCGCCATCAGTATTGGGTGTCTCGAACTCGAGGTCGATATACTCGCCCAATGCCGGAGCGTTGTACGCGGTGGTCAGCATTCCTGCTCCACCGTAGGACAAGTCCAGGAGGTGAGCGGGCATGGTTTCGTCCCGGTCCGCGCGCCGCAGCGTAATTGGTATGAAGGTCTGAGTTCTGGGATCCCGTCGCCGTTCCAATATGTCCGAGTTCATGGTCGCGCCCACCGTGCCAGCTTTGCGAATGCTCGCTGGCGCTCTGGTAGAAGGTTGCACCTGCAGCTTGATCGGAACGGTCCAGCCGAGAATTAAGCTAATACTTACATGGAAAACGAGGACGGGGGGGAGGGCGGACGAGCCGATGGCCCGGAGGAAGGCCGGCCGGGGGGCGCGAGCCTGCCGATAATTCCCCGTCTGCTGATGCTGGCGGATCGCAATCGTGCCATCCGCCGCGGCCCTACTCGGAGGCGAGGCGTTCGGAACTTGTCGTTTTTCTTCGTCCACGTATCCTGATGTTGGGCGTGATGCGACCGCGTGAGCAGCAACCTGCCATCGGAGCCGATCCCGGTGAACGAACAGCAGCCAGCATGCCAGGGTAATGAGCTGTCGACGCAGACCGTCTCCCCGGCGGGGCCGCCACGCCGGAAACGACGTGTACGATGCATCGTCCTGTTGCTCGTCCTAGCCTTTGCCGCGTGGTTCGCACGCTTTGCATATCTCCGAATAACCGTCCGGCCTGCGCCCAGGCCGGAATACTGGGAAGCCCAGATCGAAGCGCTCGATCCGCCGCCAGCGGGTGGGCTCACGGTGGAACAGGCCGCCGAGATTCTGTCAGATCACCCTTGGCTGGACTTGCCCGAGGTTCAGGCGGGCCTTGGGAGCCGCACCAAGTGGAACAGTGTGCTGACCGGCCCTTGGGACGAGACGCGGCCGGACATTGTTTCGGCGCGATTTGCCTTCGGGACAAAGAGTTTCGATGAAACCAGCGACAGGGTGCGTGATGCGCTGCGCGTGGGATGGTCGCCGTTTATCCAGACGACCTCCCTGAGAATGCTGGCAAACTGGTTTCGTGAATTCTGGGTCTGGTCTACCTGGTTCAACATGCATGCGCGGTGGGCGCGCGAGAGCGGCGTGGGGATGGACGAGGCCGTCGTTGATTGGCTGGACGCTTTGCGGCTTGGCCGTGAGGCACGCCGTCCTTGCCTGGTGATCGCTCAAGGCGCGGCGGCTCATCACGACGACCAGGTCGCATGGGAAATGCTCGTCTGCGCCCGCGAGCCGCATGATAGGGTCGACACGCTCCGGCTCGCTCAAGCGGTTGAGGAAATCGTCGGCCCGCCGGTTCCGCCGTGCGAGATGTTCGAAGGCGAGCGTCTATATCTGCACTCTCACCTGGAGAGAATCTACGCCGGTGGCGGTCATGACTGGCTGGTCGTAAGCGAAGCCGCGAAACATCCCGCTTCATGGGACTGGGGGCCCATAGGCCCTGCAGCTTCCCGGCTATGGAACCTGACGTCACCCGTTTTCCTCGATCTGCCGTCCGCCAGAAGAATAGTGGACGCCTATTTTGCCCGGTTGAATAGGATCCGGAGTTTCGCGGAGTGCGTACAAACCTCCGATATCTCGCGACCGGATGACCGTGAAGCAAGGCCCACGTCGCTCATCGGCGTGACTTACTCCTTTTCGTCTCGTGGTCCGGAGAACACACTGCTATTTTGTTTTCATGCCCGTATGTCGTTGGATGCGGCGGTCACCATGCTGGCCCTCGACGAGTACCGCCGCGAACAGGAGCGCTATCCAGAACGGCTCGAGGAGCTGATCCCGCGATTCCTCCTGCGACTCCCGACGGATTATGCCGATCTGCAGCCGTTGCGTTACCGCCGACTCAGAGATGACTACCTGCTCTACAGTATTGGTGAAGATCTCAAGGATGACGACGGCATCGGTAAGAGTCCGTATGACTATTGGCCAAGCTACGGCGGCTCGCCGCCGCGAGGCGACATCGTATTCAGTCTGAGCCAAAGGCCCCCATTGAAGAGCGAGGAGTGACGATGCCTGTCCCGGCCGCCGGTGAAGTAACCATGACGCACGTGCCCGCGTCGCTGTCGCCGACTGCGCTGGCGCCCGAGCCCGCGAAACCTGTTCACTTTTTTGCAGGGCTGCTGCTCTTCTGGTGCCGCCCCAGGTGTTACGGACCGCATATGGCGGCGGGTTCGTTCAAACGCGCGTTGGCGGCGCACGTGATCGCATTCATTGTAGCGACTGCAATTGTCGGCTTGGTGGTCCTGGGGATTATGGCGGACGTTTCGCTCGGCTTGCGCGCTTTCCGCGCTGCGATGGCGGAGACGATTCTCGAAGGTGCCGTCAATCTGGCGGGAAATAGCTGGAGTTGGCTCCCGGCAACGCTGTGTTTGTGTTGTGTGCCTCTGGCCGAGTTGGGGCTGGTCTTCCTCGGCACACTGGTGATGCCGTTTGGGGCATGCGGTGATCGTGCTTCCTCGGTGTGGCAGCGCAGTGTGAAGACCGTGTACTGGAGCACTACCATCATTATCCCCGTCTCAGTGATATTGGCAGGCGCGATCCTGGTCTTTGGTCGGGCGTTGCAGCTCACCGAAGCGCGTCACATCTTGCTCTTGTGGCCCTGGTTCATTGCCGCCCTCGTGCTGTGGGCCATGTACCTCGTTCCCGCAACGATCCTGGGGATTCAGCGTTATGTCGGCCCTCCAGACGGCCCCGCTTTTGCGGCGCGGGAGCCTCGCTGTGATGACTGTGGTTACATCCTCATCGGGCTGCTGCTGAATTCCCGCTGCCCCGAGTGTGGTAAGCCGGTCCGCGAATCTCTGCCCGGGGGGCGACGGAGGCCCGGTATTTGGCAACAACATGAGTTTAAGCCCCGTGGCTTCGTTGATCTGATCCGAGGGCACTGGATCATTCTCCGCGGCGGAGATTTTTTCCGCCGGCTGCCGGTTCACTGCGGCCTGCCCACCGCGAGGCATTCCTGGTGGGTAAGCTGGGCACTTTTTGTCGTCGGCGCCTTGGGTACCTTGAGGCTCGTCTGGCTCGCGCTGCCTGACGACGCCGAGACGCAGGCGGCCATGACACCTATATGCTTCTTCCTGGTGGCCGCCCCACTGGCATTTCAATCTCTCATGATGTTTGCATCCTGTCTCTGGGCGCAGTTTCGCTACGGCATCCAGGATTACCGCGTCTCCGCCATCGTCTGTTATTACGCGACGCCGCTCATGTGGCCATTGGTGCTGGCGTTGTTCGCCGCTGCTCTCCTGGGCACCACGCCCGTCACCGAGAGTTTGGAAGGCCTCTCGCTTGGACAGATCGCAGGGATTTCCGTGACCGCGTTGCACATCGCCGGCTTGACCCTAGTTCTGGCAATCGTCGGTGCTCTCGGTTTCTGGTGGATCCGGCTGCTCAGGGCCCTGTGGTCGGTTCGCTTCGCCAATGTCTGATGGAGGCCGCCCCTGCCAGACAGCTTTGGGGCACCGTCCCAGAATCAGACTCGTCCATTCGTCAAGATTTGGCCTGATCCTGCCGATCCGACCAGTCGCCCTCAGCCCGGCCTTGCAATCCGTGCCCGCTCGTCTTCCAATGCCCGTTTCTGACGGTTTTGGATTGGAGTTGCCATGCGCTGGACCGAGTTTTTCATCCCGACGACCAAGGAAGTTCCCAAGGACGCCGTGGTGGCGTCACACCAACTTATGCTCCGGGCCGGCCTGGTTCGCCAGGCCGCTGCCGGAGTCTATAGCTACCTGCCGCTGGGCTATCGCACGCTGCGAAAAGTCGAAGCCATCGTCCGCGAGGAGATGGACCGCGCGGGGGGCATCGAGCTGCACCTGCCGGTGCTGCTGCCGCTGGAGACCTGGGAGCAGACCGGCCGCACTATCGCGATGGGCGATACGCTGCTGCGCCTGGGCGGCCCGAAGGGTGACTGGCGGACACAGACCGTTCTGGGCCCGACGCATGAGGAGCCGATCACGGAGATTGCCCGCGCATACCTCAAGAGCTACAAGCAGCTTCCGATCAACCTGTACCAGATTCAGGTGAAGTTCCGGGGAGAGGCCAGGCCGAAGTCCGGGGTCCTGCGGACGCGCGAGTTCCTGATGAAGGACGCGTACAGCTTCCACGACCGCAAGGCCAGCCTCGACGAGACCTACAAGAAGATGTACGAAGCTTACTGCCGGATCTTCGCGCGGTGCGGCTTGCCCTATACGGCCGTCGAGGCGGAGAGCGGGCCGATCGGCGGCGATGCCTCGCACGAGTTCATGGTTCAGACCGACGCCGGCGAAGATCTGCTGGTCCGCTGCTTCCGGTGCGGCTACGCGGCCAACGTCGAGCGCGCAGAGTTCGCCGACATCCCGCAAGACGACGCGGCGATGGAGCCGATGAGGGAGGTCCACACGCCGAATCAGCGGACGATCGACGAGGTCACCGAGTTCCTGGGCACCGTCCCGTCGAAGATGATCAAGACGCTGGTCTACAATGAGGTTGTGCCGGCCGATCAGCCTGGTCCCGCCAAGCCGGTCGTGCCCGTCGTCGCCCTGGTCCGCGGAGATCATGAAGTCAACGAGAACAAGCTCAACCGGCTTGCCGGGACGACGCTGGAGCTTGCTGACCCGGACACGATCCGCAAGCTGACCAGCGCCGAAGTCGGCTTTGCCGGCCCTCAGGGACTGAACAAATCCGGGATGCCTTACCGGTTGGTGATCGATCAGGCCGTCACGGCTATGCGCAATGGGGCCAGCGGAGCCTGCAGGACGGATTATCACGTGACCGGCGTGAATCCCGGCCGCGATTTCCCGCTGGAAGGCCCAAACGTCATCGTCGGCGACATCCGGTCGGTCGTGCAGGGCGATCGGTGCCGGCGGTGCGGGCATGATTTCGATTTCCAGAAGTGCATCGAGACCGGCCACGTGTTCAAGCTGGGCACGAAGTACAGCGACGCCCTCGGTGCGACGTTCCTGGACAAGGACGGCAAGTCGAACTCGTTGATCATGGGCTGTTACGGGATCGGACTGAACCGCATTGTGGCCGCGGCGATCGAGGCTTCGCACGATGAAGACGGCATCATCTGGCCGATGTCGATCGCTCCGTTCCAGGTGATTGTGCTGGCGCTCGATCCGCGGATGGAAGACGTGATGAAAACCGCCGGCGAGTTGCACGACCAGCTCGCCGCAGCAGGCATCGAGGTGCTCTTTGACGATCGAGACGAGCGGGCCGGCTTCAAGTTCAAGGATGCCGACCTGATCGGCATTCCGCTGCGGATCACCGTCGGGCGGAAGAGCCTGAATGAAGGCGTTGTGGAGCTGAAGCGACGCGACGCGAAGGATGTGGAACGTCTTGCACCCGCGGCCGCGATCGAGCGTGCCAAGCAGCTCGTGGCTAAGGCGATGAAGGCGCTGCAGCCCTGACGCCACGAGCGTGCGCCTTCACCGGCCCGCCGCCGACGACAGCCTGTGTTCAGCTTTTCGACATTCGACTTTCGGTGCCTCGCCGTTTGTGCCTATCGCCGGCCTGCTCCTTTGTCGGCGGGAACTGCATCAGTTCGCTCTTCGCGAATGTCCATTCCGGCGTCTCCAGCGTCTCTCCAAAATCGGCCCCATACCATGGCGACAGTTGCGTGCTGGCCGGATTCCTCAGAATGTGAATATCCTGCGCCGGCATGTAGCCCTGGGCCAGCAGGAACACTTTCTTTCCGCCTGCCTTGGTCACGGCCAGGTCCACGACGATCGCGGCATGACCCGGGGAGCCCCTGTGAATGAATACGTCGCCGATGCTGATGTCATCGACCTTCTGTGGAGACAGTTCTTTGCTGAGCGATAAGGTGCCCGCGTACGAAAAGACAACGTCCAGGTAATGCCGGAAGCTTGCATACGACCAATCAGCGGGAGCGCGCTTGATCCATCGAACCCAGTTACCCACCACCACCGGGCGATACCCGTCGGCCCACTGGTTGAATTTCGCCTCGTCGCCGCTGGTAAACCTGAAATGGATGGCGCCGAAGTCACCCGTGGAGTAAAGATATTCAGCCCGCAGCCGAATGACTGCATCAGCACACTGCTGCAAGTCGCGCGAGCCAGTATCGATGTCCAAGACCGCGTGATGAGCTTCCTGATTGGCCTTCTTGCTTCCGTTGTAGAGGAGGACGGGAGTACCGGACGGTTTGAGAGGCAGGTGCCTCAGCCAATTGGCGAAAGAATCGGTCGGCACGGGCACCCGCTCGAATCCGTCCGGTGGGGGAATCGCCCTCTCGATGTTCCTCTGGGACGCAGTCTCGATGGGCTGCCTGGGCGTATCGCCCGCGAGCCAGCGGTACGCCGGCTTTGCCCACAGGACGCCGGACAGCAATCCTGAAATCACCACCACGAAAAAGAGCAAACGCACTTTCATCGTCCGCCAAGTGTAGCAGGACTCAGGCCGAGCCAAAAGCCAGCAAGAGGCTGTTTTCCGGTTCCGGCCTCGGTTCGCGACATTCTATTCTGTGCATTCGATTCTCTGTTGCCCGGGCGCTGTGACCCACCGTCGAAGCTCGTCGCGACCGACTTCGCCATCCTGACCAGCTCACTGTCCGGTGAAAGCAGGCTTTGCCTGTCGGCGACGTCCTCGATGGGGACGCTGGTCCTCCCGCCGCCCTGGACAACGACCAAGTGGGCAACTTGCCGAAAGCCAGTGCCGTGCGGCCGGCGAGGTCTACGCGCATCCGGTTCGCCATCCGGCCGCGAATCGTCGCGGGACTGTTGCTTTCGCCATGCGGGGTCGGTAGGATACTGATATCTGGCAAGTGCGATGCACTGCCCACCATGCCGACGGGATTGCACCGACGTCCAGCACATTTACAGGAGGCGACCGATGTCCCGGCGAGCCCACCATAGAGCCGTTGTCGCTATCTTCGCGTGTTTTTTCTCGGCAGCCGCTACCAATGCCCAAACCATCTGGTATGTCGACGATGACGCTCCTGCCGGCGGCGACGGGCAAAGTTGGGGGACCGCGTATCAGTTTCTTCAAGATGCCCTTGTTGCAGCCGCAGTCAGCGACGAGATTCGCGTGGCCCAGGGGACCTATCGCCCCGACCGTGATGCGGCGCATCCCGGCGGGACCGGCGATCGCCACGCGACGTTTCAGCTCAAGAACGGCGTGGCGCTTTATGGCGGGTACGCGGGCGTTGGATCGGCCGATCCTGACCAGCGCGATACCGCGACCTATGAGAGCGTGCTGAGCGGCGACATGGGCTGTAATGACGTCCCGTCGGAATTTCCTTACGGGTCCTCCCATACTGAAAACAGCTATCACGTCGTGACCGCAAGCGGCACGGTCGGGACGGCGGTCCTGGACGGCTTCGTCGTGACGGCGGGGCACGCGGATGAGTTTGTGGATTTCTACGACCTGGGGCCGGATGCTTGTGGGGGCGGAATGTACACATTGACCGGCAGTCCGACCTTGTACGACTGCACCTTCAGAGCAAACTTCGCATACAGCGGGGCGGGGATTTACAGCGCCGTGGGGAGCAATCCGATACTGGTCGACGTTACGTTCAACCGGAATTGGTCGGGGGGTGATGGCGGAGGGATGTCCAACGCCAATAGCAGCGGCCCCCTGCTCACCGGATGCCTGTTTTCCGAAAACTACCAGCATATCGAGGATACGTCCTGGATCGGATCCGGGGCAGGGTTCTTGGATTGGCAACAGTGCAATGCTGTATTGATCGGGTGCACTTTCGCGGGCAACGTGGGGCAAGTCGGTGGGGGGATGGCGTGCTTCGAAAGCAATCCACAGGTAATCGAGTGCTTGTTTACAGGTAACCGGGGCATCCCCAGCGGCGGAGGCGAAGGAATCGGGGGCGGTGGTATCCTGAGTTATTACAGTAGCCCAGTGATCAGCGGCTGCGTCATCATTGGAAATCGGGCTGGGACCGGCGGTGGGGTCTACTCGTACTGGAGAAGCAGTCCCACAATCGTGGATTGTGTGATCGCTGACAACGTTGCGTCCTACGGTGCGGGCGTTTGGTGCGAAGCAGCCGCGATCACCAATTGCATAATTACCCGGAACATGGCCACGCAAGCCGGCGCCGTCAACTGTGATTCCGCCACGATCAACAACTGCACGATCATCGCAAACACATCAAGACAATATGGAGGGGGCGTGTACTGTGATAGCGGGACGCCGACGCTGACCAATTGCATCCTATGGGGCAATGCCGCCCAGACTGGAAAACAGGCTTATCTGGACTATTCGTCGGGCCTCGTCACCATCTCCTACTGCAATATCCAGGGCGGCCAAGCAGGAGTGTATGCTTATGCGGGCAGACTGAATTGGGGCAGCGGCAATATCGACGCCGATCCGTCGTTCGCCCTGGCCGAGGATTACCATCTTCTGGCGAACTCACTATGCATCGATACCGGCACAAACACGCCGCCCGGCGGATTGCACCCGACTGACAAAGACGGTGTGGCCCGTCCGCTCGACGGGGACGGCGTGCCCGGGGCCATCGCCGACATGGGCGCCTATGAGCTCGCGGCCGACGCACCCTGCATCGCTTTTTCGCCCGGTTGGATCGAAGCTTCAGCTTGCGTGGGCGGCCCGGATGTGCGAAGTCAGACCGTGTTTGTGCGCAACAGCGGGGGCGGTACTCTTCACTGGAGCATCGCTGAAGACTGCCCCTGGTTAGGCCTCACGCCAGCTGCAGGGATGTCGACGGACAACGTCGACTCGATCACGCTGAGCTTCTTGACGGCGGGGCTTTCCATCGGGACGTACATCTATCCTCTGACCATCGCTGATGAGGCGGCAGTCAACACTCCGCGCATGGTTCACGTAATACTCCATGTCGGCGTGGCGCTGCGGGTGCCCGAGCAATATGCGACGATCCAGGCGGCCATTGACGCCGCGAGGGATTACGACTGGGTGGTCGTGGCCGATGGCACCTACACGGGCACGGGGAATCAGGACCTGGATTTCAAAGGAAAGGCAATCACGGTACGCAGCCAGAACGGCCCGGCTGCGTGCATTATCGACTGCGCGGGCAGCGGCAGGGGTTTTTATTTCCACACTTACGAAACCAGCGCCGCGGTGATTGACGGACTCACTATCACCCGGGCGAACAGCAGCGGGATCGTTGCGACATCGGGAAGCCCGACGATTCGGGATTGCGTCATTTGCGGAAACAGCAGCAGTAGTGTGGGTGGCGGCATTTCCTGTATTACTGGCACGATTCTTAACTGCACCATTTGCGGCAACATGGCGGTTACCTATGGCGGAGGTGTCTTCGGCGATACGGGCGAGCTCAGGATCGGCAACTGCCTCATTGCTTCGAACTCCGGGCGCTACGGCGGGGGAATATCCTCGTCCGGCCGGGTGGACCTGGTCAACTGCACGATAGCCGGGAACTCCGTGAGTAGTTGGGGCGGCGGCGTGTGCGCCAGGGCGTCGAGCACGGTCTCGATGCTCAACTCAATCCTCTGGGGCAATACCGCTTCCACCGGACCTCAAGCTTATCTCACCGGGACTTCGCCTGTGTTGACTGTGGCATACAGCGATGTGCAAGGGGCGCAGTCCGGCATCTTCGTCTCCGTGGGCAGCCTGAATTGGGGTACCGGCAATATCAATGCGAACCCGGCGTTCCTCGATCCCGACGGCCCGGACAACGATCCCGCCACCTGGCAGGACAATAACTATCACCTGCGTTTCGGCTCGCCGTGCATCAACGCCGGCGATCCGAACGGCAGCTACGCCGGATCGACGGACATGGACGGCGGGGATCGAGTGGTGGGCGGTCGGGTGGATATTGGGGCGGACGAGTTCTTCCTCGAGGTACAGATTCCTGAGCCGCCTCCCCAGCCCACCGGTCCGCCAATCCACCTTCCGCCTCGCGGTCATTGAAGCCGGCGGACAATACTGCGTTGGTTGAGAAATGAACGGCAAATGTGGCGGGGTCTACTTCGTCCGGCTGCGTGGGGGACCGTTGTTGATTAAGACAGGCGGCGGGACGATTCAGGCAGCAGACCAACGCTCATGCCATGTGCTTCAGCTTTGCGGCATGGTAGTGATGTGGCTTTTTAGTCGCCATCCCCGAAGCTTGTTCCGACCGACTTGGCCATCCTGACCAGCTCACTGTCCGGCGAGACCAGGCGCTGCTTGTCGGCGACGTCCTCGATCGGGACGCTGGTCATCCCGCCGCCCTGGACGACGACCAGGCGGTTGAACTTGCCTTGGGCCAGCAACTCGACGGCGGCGTGGCCGAATCGGGTGGAAAGGACGCGATCGGCGGCGCACGGAGTCCCACCACGCAGGACGTGCCCGAGCACGACGGCCCGGCTTTCGATGCCGGTGGAGGTTTCCAGTTGGTCCTGGAGGACATGGGCGATTCCGCCGAGCCGGATGGGCTCGGCGCTGTCGGCCACGACGCGATCCACGACCTGCTTGCCGCCGATCGGCCGGGCGCCTTCCGCCACGACCACGATGGTCGAGGACTTGTGATGCTTCATGCGGTCCACGGCAAACTGGCAGATTTTGCCGATGTCATAGGGCATCTCGGGAATGAGGATGATGTCGCCGCCGCCGGCGACGCCGGAGTGCAAGGCCAGCCAGCCGGCGTTTCGGCCCATCACCTCGACAACCATGATGCGGTGGTGGCTGGCGGCGGTGGTGTGCAGACGGTCCAGGGCCTCCGTGGCCGTCTCCACGGCGGTTTGGAAGCCGAATGTGACGTGGGTGTGCATCAGGTCGTTGTCGATGGTCTTGGGGACGCCCACGCAGCGCATGCCCATGGTGAGTAGATCGGCGGCGCAGGTCATCGAGCCGTCACCGCCGATGACGACGACGGCGTCGAGGTTATGCCGGGCGTAATGGTCCATCACTTTGTTACGGACATCCTCGAAAATCAGGCCCCCCCTGGCATCCTTGCCGATGGCGAAGCGTTTGGGATTGGCCTTGTTGGAGGTGCCCAGGATGGTGCCGCCGCGCGTAAGAATGTTGCTGACGTCGGTCTGCGATAGGGGTCGGATGCGGTTTTCAATCAGCCCGAGGAAGCCGTCCTCGATGCCGTAACATTCCCATCCAAAGTCGAGCATTGCCGTCTTGGCGACCGCTCGGATCACGGCATTGAGCCCGGGGCAATCACCGCCGCCTGTCAGGATACCGATGCGTTTTATAGGATTGCGTGTCATGGCAGCCTGCCTTTCACAACTGGGCGCCCGTGGGCGGAGAGCGGGTGCTGGTACCTCGTCATGCCATTATCGGCTGTAAACGCCGGTTAGCTTAGCGTGGAATATCTTCTCGGAGGCATGGCGGCACAATAGGCAGGAGTGCCGGCGCACTGAAATACCGGTCCAGGGATTCTCTCAACGATGGCGATCGCCGCCAAGTTGAAGTCAGCGGTCGGTTGCGTTCACCCCAGCATCAAGGCAATGAACGCCTGGATGTCCCGGCCGTCAAGGACCCCGTCCCCGTTGCAGTCCGCGGCGCGTCTCTGCTCATCGGTGGCCGACGTGGGGTCGAGCAGGACGTTGGTCAGGAGCGTCTGGTCATCTAGAGACAGGCTGCCATCGCCGTCGATGTCACCACGATGCTGGGCCACGATGTAACGCAGGCTCGTGGACTCCGGGCCGTAGAAGGCAATTCGCGGCCGGCTGCATTGATCGAGGTCCATGGACAACCAGTAGACGGGTGTCGAGCTCGAGCCCGGATCATACACTGTCTGGATGACCCAGCCGGCGCTGGTGTAGCGGGCCAGCTTGATGCAGGCATGTGCGCTCGGAATTCCCGGCGCGGTCCCCCAGTAAGCAATAACGGGCCGATCAGCCGAATCGTAGCAAACGGCTGTCGAGCCCTGACTGATATTGGGGTCGACTGCGTTGTTAATCCAAACCCCCATGCTGCAAACGTCGCCTCTCTGAGCGGTACGCAACTGGCCCTGGCCGCCGGCATAGTGGCTGATGATGATCCATCCTTGCGAGTTGAGATCGATCGATGGGTAATCGCCGACGCCGTAGTTGGTGGATCCCGCGAAGCTCTCCACGACCTGGGTTTGCCAAACGCCCGGATTGCAGCGGTTCTGGGCATACTTGAGTCGCTCGACGTTGTAAATGCCCGAGCTGACGGCATCGTTGTAGGCAATGTGCAGATAGCCGTTGTTGTCAATCTCGATGGCATTGTGGTTAGTGCTGATGGCCGTGCCGGTCGTGTCGATATGGGTGTGGTTCCAGCCGGCGCTGTAATACGACAGCCAGAGGTCCCACATTCCGCGCTTGTAGGCGATTTGGGGATTACCCGATGGATTGAGCACTATGGCTGGGAAGTAGACCTCATTGCCGCTGCTGGTGGCGTCGTAGACTTTGGTCAGCAACCAGTTCCCGAATGAGTTCTTGCCTGCGTACCAGAGGTCCTTGGCTTGGACCAAATCCGGAGCGCCGGCCCAGGCGATGCTCGGCCACCGGTTCCAGGAAACCGCGATCGATATGCCCCAACAGCGGGCATTCACGGCGTCAACTGACTCGCGGGTCCAAACGCCGCCGCTTTTCTTGGCGTACTTGACGATGTTATTGGTCAAGTCCTCGTAAGCGACCTGCGGGTTGTTGTCCTGGTCCAGCTTGAGGCTCACCATATGACCGGTATCGGCGGAGGTGTTGTCGATGGTCTCGGGCGGACCGAAGACATACGGAGAACTCGTGTAACCGCGGATGGTGGTGTTGGCCAGCCACGGCACGAGGTTATGAACAAACGGGACAGCCACATTGCGAGGGGTCTGCCCGACGGTGTCATGGACGATCACCCAGTTCGTGTTTCCCAGGATGTCGTCGGCGGTATTGGCGATGATGTAACCGACCGCGGTGACATAATGCCCTACGGCTTGCGGACCCACCTCGTTCGGATCCCAATACTCGCCATTTCCCCAGGGATCTCCGCCAAACGCGCCGAAGTTCCAGTAGGACCATCCCAGCGAACCTTCGGGCGACGTATCGGACCTAGTCTGATTGAGCGTAATGATGTTCCAATGTTTGAAGGCCACCATGATCGGGCGGTTGGCGTCAATTTCGAGGGTGATCTGCTGCCAGGCGTGAAGGTCTCCAAGAACTGGCAGTCCCCCATCCGCGTAGCCGACGCCCAGCGTGCGGGCCCGAAAGCCGACGGCACCGCGATCGTTGAAGAATTTGTTAAGCCCCAGTTTGGCGTTCCACGCCGGCCGAGACACATCTTTGATGTAAGTGCCGAGATGTGCGCCATTTCCATGAGCTGGATCACCCGTGTGATTGGTGTCAAAATACCAACCGATATCGTCGGCACTGACCGGCGACAGCATCCCTCTGCTGGGGCCGCCGTTTGCTTCATAATCCTGCCAAGCAGGCCACTGAGGCCAAACCCTACCGCTGGCGGGATAAACCGCTCCGTCGGAGATGGCGTGACCGCGTTTGTCCTCCCAGTAGCCGATGACGTTGGCTGCGGCGGTGGGTGTACACCACGCCTGCCACGGCCCCGCAGGTCCGCCAACCGGGCCGCCGTTCGGCCCATGTGCGCCATGCCAGTAGGGCTGGTTCCAGTCGGGGACCAGACCTTTGACAAAGGTCGTGGCCAACGCGGTACTCGTCATGCACAGCATACCGAAGCACACGGCGGCGGTTGTGGCGAACCGTAGACGAATCGGGCTATCCTTGATTGAAGTCATCGTATTACTCCTCAGAGATGTCGAGGGGACGCGTGGGGAGTGACCCTCCCCCCTACCCTCTTAACCGCGGAGGAGTGGAGAACACAACGCGAGCGATGGTTGCCACCCGATCAAAGGGAGATCTGTTGGACGTGATTTGCAGGCCGTTTATGGGGCGATCCTTGCCCTTGCCGACGCCAAATCGATCAATTGAACGCCTCGGGCGGCTCCGATGGCGAGCATGCCCCCGTCACGCGAAGTGACCAGAGTGTGCACCGGTCCTCCGAGGCTTGGAAGCGTGGCCAGCTCGGCGCCAGTTGCCAGGTCCCAGAAACGTATCGCCGCGTCGTATCCACCGGAGACCAGGACGTTGCCGCCATCGATAAAGGCGATGCCATTGATCCAATGGGCGTGTGTTGCGGCGATCTCGCGATCAGGCTGTTTGCCAACCAGGCCGACGCGGATGGACAGATCGGCGCCGCCGGTGGCCATGCGTCGGCCGTCCGGCGAAAAAGTGACGGCGTTGACCCATTCGCGGTGATTCCACACGCAGATGGGGTCGGTCCGGTCCAGCTCCCACACGGCTGCACGCCAGTCCGTGCCGCCAGACAGCAATCGTCGGCCGTCCGGAGAGAAGGCAAGGGCCAGGATAGAGCCGCTGTGGGCCTGCCAGTTCTGCATGGGCGTGCCGTCTCGTGTTCGCCAGACGAGCAGCCGTCCATCGCGCCCGCCCGAGGCGATCAGCTCGCTGTTGGGAGAGAAGGCGACCGCGCGAACGGAAGGACTGCCCGTCGCCCATCGAGCAAGCTCGGTTTTCTCAGCGGTCCGCCAGATGGTCAACATTCCCGCGTCATCGCCGGTGGCGAGCCGAGCACCAGTCCGATCGAATGCAATCGCGGTGACGGGCGAGGGTCCGCTGCTTAGACGGTCCACAGTTCGCGGGCCGGGGCAGGATTGCAGACAAACCGAGCCGTCGGGGGCGCCGCCCCACGCCAGGCGCTGGGCATCGTCGGAAATCGCGACGCAGGTCCGGTCGGTGCCGTGCGGCACTTCCCAACTGAGACGGCCAGGGTGGCTATCGAGATCCCACAGTCGCACAACGCCGATGCAACCGCAGACGAGTCGATGGGACTGCGGGGCGAAGGCGATTCCGTATACCGCCGTTTCGTGAGCCCGCAATGCGCCGATCATTCGTCCCTGCTGCGCTTCCCACACGCGCACTTCGGCGCCCCAGGATGCACAGGCCAGCAAGGCTCCGTCGTCGCTGAACTCGACTGAGGGTGTCCAGCACACATGGGGTGATTTCAGCCCCTCCTGCGAATTCGCGGGAGAATCCCAGAGGGTCGTCGGTCGCGGTTCCGACAGGCCGGTTCCGCTGGTCCAGAGCCGTCGTGCGTCGCGATCCCAGACGGAGAGTTCAGCACCGCTCCAGACGGCAAGGCAGCTCGCGTCCGGGCTCAGGCGAAGAGCCTCGATGGGTTTCTCAAACCCGTGGATCTCCGACCGGGATTGGCCGTCGTTGGTTGTGTAGACCCGGACGCCCCCGGGTATAGCGACCGCCACCTCGGATCCGGAGACGCTCAGATCGGCGGTGACCGGCGTGGCAACTTCATCGAAAGCTCGCAGCGGACGCAGGTTTCCGGCATCATCCAAGCTGTAGAGCACGACCTGTCCATCGTAGCCGGCGATGAAGGTGGAACGGGCTTGTCGCGCGAATCGCACAAGTCTTACCTCACTGGAGCCTTCGGGCAGGCCCGCAGTCTGTTTCCAGTCTTTCGTTTCCCATGATGTGATTCGTCGATCGGCGCTGCCAGTTACCAGGTAGCGTCCGTCCGGTGAGAAGCCCAGTGTGCTTACATCACCCTGATGGGCGTTCCACGATCGAAGCGGCTCAAGCGTCCTACCGTCGTGAATGGTCACGACTCCGCGGAGATTGCCGATGGCCAAGTAGCGACCATTGGGCGAGAATGCGAGTGCCGTGAACCAACCCTTCATGCAGAGCCGTGCCGCAAGGGGGTTCTGTACAAGATAGCTGAGCATCGACCAATACGCCTGTCGGTCCGGACGCATGCGATAGGCCTGGGAGAGCAGATCCTCGGCGAGAACATCGTGGCCGGCCGCCAGATGGGCGACCCCGCGCCGCAACGTACTGACATGCAGTTGCTCAGAGAGCTGATCCCGCTCCTGCTGAACCTGGACATACAGGACTGAAGTGATGACGCTGGCCCCGACGAGTACGGCCAGGAGTGCCGCAGCAACCTGCACATGTCGGCGGTAGCGCGCGTAGGCCTTCCGAAAGAGGTAGAAACTACCCGAGCGATTGGCCTCCACGGGCTCGCCGCCCAGGTACGCGCGGAGGTCGGCGGCCAGTTCAGCGGCGGTCTGATAACGAGAGTCTGGATCCTTCTCCAGCAGCTTCAGCACGACCGCGTCCAAGTCCGCTTTGATGCCCGCGACCAAGTGCGAGGGGCGCGGCGGAATCGTGTGCACGACGTGGTACAGCACGTCCGCTGTGGGCCCGGTTGTGTCGTAGGGCAATTGGCCGGTCAACATCTCATAGAGTATGACGCCGAGACAGTAAAGATCGCTGCGGACGTCGACCACGGGACCTTTTCCTGATGCCTGCTCAGGCGAAAGGTAGGGCAACGTGCCGACCCACTGGCCGTTCTGCGTCAGCAGCGATCGGTCGGAAGGCGGCGCCTCCACCGGTTCCACGAAGCGGGCCAGCCCGAAATCGAGGATGCGCGGATTGGCGTTGCTGTCGACGAGAATATTGGATGGCTTGAGATCACGATGGACGACGGCGTGCTGGTGGGCACATTGCACGGCCTCCGCGATCAGGAGGAACATCCGCATTTTTTCATCAGTGTCCAGATTGCGCGATGCCAGGAAGCGGTTGAGCGGCTGACCGTCGACGAATTCCAGCGCACAGTAGGGGCGTCCCTGGCTCTCGCCGCTCTCCAGCACGCGAACGATACCCGGGTGGTCGATTGCCGCGGCCATCTCGACTTCGCGCTCGAAGCGCCGCCGTGCGGAGGGAGACGCGAACAGATCGCCGGCCGTAAACTTGAGCGCGACGATCCGCTTGGTGGCCACCTGCAAGGCCTTGTACACGACGCCCATGCCTCCGCGGCCAAGCTCGTCGAGCACCACATAGCCGGGCACGTGAAAGGGTGCCGGTGTCTCCGGAATACTTGCCTGATCCGTCACGAGCATGGGGGACTGGGGCGACAGCAGTTCTGGGCCGGCGGTCGGGCCGGTGGTGAGCCTGCGCATCAATCCCAGCGCAGAGAGGCACTCTCGGAGCTCGCTGGCGATATCGGGAAATCGCGCGATCCAGTCTTCGACAGAGATGATCTCGCCGCGGTTGAGGCCCTCGACGTAGCCGTCGATTGCCTCCGCCAATCGTCGGTCGTTCTGACCGTTCGTGTTGACCGGGTCGCCGGACATGGATCCAACCCAAAGGCTCCCGCCGCGTCTGATGATGATCTATAATACCATGGCGGGGGGTGACGGGTGAATCGTGAGCGAGGAAGCGATTGTGCAATCGTGGCTGGCTCGCGCGGTGCAGGGAGACCTGCTCGCGGTCCAAAAGCTCATTCTTGTCCACCATCAGCAGCTCCGTACCCTTACCGAGCGGCGAATACCCGCGGTGTTGCGCGCCAAAGTCGAGCCGGAGGACGTCCTGCAACTCGTTTACGTTGATGTGGTCCGGAATATCCACACGTTCCAGGATCGCGGGGGAGACTCCTTCTTTAAGTGGCTGGTGCAGGTTCTGGAATCGAAGCTGGCGGATGTCCGTCGCCACTATTACGCGGCGATTCGCGACGTTCGACGCGAGATTGGCCCGCCGCGGTCTCAATCCGGCTATCAATCCCTGGCCTCGCAAACCGCTCTCGATACCCAGACCCCCAGCCGGATCGCGGCCCGGGAGGAGACGGAGGCTCTTCTGCTGGCGGCGTTAGCGGGGCTCTCGGACGATCATCGGCGTGTACTGGAACTGCGGTATCTCAAAGGTCTGCCGCTGGCTCGCGTGGCTGAACTGATGGAGCGATCCGAGCCAGCGGTGCAGATGCTGCTGCTTCGCGCCATTCGCAGTCTCCGCGATGCCCTCCAGCAGCTGAGCAGGCTCGCGCCCCCCGGTTGATCACTAGCGATTCGATGGGATGCGCCGCAGGAGGAAGACAAGTCATGTGTCTCTTGGGAGCGGGCTGATCGGGTGACGACGGCGATCTCGTCACTGCTGTTCTACCGGCCAACCTTCATCGGCCCTGCTCTGGCTTTGGGCGGGTAATCGGCTTAAGATAGACAGGTGCTCCGGAGAGAGGCTTGCCAGAGGGAACTGGGCATGCCTCGAGTTTGCTGTTTGCTCGCAACGGCCATCATGGCCGGCTGCGGAACGATATCTCCGGATACCATCAAGCCGCCTCCCGTTCGTGCGATCGACTTCACCATCGACATTCAACCGATCATCGTTTCCAAAGATTGGACGATAAACATGTTCGAGTACCTGGCCGGCAATCTTGGCCCGGCTCTGGCCCAAGCGGGTGTCGCCTGTCGGGTCCTGGAGCCCATCATCGTCGACAACCCATCCTGGGAATACATCGCCGATGAATCAGCTCTTCGCGGGATGATGCAAGGTCATTCTGCCGCCATCCGGGTGTGGCTGGTGCGGGAGCTCGTTCCCGCTGTCCTCTCCGAGACTTCGACATCTGCTCTGGCGGCACCGCCGGCCGGTGCGGCCTATTCTCCGACCAGTTCTTGTGATGGTGTCGCACTCGCAGTTCGGGCGATGGAGGACCGCAACACGCTGGTTCACGAAATGGGACATGCGTTGGGACTGAGCCATCCCGCGGAGGGCGCCGACAATTGCTCTCTGCCGGAAGTCAAGTGCCGGCTCATGTCTTACTGTTTCGCTACGCGGAACCAGTTCAGTGCCGACGAGATTGACACCATCCGCCATTGGGCAGCAGTGTTGGCAACTCAGCCGGCCGCACAATAGCCGGCGGACGGCTGGGCGGTGCTCGCTTCACACCCGGGTGTCCCTCGAATCAAGGGGGCACCGCCATCCGGTCGAGTAGTCTCGATCGGATGGCGGTGCCTTACTTACACGCCGGGCTTGC
The DNA here is from genome assembly GCA_035542775.1 of Phycisphaerae bacterium. Lineage (GTDB taxonomy): Bacteria > Planctomycetota > Phycisphaerae > UBA1845 > UTPLA1 > DATKKX01. The sequence continues at coordinate 1,425 of DATKKX010000389.1, read as the reverse complement.
CCTTATGGCGAGCTCAGCGGTTCGTTTTTCAAGCCCGGTTACGGCGTAAGCAGCCGGGCAACAAACTCATTGAGGTCGACCCAATCAACCGTGCCGTTGCCGTTGAAATCGCCACACCCGCAATCCGGACCGTTCTCGATGTAGCAGGTCACGAAGTTCTGAATGTCGAGGCCGTTGATGACGTAATTGTGGTCCATGTCGCCCATGAACACGCACAGGCAGTTGCACCAGAGTTCCTCGAAGCTCCCATCGGGGCTGGTTATGCCAAGCTCAGCACACACGTAGCCCTGGGGACAGCCGCCGGTGCAGGCAGGAACGCCGAACTGGACATGACAGGCGTTCGCATCCATGCACTCGCACTCGATCACCTGCCAATCAAACGGGAGAACGTGAATCACTCCGACGAGGTAGAGGCCGGTCGGCAGGCCGTCGGCGGTGAACAACTCCGCACCAGACCATCCGGACGGCGTCTGGAACTGAGTACCCATCGGCGGAACGGCATGGATGGCGAGGTCCTCGAGCGGGATGGGGCTCTCATTATGCAGTCCGGTCAGGCCCATGTCCGGGATCTCGATCTCGACGTACACGTCGAAGAAGCTGTCCGCCGGATAGTCGGTCCCGGTGTAGGCCGAACCGACGACACGACCAGTGCTGGCGTGATAGGTGCTGAGATGGACATAGGCGAGCCCGCCGCCTCCGCCACCACCCCCACCGGAGGCAACAAGGTCCAACTGGACCATTTCCGTTGGGATCTCGCGGTGATCACCGACCGTGACCGGATCCTGCCGATTGACGACCGTCATGTTCGGCGGTCCATCCGCGATGGTATAGGTGAGCGTGTCCCCAGCCGGGGTCCGAATCATGAAGTAGCCGGAGGTGGGCGCGAGCAGGTCGGTTCCATGCGGCGGGAACACGACCTGCGGCAGGTAGTGCCTGATCTTCTTCGGCAAACACTGCTGGGTCTGCACCGGGCACACGACCTGTTTGCAGGCCAGGGCATTGGGCTGGGGCCCGCAGGCCTCAAACGGCGACACTACTACCGCCGCCTCCACCTCCGTGTAGTACTGGCAGACAGCAGGATCGACCGCTTGCCCCTGCGGCCAGAGCAAGGTCAGTTGGTATTCGTTCGGATCACTGGTATGCACTTCACCCGACTCGAACGGCCCGTTGTTCTCGCCCTCGTGATAGGCGTGCATCAGTTCGCCATAGGTCAATGGATTGCCGTCCAGTACGAGAGCCCAGTCTCCGCCCGGGCTGATAGACGGCGCCAACGTGTAGTAGTCGTGCGACGCGTACGTATCGTTGTTGTGCACGGCGTGATCGTAGCCCGCGTCACGGAACGAGCTGATTGTGTTCGGATCATTATCGCCGTCATGGTTGTGATCGGTGCCCGCCGGGCGGACGACGCCGGAGTAACCGTGTTCG
>DATKKX010000388.1:0-2888 GCA_035542775.1 Phycisphaerae bacterium | reverse complement strand
CGGGATCGGCCTCGGAAACTCGTACCCCTCTTCCTCCAGCTCCTCCATCACCAGGCTCATGACGAACTTCGCCTGTCGCAACTCCATGATGCGCGAGATCAGCGGGAACATCACCCGCACGTCTCCATGCTGACTGGCCCGGGCGATCGCCCGCAACTGCGGCCGGAACAACGACAGATGCTGCAAGCTGTAGCGGATGGAACGCAGGCCGAGGAAAGGATTCTTCTCCGCTTCCCGGTTCCCATCCTGGAAAGTCTTGTCGCCTCCGACATCCATGCTGCGGATCACCAGGGGGCGTCCCTTCACCGCCTCGGCCGCCGCCCGGTACGATTCGTACTGCTCCTCTTCGCTGGGAGGGCCTTCCCGCATGAACAGAAACTCAGTGCGGAACAAGCCGATGCCAGCAGCCCCCTTCTCGAGGCACACTTCGACCTCGGAAGGAAACTCGATGTTGCCCAGCAATTGCACCCGCTCGCCATCCTTGGTCTCCGCGACCAGCTCGCGCAGTTCCTCCAGCGTTGCCCGCACTTCCTGCAAGTGCTCGGCCTGGGCCGCGTACTCGGCCAACTGCGCCGAGTCGGGATTGACCACAACCACCCCGTGCAACCCGTCCACGACCAGCTTGTCCCCGCCCGATACCTGCGTGGTGATATCTTCCAGGCCCACCACGGCGGGAATGCCCAGACCCGCGGCGATGATCGCCGTATGCGAAGTCGGCCCTCCGGCATCGGTGGCGAAACCGAGCAACCGCTTGGTCCGCTCCAGAATAATGAGCTGGGACGGCGTCAGGTCGTGCGCGACGATGATGACCGGCTCGGCCAGGAGTTCCAGCCCGTGCCGGGTCTCGCCGCTGATGTGGTGCAGAAGGCGCCGCTCGATGTCCAGCACGTCCTTGGCCCGGTCCTGCAGGTACGGGCTGGCCATTTCCTGGAATCGCCGCCGGTAGCGGCGCATGAATACGCTGACCGCGTAGGCGGCGCTGTAGTATTTCGTTTCGATGAGGGCGGCGATCTCTTTCAGTGGCTTGGGATCAGCCAGCCAGCGCTCGTGAAAGCCGAAGATATCCGCGATCTCGGTGCCTGCCCGAGCCGCGAACTGTTCCCGCTCGCCGGCCACTTCCGTGCGGGCGGAGTCGAAGGCCCGCGAGAGCACCACCACTTCGCTGGACACCTGCCCGGCGGGAACGGTCCGTCGGGGAACGCGAGTCTCTTCCGTCTCCAGGACGACTGCGTCACCAACCACCACTCCCGAGGAGACACCGATGCCCCGTTTCAGCGGCATGTCATCCCCCTTGGCACCGGCTGCTCGCAACGGGCCATGAGAAACGTGGTCATGCGAGCGTGACGATTGGCTTTCATTCTTCGCCGAACTTGCCGTCGATCAGGCCGGTCAGCGCCTGAAGGGCCGCCTGAGCGTCGCGGCCGTCCGCCACCAGCCGCAGCTTGGTCCCCTGGGGAGCCTCCAACAGCATCATCTCCATCGGGCTCTTGCCGTCGACCGCCTTTTTGCCCTTGTGGATGCGGATGGTGCTCTCGAACTGCGAGGCCAGGTCGACAAACCGCAATACGGGTCTCGCGTGCAAACCCTGCACGTTCGAGATGGTCACCTCGATCTCCACGTGTTTCGGATCCTCTTGCATGCCCGCTGACCATCGGAGTTCCCAGACATGCCCTCCGCAGCCGGAGTCCGCATGTCCCGTACCCCACCACGCCGCTCAACCTCGGGATTTACCCGTGGTTCAAACCTCAACACATCGACTCGTCTGATGCCGGGCCGGCCATCACCCTCGCCGCGGAGAGCCGTCAACCTGCGGGTAACTGATCCGCTTCCTCGATCAGTTCCATGATGGCTTCGGCGGTTTCGGATTGACGAAGGAAGCGTCTGAAATTGTCCCGCTGCAAGTGCCGGAATATGTTCTCCATGGCCTGCAAATGGCCGTCTGGATTATCCGGCGGTGAAAGCAGCATGACGATCGTATACACCGGGGCGCGATCCAGGGCGGCGAAATCGATCCCCCCTGCGCTGCGACCTATCGTGGCCATAATCCGCTCAACCTTGGGATGCTTGACGTGCGGGACGGCGACCCCCTTGCCAAAGCCGGTGCTGCCTTGATTCTCCCGCTGAATGGCCGCTCTTGCGACGGCCTCGGCATCGGCCTCGGCGATGGCCCCCGCCGTCGCCAGTGTCTGTACAAGCTCCCGGATTGCCCCATTGCGATCGGTCGCCTGAAGATTCGGCACGATCGCCTTGCGTACAATGAAATCCGCCAGCTTCATGAAGCTTCGCCTTCCGTCTGGGTCTCATCCGAAACCTCGCCCCGAGGGGGTTCGCTCAGCCGCCCCAGGTCTTCCCGGCCGGTCAGATGCTTGCGGTTTCGGAATTTCTCCTTGTGTCGCTTAAGCTGCCGCTCCAGATCTCGCACGGCGGCATCCAGGGAAGCATAGGCGTCGGCATGCTCCTCCCGAGCGACGAATGTGGTGTGGTGGTCCGCCTTGGCTATGACCTCGCAGCGGTGATGCTCCGCCTCGACGTCAAACATGATCTCCACGCTTTGAAGCCGATCGTAGTACCGCTGCAGGCGGTCGGCTTTCTCACTGGCGTACGTCTTCAGCGCCTCATCCAGTTCGGTGCGACGACCGCTCACTCTTATCCGCAACATCTGTTTCTCCACCCCCGTTGCCCGAGGCGGCCGCTGAATCCCGCCTGCCTGGCCATATTCGATCCACAATCCCTTGCGCTTCGTAACATACAGCCGAACAAGCAATTGCGCAGCGCTACGATCACCAGCCAGTCTAAACGGCCTTATTCCGCTGGTCAAGCCCCGGCAAGCCCGGCGATTGTCCGGAGGTTTTCGCCACTACGGCCGCCATAATCCGGCCTGCGCCAGC
>DATKKX010000387.1:0-15495 GCA_035542775.1 Phycisphaerae bacterium | reverse complement strand
CCCATGACTCTGTGGCCCCGGCGGGGTTCAGGTCTACCCATGACGCCGCCGTCCCGTTCCACAGACTCGCACGCGTCACGCCTTCCACAGTAGCCGCTCCCACCTGTTGGCCATCGTAGACAGCCCAGGCGCACGAATCTGTTGCGCCTGTGGGAGTTAGGTCTACCCAGGACGCTACCGAGCCAGTCCATAGGCCGGCGTGGCGCGTGTAGCTCGCACCGGTATAGGTGTAGCCCGCCTGTTGTGCGCCATACACTCCGATGGCCCACGATCCAGTGGCCCCGGCGGGATTCAGGTCCACCCATGACCCCGCTGTCCCGTTCCACAGGCTGGCATGCCAATAGTCACGTACTACGGTACCACCGACCTGTTGGTCGCCGTAAGCGTCGGAAGCAACCGACCACATTGTCCCGGCGGTGTGTAGGTCCACCCACGACATCGCGGAACCAGCCCAAAGACCCGCGTGATAAGGACCATCCATCACGGCGCAGCCCACCTGCTGGCCCTCGTGAACGCCGTTGAGGCACGATGAGGTGGCCCCGGCGGGGTTCAGGTCTTCCCATGACGCCGCCGAGCCGTTCCACAAACTAGCACGCATCTTGCCGTCTACGGTGGCATAACCCACCTGTTGGTCGCCGTATACGCCGCGAATCTCTGACTTACTCGCCCCCCCGGGGTGCAGGTTTACTACCGTCCACTGGGCGTTGACGGTCATCGCCATCGCACCCACAGTCACCGCCGCGCCGAGCACCCGGCGGTCCCAGCCCGATCCTGCGTTACCCATTTTGTGTCTCATTGGTCTCGCCTCTTTCGCAGATGGTGGCTTTCCTCCCACGCTGCCGCAGGAGCCTCACTGGTTATATCGGCATTATCCGGATCAATGTCGTACCGGGGCGAGAAGCAAGCTCATTGCAAGCTCGTGGTGCAATGTGAGCGCGGCTCATACGCTTGGGCCTGAGCTGCAGGGAGTGGGAGGTTCCTCCATCTCTACGTTAGGTTACGGGGGGCCGACGCTGTGGGCACATCGACTGCGGAGGGCTGGCGTTACGCGTGCCATCGAACGAATGCTTCGATCGCCTCGTACTCCGGCAGGCCCAGGCGGTCATAGAGCTCCGCGGTCTGGCGGTTGCGGTCTTCGGTGCGTTGCCAAAACTCGCGCGAGTCCCACGGACCAGGAAACATGGCCCGGTCTTTTTGGGATTGGTGTTTGAAGATGGCCATGCGCTTGCGGTCGACCTCGTCCGGGCTGAGCGGCACGGCCATTTCGATAACCTCAGGCTCCCATTCCTGCCAGGTGCCGCGGTACAACCAGACTTCGCATCGCTTCATCCAGTCGCGATCGGCAAGCCGCTCGACGGCGGCGGTAACGGCTCGCAGACAGGTGCGGTGCGTGCCGTGCGGGTCGGAGAGATCGCCGGCGGCATAGATCTGATGCGGGCGGACCATTTCCAGGAGCGTGATCACGGCCTGGTAGTCCGCTTCTGACAACGGCTTCTTTTTCACGCGACCTGTTTCGTAAAAGGGCATGTCGAGAAAGTGGATGTTCTCCGGTTTCACGCCGGAGTATTTCGCCGCGGCCCGCGCTTCGCTCCGCCGGACCAGACTCTTGATCCGCTGCAACTCGGGGCTGTCGATCTCGCCCGGCTGCTTCTCGCGAACGAAGGATTGCACGGCCTTTTCGATGCGCTGAACCTCCAGCCCGCTGAACAGCTCAAACACCCGGCAGAACTCGTTCACGAAATCGGCCTGGCGAACGGCCTCGTCGTCGAAGACGGCGATATTGCCGGAGGTCTGGTAGGCGACGTGGACCTCATGGCCCTGGTCGCAGAGGCGGATCAGCGTGCCGCCCATGGTGATGACGTCGTCGTCGGGATGGGGGCTGAAGACGACGACCCGCTTGGGGAAGACGTCCGGCGAGCCGTCCGCGGCGGGGCGATCCGGCTTGCCTCCAGGCCAGCCGGTAATGGTGTCCCGAAGGCTGCCGAAGACCTCGATGTTGACATCGTAAGCCGAGCCGCGAGCGGAAATCAGCTCCTGGAGACCGTGCTCGTTGTAATCCTCGCCCACCAGCTTGAGGATCGGCTTGTTCACCTTGCGGGCCAGCCAGATGACCGCGCGCTTGGTAGTGGTTTCGTCCCAGACCTGTCCGCTCTGGGCGATCGGACCGAGCAGCCAGGGCGTCTTGACCGAGGTGAGTTCGCCAGCCGCGGCGCGGTCCAGAACGAACTGGGCGTTGGGGTGCTGCTGAAGGAAGCTCGCCGCGACCGTCGGCGTGACCGGACCTTCGATGGCCTGCTTGATGATCGGCGCCTTCGATTCGCCGAAGGCCAGCAGGACGATCCGCCGGGCGTCGAGGATCGTGCCGACGCCCATGGTGATGGCCTTGCGAGGGACGTTCCATTCGCCGAAGAAATCGCTGGCCGCGTCCAGCCGGGTGACTTTGTCGAGGGCGATGAGGCGGGTTCGGCTGTAGCGCGGCGAGCCCGGCTCGTTGAAGCCGATGTGCCCGGTGCGGCCGATGCCGAGGATCTGCAGGTCGATGCCGCCGACGTCGCGGATCTTCCGCTCGTATTCCTCGCAGAAGGGGGCGATAGCCTGCTGCGGAATCGTGCCGTCGGGGATGTTCACGTTTCGCCGGTCGATATCCACGTGATCGAAGAGATACTCGGCCATGAACCGGTGGTAGCTCTGCAAGGCATCCGGGGTCATCGGCCAATACTCGTCGAGGTTGAAGGTGATCACGTTGCGGAAGGAAAGCCCCTCCTGGCGATGGAGGCGGACGAGTTCGTCGTACACGGCCTGAGGCGTCGATCCGGTCGCCAGCCCGAGCACGGCCGTCTCGCCGCGTTTGGCTTTGTCGCGGATGAGTTCGGCGATCTCGGCGGCGACCGCCTGGCTGGCCGAGTCGCTCGATTCGTGAATCGAGATGGACAATTCGCCGGTAGGGGAGCCGCCGACGGTGTGTGAACGGGCATGAAAGCTTTCAAACGTGGTCATTTTGCCTGTTTCCGCTTTTACAGCGAGTCCTTGTCGGGGGCGATCATGTCGCGATAACGCGCTCGGCCTGTGCAGTACGCGGCAAACCGCCGTATCTGCGGGGTCCCGGCAGCCACCGTCACCCGCAGCCTGACCTTCGCCGCCTCGACGGGCGAGAACCGGTCGATCTTCTTGTGGCCGATAGCCGTTCCGCGGCACAAGGGCTTCCATTCTCCGCCGGCCAACGCTTCGATGACATACTCACGGACACGCTCGCCCTGCGCGATGTCCTCCATCGTGATCACGTGGTCGATGAGCCCGGGCGAAGGCAGGGGCAACTCGACCAGGTTGCCGCCGCCCGTCGTTTCCGCGATGCTCTGCCCGAAGCGGCGTTGCACCTCGGCGGCGAACTCGGCTCCGCGCTTCACGTCGGCCTCCGGGATTCGACCCGTGGTGTCGGGCGTGTGATTGAGCAGCAGGACGGCCCCTTGGCCGACGCTGCGGTAGTACATATCCATCAGTTGCTCGACGGTTTTCAGCGTGTCAGCGTTCTTGGTGTTCCAGAACCAGGTGTTGCGCATTCGCGCGTCACATTCCAGGGGCAGCCAGGCGAGACCCTGGGGATTCCCGTGTGCAGCGGTTGCTTCACCGGTCCTGGCATCGCTCTCCGCGAGGGCATTCCATGCCGGGTAGGGGGCCACGCCGTCCTCGTTGCCCACCCAGCGGATCGTGGCGTGGGGGCCCTGGAAGATCATCGCCCGAGGGGCGTACCGCGTCAGGATGTCGCCCACCGGGACCACGATGCTGCCGTCGAACCAGACTTCAGACATCTCCCCATAGCGAGAAAGGACCTCGGTGAGCTGTCGGCGGTACAACTGGTTGTACGTCTCCTGTGCCTCCGGCGTTTTGCATTGACCGCCGCCCTCGGCGCCGTGCTTGCGATCGCATGGCGAGACATAGACGCCCAGCTTCATGCCGCGTTTGCGGCACGATCCGGCAAGATCGCCGAGCACATCGCCCTTGCCACCGCGCCACGGTGTGCTCTTGATGCTGTAGTCCGTCGTCTCCGTCGGCCACATGCAGAAGCCGCCGGCATGCTTGGTGACGAATACGATGTATTTCGCCCCCAGCGCCTGCGCTGCCCCCACCCACTGGTCGGTGTCGAGCTGGGTGGGGTTGAACTTCTCCAGGGGCAGGGAGAGATCGTCGTATTCCTGATCGGTGTAGGTGTTGGGCGCGAAGTGGATAAACATGCCGATCTCGGCGTCATGCCAGGCGATCTGTTCCGGCGTGGGTCTCGCCTGGGCTTCACCCTGTTGCGCTGTCGGGCTGGCAGTAGTCGAATCTGTTCCCTTGGCGGCCGCGCCGCGCCAGAGCAACTCAGGCTGTACGATCTGCTTGTCGATGCCCGGTCCGGCGTACGAGACCTGCAGTGCCCGATCGCCGGTGCAGTTGAAGTACGTGACGGTGATGGGATGCAGACCGGCGGCCAGGGCGATCTGTCCCGCTTTCTCCACTGTTCCATGCAAGCCGTCGTTGTCGACGATCAGCGTATCGCCGATGTAGAGGCGGCTCCCGTCGTCGGAAGCGGTGTAGAACGTGTACACGCCGTCCGCGGGAATGTTGACGAAGCCGCGGTAGCGGAAGGCGAAATGCTCATCGTTGGCTCGCGGCGACAGGTCGAACTCAGCCACCGCGCCGGTCTTGATCGGCGTAATCTTGCTGAAATCCGGCAGGGCCTCCCCTGGTCCTTCGTAGTACTCGTACTCGAGTCCGCCTGTGGCATCATCCACGCGCTCAGCGGGTATCGGGGTCACCTTTGTGAAGGTCCGGCTGCTGAGTGGCGAAATCGGCCGTCCATTGCTGAACGCGCGGACTGAATAGGTCACGGTGCCGGTGATATGAATCCGGCCTCGAATCGGCCTCGAATTGACCGTTGGATCGGTGCCGTCAGTGGTGCATCGAAACTCCACGTTGTCCCGGTTCGTGCTGACAGCGATATCCAGCATGTCGATGAAGATGTCCGACGCAGCGGAGATGGTCGGCGGATCCACCACGTCCGGCAAGCCGGCAATTTCCAGCGCGACGACCGTGGCGACCGGATCAGGCGCCGGGCCGGCCAGTTGGACGACCAGAGCATCCTCCTGCCGCGACACCGGTAGCGGAGCCTGCCGAGCATCCGAGAGCAGGTATGCGCGGCGGGCTTCGTTCACTATGCCCGGAAGAACAAGCCTGCCGGCCGCCGGCCACTCGAAAACGTGCAGGTATAGTCGCGTGCCTCCATCGGGCAGCCGTCGCTGCGTGCAGCGGCCCCAAGGCAAGGTTTTGAACGGGCTGGCCCTGGTCCCATAGATCGACTCACCATTGACTTGCATCCATCGCCCCATCGCGGCCAGACGCTCCACGCTGGGCTGCGGGATTTCGCCCTCGGACGTCGGTCCGACATTGAGCAGGAAGTTGCCGCCCTTGGACGCGATATCGATGAGCATGCGGATCAGGGATTCGCTCGATTTCCAGTTCTGGTCGTGCTTGTTGTAGCCCCAGTGATCGTTCATGGTCATGCAGGTTTCCCAGTCCACGCCCGGCAGACCGGTGGGGGGGATCTCCTGCTCCGGCGTGCCGTAATCGCCGGCGAAGCCTGCATCCGATAATCCGCCCATGCCGCCGCGGCCCTTGTCCACGCGATTGTTCACAATGACATTGGGCTGGAGCGAGCGGACGTAATCGTAAAGGTCCTGGCCGTACTGGTGGTTCCAGGTGTCCTCCCATTCGCCGTCGAACCACATGATGCCGATGTCGCCGTAGTTGGTCAGCAGCTCCTTCACCTGGTTCTTCAGGTGGGCCACGTAGCGGTTGAAGTCAGCCCCTTCCGCCGAGCGCTTCTCCCACTTTCGTCGGGGCAGATAGTCAGGGTGGTGCCAGTCCATAATCGAGTGATACCAGCAGATCCGCAAGCCCTCGCGGCGACAGGCCTCCGCCAATTCCTTCATGATGTCGCGCTTGAACGGCGTGGACATGACGTCGAAATCGGTGTACTTCGAGTCGAAGAGGCAGAAGCCGTCGTGGTGCTTGCTGGTGATGACGATGTACTTCACACCGGCGGCCTTGGCGGTCCGCACCCACTGATCGGCATTGAATTTCACCGGATTGAACTGCTTGACGAACTGGTCGTACTGCTCCAGGGGAATGTGCGCGCTGTCACGAATCCACTCGCCGTAGTCGGTCCGGTCCTGCCACTCGCCGGCGGGGATGGAGTACAGCCCCCAGTGGATGAACATCCCGAACCGAGCCTCCCGCCACCAGTCCATGCGGGCACCGGTCGGCAGCGGTTGCTGCACGCGCCGCGGCTCGGTTGGTTGGGGCGAAACCTCGTGTCGAGCGGAACAGGCCGGCAGCCCGACAGCAACCAGCGCCGCAAGCACCACTGCAATTTTCCTCATGAAATCCGCTCCAATCCGGCCGATGGGCTCCTCATCCGCTACAGCTTGCCCTTGACTTCCCAAACGGCCACCTCGAACGGTTTCAGCTCGATGGTCCTGGGATCGTCGGTTTCGAAATCGATCGGCGGCTTCTCTTTGTCCTCCGCCCAGGGGCTGCGGGCGACAAACCTCCCCTTCACGCCGTCAGGAAGCTCCAGCAGGCGGCCGATCTTTACGGTGAATGATTTTGGCTTGGCGTCGGGATTCCGCAGCACCAGGATACCCTTCCGCGGCGACCAGGACGCCCAGCCGTATACCTTGAGCTTCAGAGGGTCGCCGCCGACCCAGTGTGTATCCACGAGCACATCCGCATTTTCCCGCGACCATCGGGCCGCCTCGGCGAGGTCGTCCCAGTTCTTCGGCGACAGCAGCGATGGTGTGATATACATCTCCTGGAGATCCGTACCGCTCCCAAAATAGGAACGCACCTCGTCGCGAAACTCGCCGCCCGGATCGGTATTCAGCTTCGCGGCATGGTCGGCGAAAAGCAGCCCATGAATCATCAGCGAATTCAACGGATAGAGCGGGCCCTTCTTGACGACGCCGGCGTAGGTCTGGCCGTCGCGATAGGTGATCCATTTCTGCCGGTCGCTGCCGACGCCGGCGAACGAGTGATCCTCGCCGCCGCGCCAGATCGAATCCGCGTAGCGCGTCCAGAACGGGGACGGCCAGGTGCCGGTGGTCAGATTGATGAACAGGTCGGGCTTGGCCTTGCGGAGATCGCTGATGAGCTGGATAGCCGCCTCAAAGTCGCTCCCGAACGCGCTGCCCGGGCACTGCTTGTCAGGGCTGCCGGTCCCGTCGAACTTAAAATGGTTCACGCCGTACTTGTTGACGAACTCCAGGCACACCTCGCGAAACCGCTTGTAGTATTTCGGCCCGGACAGGGCAAACCCCTGGGCGTCGATCTCGTAATCCTGCTTCCTGCCGGTCGCCAGGCGCTGCTCCCGCAGCTTGCCATAACCGCCCCAGGGGGAGAGCCAGACGCCCGCCTCGCCGCCCGCCTCCTCCGCCGCCTTTTTCAACGGCGTGAAGCCGTCCGGCAGGCCCTTGTGGAACTGCCAGATGGTCGCCGTGTCGTCCCATCCATCATCAAAGAGAAACGAGTCCAGCTTGACGCCCCGCTTGTGGACAAGCTCTTCGCCGAACGCCTTGATCCGCTCAACGCACGGATCTGCGTCGTACGGGCGTCCGTAAGCGAGGTCGTACCAGGAGTTGTAGTGCAGGAACGTGCGGTACGGATGGGCCCTCTCCAACTCGATGTATCTCAAGAAGCCGCGGCGAAGCTGATGGCGGGGCGCTATGCCGATGACCGAGGAGTAAAACGCATTTTGCCCCGCATGCAGGGGCAGGGCCCGCTTGATCGAGCACTGCACCCGGTCGCCATCGACCTTGCTGACCGACATGGGGTGTTCCATCCCGAAGAACCAGGACCCCGCAACCGCCGGCGAGCCCTGCACGGTGCCCATCACCTGCGCTTTGGGCACCGACAGGTCGATCATGTTGATCTCCTGGATATCGATGTCAGCGTTGTCACTCTGAAGCAGGATTTCCTGCCGGATGTAGTTGGCACCATCGTAGAGCCACGCCCGCCACCAGACGCGCAGGCCGGTGGTTTCATCCTGGACGACCATACTGACGACCTGGCCGGCTACCGTGTCGACCGCACGAGAGGCCCCTGGTTGGGCGGCGTGTTCCCCCGTCCTTGGCAGGACCGCGGCTTTCATCGACGAGGGCCGGATCCGGCGACCCGAGCGAAGGACGACTGTGAACGGTTCCCCGGCCGAAGGCAGGCTCTTCTTGTTCCAGCGGTCTTCCAGCGACGCCGTCCACCGCTCCCCAACCTGCCATCGAGCCTTGATGGCAGCGTTTTCGAGAATCATCTCCGTATCTCGCGCCTCGGCCCGCGCCGGCCCGGGATCGGCGGGCATCCAGCTCTCCTGGGCGCACGCGTTGAAAGCAAACACCGCGTTCCCGAGTGCGGCGACGATCAGGTATCCGGCGTTCATGACTGGAAAGCTGCAAGCCGATTGCGTCCTGGTTCCCACGGTGATGCTCCTTGTGATCGCTGCGTGTTCCCGGATAATATCCTCGGCATGCCGCGAACACCACGCCTTGATCGGATGCACGTCGTCGCGGGTATCTCCTCGGCGGAGCAGCAGTCTACCGTCCCGTGGGAAGGACACCCATGAAACCCGCCCTGGTCATCCTGGCCGCGGGCCTCGGCAGGCGATACGGCGGCTTGAAGCAGATCGAGCCTGTCGGCCCGCACGGCGAGACGATCATCGATTACAGCGTATTCGACGCCTTGCGGGCGGGCTTTGGCAAGATCGTCTTCGTCATCCGCGAGGACATGCGGACCGACTTCCAGGCGATGATCGGCCGGCGGCTGGAACGCGCCGTAGCGGTTGACTACGCGATCCAGAAGATGGACGTGTCGCAGGCAGGCCTGGCACCACCGGGCAAACGAAACAAGCCGTGGGGCACGGGCCATGCGGTGCTGACCACCGAGGCTCTCATCCGCGAGCCTTTTGCCGTCGCCAACGCGGACGACTTCTACGGTTCGCACGCGATCACCGCCCTGGGATACTTCCTCCAAGCTACGCATCTGGCTGCCCTGCCGGAGTACGCCATGGTCGGGTATCGGCTGCGCGAGACGCTGTCCGAGTCAGGAGCTGTGTCCCGCGCGGTTTGCCGTGTGGCGGCGGATGGCTGGCTGGAGGCGATCGAAGAAGTCAAGGGACTGGAACCCGCCGGCCAGGATGCCCGCTGTACCGACGACATGGGACAACCCCGCATCATCGGCGGCCAAGAGTTTGTCTCCATGAACCTCTGGGGCTTTGCTCCATCGGCCTTCCGTCTGCTGGACGCCGAATTCGACCGGTTTGTCGCGGCCCACGCCTCATCCCCCGATGCGGAATTCCAGCTCCCCTCCGCAATGGAGGCGATCATCCGAGCAGGAGCCGCTCGCATTAAAGTGCTGCCGATCCCCGGGACATGGTGCGGCGTGACCCATCGCGGTGATCGGGAACGGGTCGCCGCGAGGATCTGTGAGTTGATCCGGCAGGGTGAATACCCCTCGGAGCTGTGGGCATGAGCAATCCCGGCGACATCATCGCAGTGGCCTCCCGCTTTGCGATTCAGGGAAGGCCTGTCGCCGCTCAGCCGTTTTCCGGAGGGCATATCCACGAATCCTATCTCGTGAGCAGCCGATGGAGCGGCCAGACCGCCGAATATCTGCTCCAACGCATCAACACCGTTGTATTTCCTCGCCCCGAGCAGGTCGTAAGTAACATCCGGCGAGTGACGAGCCATATCGCGGACAATTTGCGCTCGCGAGGCGTGCACGACCTTGACCGGCGCGTGCTGAAATTGATACCCGTGAGCACCGGTGAGACTTTTTTGCGCGACGACCGGGGCTCGTGCTGGCGCGTTTACAGGTTCATTGGCGGCTCGCACTCGCGGCAGACCGTGCGGACCGCCCGGCAAGCCGAAGACGCCGGACGGGCGTTCGGCATGTTTCAACGATTGCTGTCCGATTGGCCGGGCTCCCGGTTGCACGAGACGATCCCGGGCTTTCACGACACCTCCGCGCGGTTCAGGGTGATGGAGCAGGCGATCCAGGCGGATGCCGCCGGGCGGGCGGCGGCGGTTCAGGAGGAAATCGGCTTGCTCATGCGGCACCAAGCGCTCGCGGGCGTGCTACTCGACCTCCACCATGTGGGCGCGATCCCCGAACGCATCGTTCACAACGACGCGAAGATATCCAACATATTGTTTGATGACTCAACGGGCGAAGCGCTGTGCGTGGTTGATCTGGATACGGTGATGCCTGGGCTTTCGCTCTATGATTTCGGCGATATGGTCCGCTCGATGACCTGCACGGCGGCAGAGGACGAGCCCGACACGTCGAAAGTGAAAGTCAGGCTGTCGTTCTTTGAAGCCCTGGCCCGCGGCTATCTCGGTGTCGTCGGCGAGTTCCTCACCGGTGCCGAACGAGAGCATTTGGTCGTTGCGGGCAAGCTCATCGTGCTTGAGCAGGCGGTCCGTTTTTTGACGGACTATCTGAACGGTGACTGCTACTACAGGACCAACCGCCCGGGCCACAATCTTGACCGTTGCAGGACGCAACTGAAACTCCTGGAATCCCTGGACGAGAATGAAGCCCGGCTCACGGAAATTGTGGCAGGGCTGCTGGGTAGCCGGTGAACCCCGCCCACCGCGATCTGACCGTCAGCCTCACTTGCCGACGCGCCCCGACCGCGAGTTTGCCCGCTGGCGATCGCACACCGGTGGACCGAGCCGCGACCCCCTCTTTCGGTCGCGGTCCGGATCGGCCGAAGCCCCCTGAGGCAGGCACGGCCTGCACCTGCCGTTGCGCCAATTTCGCTCATAACTGGCGGGCACAGATGATGGCTCTTCCGACATCCACGCGGTAGTATTTGACGCTGCTCGATGCCAAGCAAACAAAAGGGACAGACGTGAAAGCATATCGTGCCTGGGTAGTTCTCCTTGTTTCGAGTGTCGTTTCCTTAGCGGGCTGTTCAACCGGTGAGCGAGCCTCTGGGGTCAAATCCCAGAACGTGATGTTTGTGCTCATCGACGGTTTCCGGTGGCAGGAGATGTTCGACGGCGCCGACCAGGCCCTGATGAACAAGGAGCAGGGCGGCGTGCAGAACGTTGACGCCCTCAAGGCCGCCTATGGGCGAGATACGCCGGAGGCACGTCGCGAGGCCCTGATGCCGTTCATCTGGGGCGTCGTCGCGAAACAGGGCCAGATCTTCGGGAACAAGGACAAGGGCAGCATCGTCCAGGTGACGAACGCGTACCGGATCTCTTATCCCGGCTACAGCGAGATGATGGTCGGATATGCCGATCCGGGCGTCACCAGTAACGAGAAACGGCCCAATCCAAATGTAACGGTTCTTGAGTGGCTTCACCGTATGCCTCGGTTCAGAGGCACAGTGGCGGCGTTCGCCACATGGGACACGGTGCCCTATATCCTGAACCGCCAGCGATGCGGCTTTTACATCAACACCGGACTGGAGCCGGTGACTTGCCTGCGGCCGACGCCGGAGCTTGACTTGCTGAACCGCCTGAAAACGGAGGTCCCGTTCCGCTGGGAGGGCGGCTGCTTTGATGCCCTCACTTTCTACTCGGCGATGGCTTATTTCCGGCAGCAAAAGCCGCGGGTGCTGTATCTCGCGTTCGGCGAGACCGATGAATGGGCTCACGCCGGGATGTACAAGGAGTACCTGGACGCAGCGCGGCGGGCCGACTCCTATCTCCGCGTGTTGTGGGACACGGCGCAGTCGATGCCCGAACGCCGCGGCAAGACCACTCTCATCGTCGTCGCGGACCACGGCAGGGGGGATGCGCCGGTGGAGTGGAAGACGCACGGGAAGGATGTCAAAGGCTCCGAGTATGTGTGGCTCGCTGTTTTGGGCCCTGACACCGCCGCGCTGGGTGAGCGCAGCAATACGCCGGCGCTGACCTTGAGCCAGGTCGCGGCGACCCTGGCCGCGGCCGTGGGGGAGGATTACTGCGCTGAGATTCCTGCGGCGGCTAAACCGATAGCGGATGTCGTCGCGGCGAAACCAGTTCGGGCAACGGCCGTGACGGCGCGCGCGGATTGACGGCGCGGACGGCGATTTGCACACGGCGAGTCGGGGAGCTCAACTGATGACGGGCGGCAAAAAGGGCCGATGCGAAAACGCGGCAAGGTGGCCTGTCCTTCTGTCTTGGGGAGCAGTTGTCGTGTGTTCGTGGACGGCGCTTTCATCCGGCTTCCAGGACCGCACTGCTCGACACACGTTTGAGATCGGCCGCGACGATTTTCTGCTCGACGGAAAAGCGTTTGTGATTCGCTCGGGCGAAATGCACGCCGCCCGGATCCCACAGGAGTACTGGCGCCACCGGCTGCAAATGGCCAGGGCCATGGGCTGCAATACGGTGTGCGCCTATCTCTTCTGGAATCAGCACGAGCCTCGGCCGGGGGAGTTCGATTTTGCCGGCCAGGCTGACGTGGCGGAGTATTGCCGCATTGCCCAGGAGGCGGGCCTTTGGGTGATTCTGCGACCCGGCCCGTACTCGTGCGCCGAATGGGAGTTCGGCGGTTTCCCCTGGTGGCTGCTGAAAACCCCTGACATCCAGCTTCGCACGCAGGACCCGCGATACCTGCAAGCCGTGAAGCGGTATCTGCTGCGCGTGGGCCAGGAGCTCGCGCCTCTGCAAGTCACGCGCGGCGGCCCGATCATCATGGTGCAGGTGGAAAATGAGTACGGCAGCTACGGCAACGACAAAGCGTACATAGGCATCCTCCGCGACTACCTGAAGGAGGCCGGCTTCGACGTGCCCTTCTTCACCTGCGACGGCCCGTCCCAGCTCAAGAATGACACCCGCGGAGACATTTTCTGCGTGGTGAACTTCGGCAGTGACCCGGAGAAGAACTTCGAGGCCCTTCGCGCGATTCGGCCGGAGGGCCCGCTCATGTGCGGCGAGTATTATCCCGGCTGGTTCGATAGCTGGGGCAAGGGGCATCATGTCGGAGATGCCCGGCAGGTGGCAAAAAACCTGGCCGACATGCTGTCGCATAAACAGTCATTTAGCATCTACATGGTCCACGGCGGGACATCCTTCGGATTCACCAGCGGGGCCAATTGTCCGCCGTTTTCTCCGCAAACGACCAGCTACGACTACGATGCGCCGATCGACGAGGCGGGGCGGGCGACAACCAAGTACAACGCCCTCCGCGAGATGTTCAAGAAAGCGGTGGCGCCGGAAACGCTACCGGATGTCCCGCCCGGCAATCCCGTCATCACCATCCCGGAGATCGGGTTCACCGAATGCGCAGCGCTCTTGGATAACCTAGGCACGGGCCACAAGGATACGAAGCTGCAGACCATGGAGCAGTACGACCAACCCTGCGGCTGCATCCTGTACCGTACAACATTGCCAGGCGGTGAAGCAGGCACGCTGACCATCAAAGAACCCCACGATATCGCCCAGGTATGCCTTGACGGCGAGCGCGTCGGCGTCGTGGATCGCAGGTACAAGAAAAATTCGGTGAACCTCGGCGTCCGCGCCAAGCCGCAGCGGCTGGATATCCTCGTTGAGGCCATGGGGCGAGTGAACTACGGCGATTGCCTCCACGATCGCAAAGGCATCACCGAGAAAGTGGAATTCTCCGACGGCAAGAGTGATCGTGAAGTCACCGGCTGGGAAGCCTTCAACCTGCCGTTCGACGCCAAGTACCTTGCGGGCTTGAAGTTCAAGCCGGGCTTGCGACCGGTCCGACCGGCCGTCTATCGGGCGACGTTTGATCTGACCGAGACCGGCGACACGTTCCTCGACATGCGCAGCTGGGGCAGGGGAGCGGTCTGGGTGAACGGCCGAAACCTGGGGCGATATTGGAACATCGGACCGCAGCAGACGCTTTACCTGCCCGGCTGCTGGCTGAAGAAGGGCCGCAATGATATTTTGGTCCTGGACATCACGGGGGAAACTCGTGAGGCCGTGGTTCAAGGCCTGTCCGCGCCAATCCTCGATTCAGTAAAGCCCGATCCGATGGCGCCAGGCAAGCATCGAAAAGCCGGACAGAATCTGAGCCTGGAAGGTGTCTCGCCCTGCTTCCAGGGCAGCTTTGCCTCGGGTTGCGATTGGCAAGTGACCAGGTTCGACGCCGTCCGAGGCCGCTATTTCTGCCTGGAAGCGCTGAACTCGCAGGACAAGGACCCCTTCACCACTTGTGCCGAGCTGGGGCTCCTGGATGCTGAAGGAAAGGAACTGCCACGCGACGGGTGGGCCGTCGTCTATGCGGACAGCGAGGAGGTGTCGGGCGATGACGGCTCGGCGGCGAATGTTCTGGATGGGCAGACCGATACGTTCTGGCACACCGAATGGGAGGCCGCCAAGCCAGGCCATCCCCACCGTCTGGTGATTGATCTGGGAGCAACAACCACGGTCGCCGGCATGCGCTACCTGCCGCGTCAGGACAGCCCCAACGGGCGGATCAGGGATTACCGTGTTTATGTGAGCGAACAAGTGTTTGCCGGCTTATAAAGGGCAGAGGCAATGGCGATCGTAGGTTCCATCTGGAGTTCGCAATGAAGACTGACAGGCTGCCTGTTATCGTGATGGTGCTGGGGCTTTCCGTGGGGTTCTTGACGGATCTCGGTGTGGTCCGTGCCGAACCCCCGACCGCGGCCGTCATCCCACGGCCGACCTCGATCGAGCCGCTTTCGGGCGAGTTCCTTCTGACTGACTCGACAGCGATCGTGGTGACGGACGGGAACCCCGAAGTCCGCCAGATCGCCGATTACCTCGCGACGCAGGCGCGGACCGGGACAGGGTCGCCTCCTCCGGTCAGAGAGGATGAAGGGGGGCGGGGAGCCGAGGCAAATGCAATAGTCCTCGGCATTTCGACGGACGCCTCACTGGGAGAGGAGGGATACAGCCTGACGATTGAGCCGTACAAGGTGTCGTTGATCGCCGCGAAGCCCTGCGGCCTTTTCAGAGGGGTGCAGACCATTCGCCAACTCCTGACGCGCCGTGCAGCCGGCTCAAAAGAGTCGCCGAGGGACGAGTGGCTCCTCCCGAGCATGCGCATCAACGACAAGCCTCGATACCAATGGCGGGGAATGCTGCTGGATTGCGGTCGGCACTTCATGACCAAGGATTTCGTCAAACGTTACATCGATTTGCTGGCTTACCACAAGATGAACGTGCTCCATTGGCACCTGACCGAGGATCAGGGCTGGCGGATCGAGATCAAGAAGTATCCCAAGTTGACGGAGGTGGGGGCCTGGCGCGGTGAGGGCAAGGATCGCTACGGCGGCTTCTACTCGCAGGAGGACATCCGCGAGATCGTCGCCTACGCCAAGAGCCGCTATGTCACCATCGTGCCGGAAATCGAGATGCCCGGACATTCCCTGGCGGCCCTGGCGAGCTATCCGCGGTTTTCCTGCAGCGGCGGGCCGTTCAAAGTCGGCACGCTGTGGGGCGTCAACGACGACGTCTATTGTGCCGGAAACAACGGGAC
>DATKKX010000386.1:0-58128 GCA_035542775.1 Phycisphaerae bacterium | reverse complement strand
CGATCATCGGCGTGTTGCCGAATCCACCGACCTGCGGGCCGACAGATGCCCGGCCGCGCGGCCCTCTGCTCGTTCTTCATCCTTCCCGTCCGCTCCAACCCCTGTTCGGCGTTTCGTTTTCGGCTTTCGATTTTTCCGCGGGCCCGCTTGACACGCAATAAAGATTAGGTTATAGTTAGCATAGGAGAAAAGCATGCCGCCACGCTTGAGCAGTGCGCCTGCCGCGCGCGTTCCGCGCTCGTTCTGGACGGCCATGAGCCAGCGGCTATCAGCGTTCAGCCCGTGCCGGCCGGCGGCTCTTCCCCGCCGGTTCGGGCTGCGTGGACTTGCGTGGAATTGCGTGGATTGGCGCGCGTTTTTTTTCTCGCGGTCTTGCACGGCGGCCTTTTCGGCTCCTGCGGCTCCCGCTCGCCCCGCCTCTGCGCCGCCTTCCGCCGTCGCGGGTCGAGCTCTCTTGTTGGCCGGCAGCCTGTCCGAGATCCAAAAAAGTTGCGCCTGGTTGCGTCTGGTTGCATTTTTTCTGGAAGGAAGGGCCGCAACAAGCGGGGGCTCAGTCTTTCGCCGCCGGCTCCTTCGAAAACCGTCGCAGGTAGTCGATCATCTTCTGCGCGTCCTTGAAGCCGAGCTGTTGGGCGATGCGGGTGTGCTTCCACGCCAGGTCGTCGCGGCGTAGCGCGGCGTAGGCGGCGCCCAGGCCGGCGTGGATTCGGGCGAGGTCAGGCTTGCCCAGGTCCGTCCCGAGCGACAACGCCCGCAGGAAAAACTCCACCGCGTCCTCGGGCCGACTGGCCTGAAGGCACAGCACGCCGAAATTGGCCGTGGCAAACGCGAATTCGGGGTCCAGCTCGATCGCCCGGCTGAGGTGGCGCGAGGCTTCCTGGTACTGCCCGTCGGCGAGCAGGGCAATGCCGAGGTTGCACTCCGCCACGGCGCAGTCCGGCGAAACCGCCAGCGTGGCCCGCCACAGCGAGGCCGAGTCGCGCCAGATCAGAGCCTGCCGGCGCGATACCGAGCCGAGGGCCACCGTCGCGACCGCCAGGCCCGCAACCAGAGCGATGCGGATCGCCCTTTGCCGCCCGTACCGCGACATGCCCAGCGCCGCGGCCCCGCCGGCAACGTAGCGGCCGACCTCCTGGTCGGCCGACGAAGGCGACAAGACCTGCGCGGCTCGCGAGGAAATCGAGTGTTGGCGGCACAGCGCCGCGGCCCCGCCGGCCAGCAGCATCATCAGCGGCATGATCGCGATGTAGCTGTACCGGTCGGCGGCCAGTTGCTGGCTGATCTGCACCACGCCCAGGTTGGGCAGCAGGACCACGATATAAGCCAGCCAGGCCGCCAGGCCCGCGGGCCACCATCGCCGCAGCAGAAGCAGTCCGACCGTCGCCGCCAGCACCCAGCCGGCGTACAGGCTGTAATGCCATGTCAGCAGGCTCAGATTGCCGGGCAGGTCGTAATACGGGATCAGGCCCGACGGCACGATCGTCTTGTGCAGATAGAAGAGCAGCCCGCACGCCGACTGCGCCAGCCGGGCGTCCATGGCCCCGACGGCAAAAGGCACCCGCGACTCGTTGAAGTCCTTCGCCGCCGCGGCCCAGAGAGATACGACGATCGCCACCGCGATGAACGGCAGCTTCTCGGCCCAGACCCGCGCGGCGGCCCCTCCCAACCAGCCCTTTCGCCCGCCCCAGCGTCGGAGCGGGTAGACGTCTAGGATGATCAGCACGACCGGCAGGCTCACCGCCACCGCCTTGGACATGACCGCCAGCACGAACAAGACAAAGCTCGCCGCCGGCCACGCGACGCGCCCGGCACGTCCGGCCTCGTCGCGATGGCCGCGCACCCAGGCCAGCACGCTCAACATGTAGAACAGCGCCGCCGGCAGGTACGGCTGGCACGAGATCCACGCCACTACCTCGGTCCGCAACGGGTGAACGGCGAACAGAACCGCCGCCCCCGCAGCGCATGCCCGCAAAGCGATTGTGGAAGCCTGCTGCCGCCGCGGCAGAGCGACCTGCAGAATCTCGACGATCAGCAGATAGAAGACGGCACTGTTGACCGTATGCAACGCCAGGCTGACGGCGTGATACAGCAAGGGATTCAAGTCGCCCAGGCGATATTGCAGGCTCAGCAGCAGCCAGCTCAACGGCTGCCATACGCCGAGGTGATAAGTGGACCATGCCCATCGGAGCTGCTCGCGCCCCAGCCCCTGAAAGGCCGGATTGTCCACGAAGTTGCGGTCGTCGTCCCAGTTCAGGAACTGCCCGTGCAGGCCGGGCCAGAATGCCGCCAGCGTGGCGCCGACAATGACCGCCACCGCCAGGACATCCATCCCTCGCCGATCCGCCGCGGTCTCGACCCGCGCCACCAAAGCCGGCGCCGCGCCATCCGTGGGCGACGGTCCTCTAACCGCAGCATCTGCGGTTTCGTCTGTTCTCGTCGTGACCTTGTCCGTCAAACCGCCATCTCCGCCGATCGGGACGCCGCTCCTCACCGTCGGCCGCTCAGGCCCGTTCGTGTTTCCGCCACGCAACCTGCCCGCACAACCGGCCCGCCCAAAATGGTACGCCTCGCCGCGGCTTCCGCTCTAATTCATCGGCCAAGCGGGCGTTACGAGCAATACAATCCATTGGGAGAGCCGCGACTGCCGCCGGTACGGCACTTGCGACACGGCCGCCGGCTGACCGCTACGCGGCCGCTGGGACCGGCTGTTTGGGGGGATCGCGAGAGAACCGGACCGGCCTGCCGGAGAGTGAGGGGGGACCAATGGACGAGAACACCTTTCAGCGGAAGTTGACGGATCTGCTCCGAGAGATCGGCAACATGCCCGAGGAAGATCGGATCAGGCTGGAGGCCTTGGCCGCCGAGACCAAGGAGCGGCACGAGAAACTGAAGAAGACGGTCATTTCCCTGCAGGAAGCGCTGGATTACCTGCGGCTGTCCATCAAGTACCTTCTGTTCGACCTGGAGGCCACTCGCCGCGAGAACGGGCAGCTCCGCAAGATGCTGGAGGACCAGTCCGGAGAGTAGCCCGGCCGATCCGGCGCCGACAATGTCAGGAGCCTGTATGGCACGCGCCCGGGTTTCGTTCCTCAGGCCGCGCCGAACGTGGAATCTTCCCGAAGGCGCTGCAGGAATGGCCCAAGGCAATTCCGGCCGTCCGGGCTCAGCTCCTGGTGCCCATACTGGGCTTCATAGAACCACTCCGTGATCTCCACCACCGGTTTCAGATCCGGGTGGCGGCGGGCCAGGGTCTGGGCGAACTCCCTCGGCGTGGAATGCGCCGGCTTGACGTGCCCCTTGTTGGCCAGAAGCAACAGCACGCGATCATAGAACTTGGCTTCGGCCCGGCGAACCAGCACCCGGCCGTGGTGATTTCGCCGCGGCATCCGCTCGCGCAGCATCAGCGACAGGATCCAGAGAATGCGGAGCACCAGCAGAGCCAGCGTCGTGCACAGCACCAGCAGCAGCCAATAAAGCAGCCGTTGCCAGAGCGGCAGGACCTCCGGCCCCCACATCAGTGAGCGCATCGTGCTCCAGAAGGATTTCGTCCCCCCTTCTTCCGCCACGAACGTCCGCAACCAGCTCTGCACGTGATCGGCGAGCTCCTGCCTGCTCTCCTTGTCAAACGAAACCACGAACAAAGACCATCTGAACTGCACCAGTTCCAGCATCTGGCGAAGACGGGCTCCCAGGTCCGCGTCCCGCGCCCTGGTTCGGGTCGCGGCGATCGGGCTCGGATCGAGTGTCACCCAGCCCACGTTCGGCTGGAAGACTTCCACCCATGCATGGGCGTCCTTGCGACGGAACTGATAGAAGGCGCCGACATCGTTGAACTCTCCTCCGTAATAGCCCCCCACCAGCCGCGCCCGGATGCCGACGGCCTGGCACAGAACGGTCATGGCCGAGGCGAAATACTCGCAATGGCCCCGCCGATTGACGAACAGGAAGTTGCATACCGGATCCCCCGGCTCGTCGTCGGACTCATCCCCGGAGGGCCCGCGGTCCAACGTGTACGCAAACTGGCCGGAGCACAGGTACTCGCAGATCCGCTGCGCGATGCGACCGTGTTGTGCCGGGTCGTTGGGGTCGCCGTACTGGGCCACCAGCTCGCGGGCGAAGTCGGTCACGCGGGCCGGAATGCTGGAAGGACCGTCGCGCGGAACCGTCGGCCTGAATTCCAGGGAATGCTGGAGGGCCGACGGGCCGGAGGGCAGGCTCCGGACGGCGTAGTGTATGCCTCCGCCGGATGGGGTGCGGATATGAAGGGCCAGGTCCTTGCGATCCAGAAACACCCGATCGACATCCGCGGAGCCGAATGCCAGCGGAGGATAGATCGAGAACAGAGTGCCGTCCCGGACGTCGTCGAGCCAGACCTGTTGCTCGGTGATCCCCTCCTCGCGTGGTATGGTGCTGGTGCCGGCCAGCGGCATCGGCGCCTGGGGACTGCCCGCCGGAAAGACGATTTCCGAGGCCGCGGGCGTCCGCTGCCAGCGGCCGCTGTGGTAGCGGTCGAAAGTCAGCCCCCGCAGGTGCGGGCGAAACTCCTCCCCCGTGATCAACTCCCCGTTGCGGATGAACCGTGCCCGCAGGACCACGCTCTCGTCTTCCATGATAGGCGCGTTGCGCAGCTTGACCTCCTCGTTCAGACCCGTTAGTGCGGTCGGTATCAGCCTGTGCATGCCGCCGAACAATCCGTAACCCCAGCCTCTCGGCACAAGCACGAACACGCTCACGGCGATGACCATGAGAACCGTCGAGTGCGCCGCGGTCGTGCTTACCAGAGACGGGCGGGGCCTTCGCTCCGATCGGCCCTCGGCAGGAACGTCGATGGCCGCGCCGCGGGCCAGGCTCCGGTGCAGAATCGCCTCGAACTCGCATTTCCCCTGAAAGGCCCACAGCCAGGCGATGCCGAATGTGAGATCAACGATCAGCACCATGCCGAAGAGCAGGCTGGCGCTGACGAAAGCGCTGATGACCAGCAGCAGGTACGAAACCAGCACCACCACGCCCATGTCGCGATACCTGCGAAACTCGAAGAACTTGCAGCAGCACAGCAGGATCATGAAGTGGGCCAGATCCAGGATATAGACGGTCTGCTCCTCGTGCGGGGCGAACATCTCCCACATCACATAGCCGACGGCCGCGGCGATCCCCACATAAACGACCCACCGCGGAATCCTGCTCTCCCCGCTGGCGCGATAGGCAAAACAGCTCAGCACCGCCGCGGCGATGGCCACGCCCAGAACACCCCATGACTCCTCCGCCTGCGCCGACGGGAGCATGTTGATGATGGCCAGGGCAAGAAGGCTGAGATGTAATGGCGATCTTGGACGCATCAGCGCACTCTCATTCCCGATACGGGACTCATCGCCCCATCCTCGCAGACCGGCCTCGGACTGCCCCGGCTGCGACCGCCGGTGCGGTCCGGCTGAAAAACGCCTCAAAAGCCGCCGTATCCGGTATGTACGTCGTGGTCGGACCGAGCGCCCGGCTCAGCAGCCACATGGTCCGGCGCAGATTGTTGCTTTCCGCCGCGGCAAACAGCAGGCACGGACCGCGCCAGCGCACCGGCCAGCCGAGTCGTTCGATGTGCGGTCGGAGCTCGTCGGTCGCGGTCGCGTTCCTTGTGGCCAGCTCGCGCAAGAGGCGCGGGCGGTGCGCTCGGCCTCCGCCGGGCGGCAGCACCAGGAACGGCTCGCCGCCGCAAACCAGGCCCACCTTGATGCCGTGCTCCAGAGCCTCGCACACCACCGTCGCCACGCAACTGATCGCCGCCTCCAACCGATCGATCTGCGCCGCATCACCTTTGTCGATCCTCGTGTCCAGCACGCACCAGAGCTGCTGATCTCGGGTCCTGGTCATTTCGCGAATCATCAATTGGCCCGTCCGTGCGGTGCGGCGCCAGTGAATGCGGCGAGGGTTGTCGCCCACGCGGTACTCGCGAACGCCGTAGTATTCCTCATCGCCGTGCACCTTTGCCGGCGATCCGCCCCCCGTCGAGGCGTCCGAGGATTGCGACGCCGCCCGCACATCGCTCAGCAGCCGGCCCAATGGCGGGAAAACCACCACTTCACAAGGCCTCGCCACGCTGATTTGCTTGCGGAATATGCCGAAGGGGAACCGCGTCGCTACGTACACCCGCGAAAAGCCGATGCGGCCTCGGGCCTTCGGGACGATCGTCACAGTCCGCGTGGCGGCCTCGCCGGACGGCAGGGCGGCGACGTAAGTTTCAGGCGATGGAATCGGCACGCCCGCCGGGAGCAGGTCGAGAACGTGTACCTGCCGGGCCATCCCCCAGCGCCCCGGATTGGTGATCGTATAACGGATTTCGCAGGGCTGGCCGGCAACAAGGATGTCAGGCACCTGCCGCCGCACCTCCAACCCTCGCAAGGTCCGCCAGCCGGTGAAAAGGCTCAGCATGGCGGCCCCGATGCAAAAGCCGAATATCAGCATCAACAGGTTGATGTTGGCGTCGACCGCGGCCAGTCCGATGATGCTCGTCCCGATCAGGAAGGCGACACCGCCCGGCGAAATCCCCAGACCGAATCTGGCGATCGGCCGCCTCAACGAAAGCCATTGAAAGGCCTGTTTCATGGCTGAACCGCGCGCTTAGGTCGGCACCGGCACCTGCTCCAGTATCTCGCCCAGAGCCTGCTCGCTCGAAGCCGCGCGGCCGTCGCGCAGGTAGGATTTGCTGACCACGCGATGAGCGCAGACGGGTTGAACCAGCGATTTGAAGTCGTCGGGTATGGTGTAATCCCGCCCCGCCAGAAGAGCCGACGCCCGCGCCGCCCTGAGTAGAGACAAGGCACCTCGCGGCGAAACCCCGACCTCGAATGCCTCGTGCCGGCGCGTGGCCTCCACCACGTCCTGCATGTAATCCATGAGGGCGTCGTCCACAGTCACCCGGTCGGTCAGGGCCTGCAACGCCACCACGTCGTGTGCTCCCATAACCGGCCGCAACGCCTCCAACGGAGCCCGATCCGGCTGTTCGCGGAGAATGACCCGCTCATCCTCCCTGGCCGGGTACCCGATGCGGATACGCAGGATGAACCGGTCCAACTGGTTCTCCGGAAGAAAGTAGGTCCCCTCGAACTCGAAGGGGTTCTGCGTCGCAATCACCATGAACGGCTGTTCGACGCGGATCACCATCCCGTCGACGCTGACTTGCCCTTCATTCATCACCTCCAGCAGGGCGGACTGCGAGCGAGGTGTCGTGCGGTTGATCTCGTCGGCGAGAACGATGTTCGCGAAAATCGGCCCGGGCTTGTAGTCGAACCGACCGCTCTTTTCGTTGTAAACGCTGATGCCCAGGATATCTGACGGCAGCAGGTCCGGTGTAAGCTGGATCCTCGCAAACCGGCAGTCGATGCTCCGCGCGATCGTCCTGGCCAGCACCGTCTTGCCCACGCCGGGCACGTCCTCGATCAGCACATGCCCTCGGGCGAGAAGACCCACCAGGAGCTGCGAAACCGCGTCCGGTTTGCCGATGAAAACCGATTCGATGTTGGCCCGCAGCCGCTGAAGCTTGTCGAGCAGTTCCGCGTTCTCGATCATCAGCATCGCATTCATCGTCGTCAACCTGCCGCGTCGCGCCGAGGCTTTGCCTCGGCGGCGCACCTTATCAGTATACACGGGATCGGCTGTGAAGCCTAACCCGGACGATAGTCTCCGCGCCAGGGCGCACCGCAAGACGGGCCGGTCAGGTCGAACGGTTGCCCGGCTACGGGAGTGCCGGGCAGGCGGGGCGAGGCCCGCATGATCGGCGACCAATGCTCATTGAGAGGAAAGCGGATCATCTGGTGAGGTCGACGGCGCCGCAGGCGGCGACAGGCCTGCCCGCCGCCTGACTGCCTCGCGCAGGATGAATTCGATCTGGGCGTTGAGGCTGCGCAGATCATCGCGGGCCCACCGGTTGAGTTGCTCCCACAGGTCCGGCGGAATCCGCAACAGGATCGCCTTCTTGCTTGTCATCACGCCCTAGCAGTAATCGCGGCCGCTCTCATGCATGAAAAACTACGTGTACAACGTTCCCGCGTTCACGACAGGCTGGGCGCCCTGTTCGCCGCAGAGCACCACCAGCAGATTGCTGACCATCGCTGCCTTCCGCTCCGTGTCCAGTTCCACTATGCCGCCTTTTTCCAGGTGTTCGAGGGCCATGTGAACCATGCCGACGGCGCCTTCGACGATTCGCGTCCGCGCGGCCACGACCGCTTCGGCCTGCTGTCTGCGTAACATCGCCCCCGCAATCTCGGGGGCGTAGGCCAGGTGGCTCAGCCGGGCTTCTTCGACGACCACACCGGCTTTTGTGAGCCGTTCGTGCAATTCTTCCTGCAAGGCGTGCGACACTTCATCGATGCTGCCGCGCAAGGAGATCTGATGCTCCTCGGTGGTGTCATAGGGGTACCGGCTGGCGAGGTGCCGCACCGCCGACTCGCTCTGGACGGTAACGTAGTTCTCGTAGTGATCCACGTCGAATATCGCTCGAGCGGTATCATGCACCCGCCAGACCACGACCGCGGCGATCTCGATCGGGTTGCCCCGCTGATCGTTCACCTTCAGCTTGTCGCCGTTCAGGTTGCGAGCCCGCAAGGAAACCTTGATTTTGCTGAGGAAAGGATTGGCCCAGTAGAAACCGGACTTCCGCGCGGTTCCTCTGTACTCACCGAAGAGCACGAGGACCGCGGCGGCGTTGGGCTGCAAAGTGAACAGCCCGCACCAGAGGACGAGCACGACGAGGATGCTGAGCGCCCAGGCCACGATCAGCAGGCCGGGCCAGAGCCGAGACACTTCCGGCGGCGCATCTTGCAGGAGTACCGCCGCATGAATCGACCAGATGAGACCGGCTACGGCGCCGAACGATGCCAGGATAAGCAAGGCCAAGGCCGCCCAGCCGCTTCGTGGGACGCGTTCGAATTCGCTAGTCATGAGAGTCTCCATTTCCTGTTTGAGCACTCGCTCAGTATATCATAACGATATCACGGCGGTATCTTAACGGCCGAGCGGATCAATAATCGCAACTTCAGCGTCAAAAATACGTTATGGACGATAGAACACGACAACTTGCAGAGCCACAGGCGGGCATCTGGGATTGCAATCCATGTCGGCAAGCGCGACATTCGCGGCTGAAGGCGCGCCTGGATCACCCCGCCTTCGGACGTCAACGTTGTTCTGGGAGAGCATCGCTCGATGAGCCTCTGCTTGACATCGCGCTTAGGCGGCTGCGGAAAACCAACATTCCTGCAATCATGTTGACCAGCATGAGTCACGTTGGTTCGCAGACCACACGAATGCAAAAGCCCGGCACGACTTCCCAGAAGCGCCTGTTGTGCATCGCACTGCTCTTCTGGCTGCTCGCTTGCTGCTCTCAGATCGAGACTCTGCTCATCGAACCGCGCTCGGATTCTGCGGCATGGTTGTACATGGGGGCGCGTCAAGCTCACGGACAAATGCCCGGCCGCGACTTGTGGGACAACAAGCTGCCGCTCATTTACCTGATGGGCCGCGCCGCCATGGCCTTGGGCTGCCCACGCCTTTTCCTGTGGTTGACCGAAGCCGGATTAACGGCGGTTGCAGCGACGGCGGTCTTGGTTCTGCTCCGGCGAGTGGACAAATCGGCCCTCCCAGCAAGCGATCCAGCGAGGAGCTTCCGCACGCCCGCCTTGGCGGCCGGGCTGCTGCTGTGCATTGTAGCAGGTGCGCCTTCATTCCACGCGGGGGGATTCAAGACGGAAATCTATGCCATGCCGCTGTCGGTGTTGGCCCTCGTGCTCTCACTTTTGTCAATCCAACGGGGTGGGCGATTTTGGATGGGGGCCGCAGCGGGCGGCTGCTGGACACTCGCCGTGTCGTTCCGATTACCCGTGGCCATCGTGGCCCTGGCGGCGGTTGTTTACATAGCGGCGACATGCCGTGGACCACGCTGGTGGGCTTGGATGGCAGCTCACATTACGGGCCTTGTTGTCGGCGGATTCCTTGTCTTGCTCCATCCACTCCTGGCCGGCTATCTGCGTGAGTGCATCGCGGCATCGGTTCTGTGGCCCGCCGGCTTGAACGGCGAACACATCCCCGGCCCGCTGAGCATATCGACCGGACGACGCTTTGCTGAGGTCGGGCAGGACCTCCTCAAGCTCGGGTGGCTCTATGTTCCTGCGGTATGCGGACTGGTTCTGGCGTGGCGCCGGGGCGAGAAGGCTTTCGTGGGCCTGGTCGGTTTGTGGCTGATTGCCGCTTTAGCTTCGGCTGCATCGGGCTGGGCCAGCTATGCCCACTACCTCTACATTTCGTTCGCCCCGGCATGCCTGGCCTGCGGCTTGCTCATCGGACATGCTTCCTCGCTGCAATCCCGGTGGTGGGCTTTGGGCTTGCTGGGCCTCGCCGCGCTGGTGGTAGGGTTTCAGAACATCAAGGAAATCGTGAGATACGGCCCCGGGAAGATCGACCCGGATCGAATCGCGACTCGACAGTTCCTGCTGCGCGAAACAGAACCCACGGACGGCGTCTTCATATGGGCATGGAACCGCAGCGCCCCGCTGCTGTACGAAATCGATCGCCCGCCTGGCACGCGCCATTTTCTGGCCCACACCTACTTCAACATGGACATGGGACTCTCCGCGGAGATGGTGGCGGAATTCGAGGCTGAGATGCCCCGGTGGATCGTCGAAGACACTTGGCGCAACCGGCCCCCGCTGATCGGCTCGCCGAATCCGGCCCAGTTCGTTCCGCCGCCTGCTTCGCTGGCCAGACTTCAACAGCTCGTAAATCAGAATTACGATTCCGTGGCGAGCTACGGTCATTTCACGGTGCTGAAGCGGCGCTGTGCCGACCCGCACCAACCCGGATGACGAGGACGGACACATCAGCGGCACGTCTGGCTTCTCGTACCGGAGTAGGTGCATCGCACATTTGATTCGGTGCCGCCCCATCTGGTAACATGACCTCAACGCGATCTGCGCGCCGGCCGGCCCGGTGTGAGATGCGATGAGATGCAGCGCGGCCGCCTCTATGAGGTATGGGGCCGATGAGCGAGCCTGGTGGACAAAACGAGCGGCCCGCGGATGCGGCGGAGCGACAGGAGGAGAGGGGGTCCGTTGCGCCGGCCGTGACGGACGAACCGGCTCCAGGGCCTGCTTTTTACCGCCTGGACTCTTCGAAAATCACATTCATCGAATGCTGGTGGGACTCGCACTCGCCGCTCCTGGTTCCGGCCTGGCTTATTATGAAGTGCTTCCGTGTGCGCCTTCAGGGTCCCACGGACGATCCCCCTGTCGAGTCGCTCGACGATTTCGAAGTCCCCGCAACCGCGCTGCCAGTCCCGGTGCGGCAGCGCCTCATCCCACTTACTCAGGAACTGGTCAACCTGGGCTTTCGCAGCCCGATCTGTCACGCCATCGACTGCGCCCTGCAATCCACCCAGACATACCTGGTCAGCCTTCCTCATCCGAAGTTGCCGGTCGTAGCCCGGCTTCACGACCGCATCTGGACGATGCGCACGCCTCCGAAGGAGACGCTCTTCACGGAGTTCATCACCGCGTTCCCCAACGGCGAGTATCTCTGGTCGCTCTCCAGCAAGCCCGACATGCTCGCCCCGCCGTCCTGCCGCATCGTTCGCCGGGAAGGTGCCTCTCCCCTCGAACTGTGGAAGGCCCACGAGGAAGAGCTCGCCAAGCACGAGCTGCGGCACAGGGCCCTGCCTGCATCAAACGCTGAACAGGTTCGCGCGATATGCGACCGGCTGCATGCCGACGTGAAAGATTTTCACCTCCACCGCGGCGTATTCGCACCGCTGACCAAAACAGATGCCGAACGCATCTCCTCTCTCCGCAGCAACCGCCAGGAGGCGGCGGCCGGCGGTTCGCAATATCCCGAGATCCTCGCCGAGTTGGACCGCTTGCAGAACAAGCGGACGGGCTGGGCGGGCACGACTTTCATGCTCGCCGTTTCGATACTCCTCTTTCTTGGCATTGGACTGCCGGGCCAGTCTTCCTTCCCGCGATTGCTGATGCTCGTGCCGGTTCTGCTGTTTCATGAGTGCGGTCACTACCTGGCCATGCGGATATTCGGCTATCGCAATTTGCGGATGTTCTTCATTCCCGGATTCGGCGCGGCGGTCTCCGGCCAGCACTTCAACGTACCCGGATGGAAGAAGGCGCTCGTATCGCTGATGGGACCTCTGCCGGGCATCATCGTTGGGATCCCGTTGGGCATCTATGGCGCGATCTGGGACAAGCCGCTGGCGCTGGACGTGGCCCTGCTGATGATGATTCTCAACGGCCTGAACCTCTTGCCGGTGCTTCCTTTGGACGGCGGCCACATTGTGCACACCGTACTGTTCTCCCGGCACTGTGTGCTGGATGTTGTCTTCCGGGTCGGAGCCGCATTCGTGCTCGGCGTCCTCGCGGCGGCGTGCGGTGACCGCGTTCTGCTGTTCGTCGCGGTTATTATGTTCGTCGGGCTTCCGTGGGCGTTTCAAATGGCCAAGGTAACCGGTGATCTCCGCCGGGAGGGCTTCGACCCGGTCTCGCCCGACAGCCAGTCCATCCCGCCGGCCATGGCCGAGCGAATCATCACCAGCCTCAAGACAGGTGCCAAAAAGCCTCAAGCCAGCAAGCTCGTTGCCCAGCGGGTGCTGCAGGTTTTCGAAACCTTGAACACCCGCCCGCCGGGTTGGCTGGCCAGCGCCGGCATCATGTTGGTGCATGTTCTGAGCTTCATGACTGCGGTGGTGTGCACCCTGGCGCTCATCTTCGCCCAGCACGGCGGGAGGGATCTGTTGCGGGCCGGTGCTCACGCCCCCCGACACTCAATCAGTGCTGCGGCGATCCGTGAGTCGCCTCGTTCGCGGGAGGCCGAGAGCCAAGCTACGTCACACGACACGATCGTTGCCACCTTCGCCCGAGCACCCCAGGCTGCGGCGGTCTTCGACGAGGTTAAGCCCCATCTGGAGCCGGGCGAAACCGTCATCCTGCTCGGCAACACTCTGCTCATCCGCTTCTTGGGTTCCGACGACGAAGCCCGCGAGCGGTGGCTCAGTGATTTACAGCCCCGTGCCGCCGACGTGTTCGTGGACGGCGACGCCATGCGGGCGTCGTTCCGCTTCGCCGCTGTCGCCCGGGACGAGGCCACGGCGCAGGCCATCGTTGATGAGCTCCAGCAGTACTTTGGTCTTCCCCTGGCCGAGGGTCTCGTGGCTCCGTGGTCACCTTCGGCATCTCTTACGCGAGAGCAACGTGTGGCGCGCAAGACGTTCATACGGTTGCGGACCAGCAATGTCTATGAAGACCCGGCGATGGTCGAGGTGCGCAACAAGTTGGCGCAGGCCCAACGGCGCGGGAAACAAACGGAAGCCAAGGATCTCGCAAAACAGCTTCAACTGTTGTACGCGCAACTGGAACGCAGGCGATTGCAGAAGCTCGCCGACGACAGGTCTTCCGGCGTGGACACGACAATGGCTCGCCGCTATCTGGAGTTGTACGAGGAACTGAAGCCGGACGAGTTCTACAAGACTGTGATGAAAGAGTTCGCCTCGCGCCTTGGCCAGGCTTCACTGCAGGGCGAAGAGCCGGACGCCGTGACCGACGGTACCTGGGCGCGCTCAGGATTTGCCTCGCGAACCGGGCTGGCGATCCAGGTCCAATTCGTGAGCTTCTGCGATGCCGGATCAGGCGCCAAGGCTCTGGTCACCTGGCTGGCAGACAAAGGCTGCCAGGGCATGCGCTACGACGTCTCCGGCGAGTCCACTGAGCCGGACTCGGAGGATGAGGCCAGCGGAGACGACGAAGCCCGGCCGGGCGAGCCCGACCAGGAGTAAACGACATCCGCTCAGCATTTGTCAGAGTTGATCGGCATGACGCCGTGTAACGTCTAGCAAAGGAGGTCTCATGGCACCTGACGACGTTGATGAACAGGCCGCGGAAAAGTGGCAGCAGAGCAAATCCGCCCTGATGGAGGCCAGCTTGGGTAAGGAACACAACCTAGTAATGCACGCCCTGATCCCCTACTTTCTCGGCGGCAGTCTTGACTTGTATTACTACCCCAACGGCCTGCCGGGCACCGCCATCGCGACCAAGGAATTGTGCGAGCTTCCCAACAAAGGGCCAACGAACGACGTGTACCGCTCTTACGAGCTGGTCATGTTCACCAGACATGCCCTCGATCTCGACGCCGTGAAGAGTGAGAACACGGATTTCGGCAAGGCCCATGCAAACATCAACGCGATCCTGAATTGCATCGCTCGCTACAGCGCGATGGCCAAGCTGAACCCCAACGAGACATGCGAATTTCCGGAGGAGATGGAGCGGCTCGGCGGAAAGTGCCTGATCTTCGACGGATATGCCTGCCGTTCCGACGACCTTGTGAAGGACTTCGGGCTACTGGCCATTATCGAGATCTTCCGTTCGGAGCAGGAGTACGCTCGCACACACGGAGGGTCCAGACTGATCCGGCGGCTCAAGTCGAAAGGGTATTACCCGTATTCCGACCTGGATCGGCGACCGGTCGCATAACCCTTGCCGAGGTATACGGCGGCAGAACGACCCCTTGCTCCTGCGGCAGGGTCAGGCCATTCTCCAGAAACCGCCTCTCCACTACGGGCATGTCCCCGCGTTCAGCAGGCAGTTAACGAACGCGGAGATGGTCATGTTGGCGCAGGCGCAGCCCGACCCGCCGGAAATCACGCAGTTAACGAACGACTGGATGTCATCGCCGGCCACATTGCCGTCCCCGTCCATGTCACCCAAATGTCCGGCCGTGCCCAGCGACGCACCTGGCCCGAAGACCGTCTCCACCAGGTCGCTGTTCCGGCCCTTCACCGCGAACGTGTACGTCGTGCAGGCCTGCAAGCCCTGGACTGTCGTGACTGCCCACTGAGCGTCCGTCCGCCACACTGCGGTAGCGCTGGCCGCGCCGGAGGCATTGACGTACTTGCCGTTCCAATTGAGGTCCGTCGGGGTGCTGGCCGTGCACATCACCGCGAACTCCGTCGCCACCGGGTTGCCGTTGGCATTCACGTCCAGGTTCAACGCCGTCCGGGTGGCCCCGCTCAGCGTCGGAGCCGTGGGCACGTTGGCCAGCGTCACCTTGGCGGCCGTTGGGCTGTAGGCCGTCTCCACGCTGTTCTGGTTGCGGGCCTTGACCTGGAACGTATAGCTCGTGTTCGGGCTCAGGCCCGTGGCGGTATCGGTGGTGGTCTGCACCCAGGCATTGATTCCGCCATCCCCGCCGGTGGTGGTCGAGTCGAAATACAGGCCCGACGTGCCGGTGGACAGGTTGGTGAAGGTGCCGCCGGCGTTGAGCACGATGGAACTGGCCGTCACCGTGCCGAAGGACACGCCGGTGGGCGTCTCGATCAGCGTGGCCGTGGTCGATGCCGGCGTGGAGTAGGCGGTTTCGTTGGGCGTCGGCGATGCGCTGTCGCGGGCCTTGACCTGATACGTATAGCTGGTATTCGCCGTTAATCCAGTGTCCGTGTACGCCGTGCTGGACTGCCAGGTACTGTCGCTGCCGCCCGTACCGCCGGAGACGAAGTGGAAGTAGTACGAAACCGGCGGCGACGTGGTATCGGTGGCCGTGCTGGCCGTCATGCTGATCGAGTTCGTGCTCGCCGGGACCGGTGCGCTGACAAACGTCATCGGATTCGGCGCCGGCGGCGTGGTGTCCGAGGATCCGCAAGCTGGGCCGCTGATCGTGAGGGTGAAGGGCCCCGAATTGGTGCTGGCGTATCCACCCACGCGAATCAAGTACATCGTGCCGCCGGTCACGCTGACGGTCAGCGTCCCGTGCGTCGCCGTGCCACCGCAGGTGTCATCGACACAACTCACCTCCGTGGTGCCGGGGCAAGTTCCGGTGCGAACCGACAGCACCGAATCCCATTGCGTGCTGGAACTGCACAGGCTGATCATGGCGCTGCCGCTCGAGCCCGGCGTGTACTTGTACCACACATCCGGCCCCGGCGATGAGCCGTCGCAGGTGGCGGAGCCGTCCAATGTCATGCCCGCCGTGGTGCCGGTATACGTGCCCGGGCAGACCACGTAGGCGTTGGCACAGACGTCGTTGCTGACCGGATTGACGGTCAGGCTGACCGGCCGGGTCGTGTCCCCCGAATGGTTGGTCGTATTGACGAAACTCACGGTGTCGCTGTAGGAACCGACGGCCAGCGAACCGGCCGCTGAATTGATCGACACAGTGATATTGGTAGTGCCGCCGCCGGACAGAGTCCCCCCGGTGCTGCTGAGCGTCAGCCAGTCCGCCGTCTTGCTCACGGTGTAGTTGATGCTGCTGGCGCCCTGGTTCTGCAGAGTGTAGACCTTGCTGCTCGGGGAGAACGGCCCGCCGATACTTCCCGAAGAAGTCAATCCATCAGCGGGCGTGACCGCCAAGGCGGGCAGGACCTGCAACGTCACCGGCCGCGTCGTGTCGCCCGAGTGGTTCGTGGTGTTAATGAAACTCACGGTGTCGCTGTAGGAACCGGCGACCAGTGAACCAGCGCCTGAGTTGATGGAAACCGTGATCGTGGTCGAGCCGCCGCCGGTCAGCGTTCCGCCGGTGCTGCTGAGCGTCACCCAATCCGCCATCTTGCTGACCGTATAGTTGATGCTGCTGCCGCCTTGGTTCTGCAGTGTGTATTGCTTGCTGCCGGGAGAGAACGGTCCACCGAAGCCGCCCGACGAGGTCAAGCCGTCCGCCGGCGTGACCGCCAAGGCGGGCAGGACCTGCAACGTCACCGGGCGGGTCGTGTCGCCCAGATGATCTGTCGTATTAGTGAACGTCACCGTGTCGTTATAACTGCCGGCGCTGAGCGAATCGGCGCTCGAGTTAATCGAAACGGTAACGGTCGTGGACCCGCCGGCGCTCAGCGTTCCGCTAGTGCTGCTCAGCGTCACCCAGGCCGCCGTTTTGCTCACGGTATAGTTGATGCTGCTGCTGTCTTGGTTCTGCAGCGTGTAGACCTTGCTGCCGGGGGAGAATGGCCCGCCCATGCCGCCAGACGAGCTCAATCCCTCCGCCGGAGTTACCGCCAGGCCGTTCACCTCAACTTCTCCAATCACGCGCAGCGAGGGGTCGCCGAACACGTGCCACGTCAGGAACATGCCGGCGCCGGCGGATCCGGTTGAGGCCCCATAGTTGTCCATCATGCCGCACGAACCCGCGTAGCACAGCGTGCCATAGCAGTTGTACGACGGCGTCGTCGCCGTATATAACGCGTTGAAAACGTCCTGTGCTTCCATCGGCGGGTTCCAATCCTGGTTGATCGAGGACATGTATGTCCCGACCGCCCCGATCGGTTCACCGTTGTGCGTCGAGCGCAGCCACGCCTCGGCGAAGCAGGTGCTGCCGGAGAACTGCCCGTTCAAGCAGGCCACGCTGAAGATGAACGGCAGCATGTTGTCGTTCGTCAACGCGGCGACATTGGAGTTCGAAAAGCCGGTCGTGCCCCAGGAAGTCGCGCTGCCGTGACCGCAGTAATTGATGATGCCTCGTCCGGCATTGAGCGCGGCGCTGACCTGCGCCGCGGTGGCGCCGGTGGTTCCGTAAAGCTCGTCCACCTGCGTGTAGCCGTGACCGAGCAGCAGGGTACGAATGTTGGCGATATGCTGGTAGTCATATTCGCCGTCATCACCGGTGCCGTACTCAGACCCGATGCCAGTCCCCTTCCAGAACCACGTCTGCAGCGTCGCCGGCATGGTTTCGTATTCGATGGTCCGCTGCACCTGCGTATCGACCTGCGCCGAGGTCTCCGCGGAGAAGCGGCCCACCATGATGTCCGGATAGTTGTCCGTGCCGCCCACGGTTGAATACGTCGGATCAGACGAACCGGTCGAACCGCTGTACGTGGTCGAGGGCGTGGCCACCTGGGCTGCATCGCCGACCAGCAGCACGAACGCCAGATTCCCCCCGCTATATTGGCTCTGAATGTAGCTCCTGATTGCTGTCGCGGTGTTGCCACCGGGGATGGTCGACACGCCCACTGCCGTCGTCGAAATCCCGATCGAGTTCTTGTGGGAAACGAGCGGCGCCACGTTCGGCAGCCACGAGTCGTAGCAGATGATCAGCATCCCGCCCACTTCATCCAGCGGGGCATAACGCGGACCCGGATTGTAATTCAGAAAATGGACCTGGTAGAGGTTGTGAAACGCCAGGCTCAACTCTCCCGACCTTGTCAGCCGGTCCAGCACGTTCACATCGCTCCGCCCGACGTTGGACACCTCAACGGTCACGCTCTTGTAGACCCGCAACGTGCGCTTCACCGGGTTGTACTGGAACGGCTTCAAGTCCACGACCACGCCGCGGTAGTCGCGCAGGATGTACGGCTCACCCAGCGTCGCCACCTCCCCGGGATAGAACGCGTCCACCGCGTACCAGGTCCCGAAGGTATATGGCACGTCTTCCGGATTCACCGTTCGAGGGAGGTTGCCCTTGGACGGGGCCACGTCCACGCCTTCGATGTCCTGGTATTCCGCCCCCGTCACCGCCAGCGACATTTCCGCGTCGTCCGGAATGATGATGCTGCGGCACACGTGCGGCAGCTCGGGCGCCCCGGTCACCAGCATGGGCGCTTCCTTGCCCAGCGTCACCAGGGTGTATTCCTTCCCCTCAATGGTCACCGGCTGGCCTGCGTAATCCCCTACGGCGTATTGCAGAACCACGCGCGCCGGGCTGCTCTCTTGAACCGTCACCGTCACGCCGGGGCTCAGGTCGCTCCCCAAGACAGAGGACCCCGCCAACGCCAGGACCAGCAGGCACACCACGCCGCCACTCGAAAACGCGATCCGGCCTGGTGACATGCGCGGAACAGAATTTGAACGTGTCACGCCTCTTCCTCCACTCTCTACCCCATCTGGACAGGTGTTCGAACCGTCAACCACTCTCTCGCCCGGTTCGCATCGAACTTGCAGTCGGAGCTTCCCACTCCACCGGGCGTGTGAGGGCCATTTTACCGGAATCGGCTCACCGCCTACAAACGAAAACTGGGCCGTCGGCCCTGAAATCTCGCTGTTTTCCGGCCGGAATCGCACAACTTGTCCATCCTTCACCGACCTGTCCCCTGATGATCGACATATGGCGGCTGCGAGATTCTCATATCCGGCGCCTGACAGCAATCTTCAGTGCAGATTGTGGAATGGGCGATGGGTCCGCATCCGACCGACCTTCATGCCGCGACCGATACAGCGGCAGTGGGTGAACAGGCCAACAGCAATGAGGACATCGGTCCTACAAGCGCAGGAGATAGATCACGCCAACGATGCCGCCGATGCACACGACAAGCCATCTTAAGGCGTTCGGCCGGATGCGACCCGCAAGCCGACCGCCTATGGCCCCGCCGACCAGGGCGCCGATCGCCATGACCAGAGCTGCCGGCCAGACCGTCTTTCCGGAGAACACGAAGAAAACAGCGGCCGCGATGTTGGCGCTGAACGAGATGGATTGCTTCAGCGCGTTCAACCGCGTCAAAGAATCATTCAGCAGCAGACCGAGCACGGCCAGGATGATGACGCTCAAGCCTGCTCCGAAATAACCGCCATAAACCGCCGCGATCCCCACCGGCAGAACAGCCCAGACTTCCGAGGCGGCGCCGGTGCTGGTTCTTCCGCTTCTCCGGCCAAGCCAGGACCGCAACGGCTCCTGGACCGCGAGCAGGGCGGAGGCCAACAGGATCAGAAACGGGACGAGCGTGCCAAACACCGCTTCGCTTGTGCTCAGCAGCACCGCGCCGCCGATGACGCCGCCGACAACGCCGGCGGGCAGCAGCAGCCACATTCGCCGTCGTTGCCCCTTCAGGTCTGTCGCCTGGGCAAGGGTCGCGCCGAGGTAGCCCGGGCACAGAGCGACGGTGTTGGTTACATTGGCCGCCACGGGAGGAAGGCCAACCGCCAACAGGGTGGGGAACGTGATGAGGCTGCCGCCGCCGGCCAGCGCATTGACGAAGCCGGCCCCGACAGCGGCCATTCCCACGAGACCCAGTTCCGAGACAGTCAGCATTCCGGCGCTCTGTACCATCACCATCGGCACCCCGGAGAGTCCCCAGGGCGCCGCGTCGGCGGCGCCTCTGCGCCTCCGAGCCAAGCCGCATTCTGTACGAACTGCGGAGATTATCAACATTGTCAATACGGCAGCGCCCCGGACCCTCGCAGCAACAGACGACCCCCTTGCCGCCTTTCGATTTGACAGGATGCCCGTGGCCGTGTAACCAACGCAGCATTCGATCCGGCTTCGGCGGCATCACCGAGCCGCAGTCAGTCCGGACGACGTACCGACTTCACGGAGCAGCCATGAGCACGGAATCCCAACCCTTGGTCGCGGTCCTGATGGGGAGTCATTCCGACTGGGAAACCATGCGCCACTGCGACGCCTTGCTGACCGAGTTCGCCGTTCCTCACGAGTGCCGTGTGCTGTCCGCTCACCGCACGCCGCGAGAAACGGCGGAGTACGTTTCGCAACTGGAAGGCCGAGGCGTGGAGATCGTCATCGCCGGCGCAGGCGGAGCGGCACACCTCGCCGGGACCGCGGCGGCGCACACGCTGCTGCCCGTCATCGCCGTGCCGATCGAAAGCCAGGCCCTCAAAGGCCTCGACTCTCTGCTCTCGACGGTCCAGATGCCGGCGGGCGTCCCGGTCGCGACCATGGCCATCGGGCCGGCCGGCGCGAAGAACGCCGCGCTGTTGTCGATAGCGATCCTCAGCGCCCAGCGTCCCCCTCTGCGGCACAAACTCGGCGAGTATCGAGACAGCGAACGACGAAGAATCATCGAGACGACGCTGTAACCGACCCTGGCCGAAGCCGAGCGCGCAGCGGCCCCCAGCACCAAGGCCCCTTGAAGATGCGCGATAATTCTCCACACGGCGTCCGATAAGCTCCCTCGAATCCAGACCGCCTGCTGCCACGTGGCAGGACCGTCTGTCATTCCATTTGAGCCTGAGCGAATCTGCCTCACCCCGCCTGATCTCAGAAAACCAGCCGCCAGGATTCACCGATACTTGCAGAATGGTGAAGAGCAAAGTGCTGATCGTTGACGACGATCCAGCCATGCTGCGGCTGCTGGAAAAATTCCTCGCCGATGCCGCCTACGAGGTACTCAAGGCCGCAGACGGGCAGGAAGCCCTGCGCGTCGTGCTGGGCGAGGCGCCCCCCATCGTCATCACCGACTGGACCATGCCGGGGATGGACGGAGTCCAATTGTCCCGGGCCCTGCGCGAGCACGAGGGTGTGCGCTTCGTCTACATCATCCTGCTCACCGCCCATAGCGAGCACGGACGACTTGTCGAGGCCTTCGAAGCCGGCGTTGATGACTTCCTGACCAAACCGGTGCGGAGCCCTGAGTTGCTGGCCCGCGTTCGGGCTGGCGAGCATATCGCCCGGTTGGAGGAGGACCTCGCGAAACGCACCCGGGAAATCCATCGCCTCAATGCCGAGATGGCCATCACCAACGAAAAGCTGGCCCTGGCCAACGACAAGCTCAAACGGATGGCGACGACTGATGAATTGACCGGCCTGCTGAATCGCCGCGAGGCCATGCACCGGCTCCAAGAGCTGTGGAGCTGCCAGGATCGGTTCGGTCAACCGTTCTCCTGCATCATGCTCGATGTCGATCACTTCAAGCGCTTCAATGACATGCACGGCCATGCCGTCGGGGACATGGTTCTGCGTGAGACCGGGATTATTCTGAGAGAAAGCAGCCGCACCACGGACATCGTATGCCGCGTGGGTGGCGAGGAATTCCTGGTCCTCTGTCCCAACGTCGGAGCGCCCGGGGCCGAGGTCTGCGCCGAGCACCTCCGCGCAGCCGTCGAAACCCACGACTTCCGGCACGAGGGCAAGACCCTCAGAGTGACGATCAGCCTCGGAGTCGCGGAGCGTCAGCAGCACATGGTCCGCATCGACGATCTCCTGAAAGCCGCGGACGCCGCCCTGTACGCCGCCAAGGACGCGGGACGAAACCGCGTCGTCGCCGCGGACGCAATCGGGATCTCGGCCGCCTCCTGAGTCCTCCGCTTTCCACATCCTTGCTCAACCTGCCGCTTGGCGCCGGCTGACTGAGCCGTGATAGTACGTGCGTGGCCAGACCTTACCGGGCTCTTCTCGATCGGATTCAGCGCGATGCAGACCGACAGCGCTGCATGCAGGGGTTCGTCGATGTGTTGTGGGATGCCCTGCACCCCGGCGGGCTGTCGTGGATCGGCTTCTATCTCCATGAGACCGGTGACCGATTGCTCCTCGGTCCCAGGCGAGACAAACCCGCCTGCTCGCCGATCGGCCTGCACGGAGCCTGCGGACAGGCCTTCAAGAGCGGCCGCCCGCTGGTGGTCCGGGACGTCAAGGATCTCGGCGAAGACTATATCGCCTGCGATCCTCGCGATCGTTCTGAAGTGGTGATCCCCCTGTTCGATGAATGGGGAACCTGCTGGGGCGTGCTCGACCTGGACAGCCACGATCTCGGCTCATTCGATGATGACGACGTGAACGGCCTGGTGCTTCTGCTCCGTCAGGCCGGCCTGACACGCTGACCCTCACGCCGTTTGTTCCGGCGAGTGGAGTAGCGCATCACTGGCGGGCCTGTCGAATGCCCTTCGATCCTCCGCCATGCCTTGCGGCAGGACCGCACGAAGACTAGCATTTGTCTAATGATCGTCCGCGAAACAACACGGCCTGTCGTTGAGCAGGCAAGCAAGGTCTCCCTCGACGATGCGGCCATTGCGTCGTGGGCCAGGTCGGTGAGCCCGGCCGAATTGCGACCGCCGTCGCGCGATCTCCTGGGACACCTGCCCGGATCCCAGGAACAACTGGCCAATCTGGTTCTGCTGATCGACGCGCTGAATTTCTGCTTCTGGTCAAACGAACCGATCCGCATCGAATGGCGCGGCAAAACCTACGAGCGGTTCAACGCGATGTTCATCTCGCTCATGCTTGCGGCCAGGTACGAGCCGCGATGGATGAAGGCCGAATACTGGCTTCGCGTGCCGGGCTCTGAGATTCGCGAAACCCTCGGCGGCAAAGGCAGGGGCGAGCTCTTGATGCTCGATCAGCGCGAGCAGATCGTTCGTGAGACCGGCCGCGTGCTCCTGGATCGCTTCGACGGGGAGTTCATCAATGCGGTCGACTCGGTGAACGGCCGGGCATGGCCGTTGGCCGTGTTGCTGATGACCAACTTCGACTCATTCCGCGACGTCAGCAATTATCACGACAAACCGGTCTACTTCATGAAACGGGCGCAGATCTGCGCTCTGGATCTGGCCATTGCCTGGCAGACGCACGATTTCCGGCCGCTCGCCGGGATCGAGGATCTCACGGCTTTCGCGGACTATCGTGTCCCCCAGGCGCTGCGGCATCTCGGCATCATCAAGGTGAAGCCCGACCTGGCCGCGGCCATCGATGCCGGACGGGAGCTGGACCACGACTCGGAGGAGGAAATCGAGATCCGGGCCGCGACCGTGGAAGCGGTGGACCGGATGCAACAGGCCGCTCGGGCCGCCGGCAAATCGGCGGCCACATGGCAGATTGACTGGTATTTATGGCTGCTGTCGCATGGCCAAGACGTGGCGGTGAACCATCACAGGACCCGCACCGTTTACTATTAGCATGACTTGGGCGACCGACTGGGTACTGTTGGAAACGAAGATGAGGAAAACGCCCGTGACGATAATTCGACGTGGAATGCTGTGGATGCCGCTTGGGGTATGCCTTGCGAGCCTGGTTCTTCAATCCGTTGGATGCGGCCCGCCTCCGATCTCCAAGGTCGAGGTGGTGCCCATCGCGGGATACGACCAGGAGATCGCCAAGCGGATTCAACTGGAGCCGATTGTATTTCTCGATGAGTCATTGGCCGAGACGCGAAAACTCGATCAATACACCACTGACTTCTGCCGCCAGGAGCGGCTGGGCGTGCTGAACCAGCTCCGGCCAATGGAACATATCCGGGCCGAGTACCGCGCCGACCCGCTCAGCATTCGTTTCACCTGGCAGGACAGGGACAGCGAATTCAGGCAATGTGCCTACGTCGAGGGGACAAACGAGGATAAGGTGGCTCTCCTGCCGCGAGCGGGCGTCCTTGGCCTGCCTCCCAGCATCGAGCGGTATCCGCCCACTTGGGCGGTGCTGTTCAGCAAATCCAAATTCCCCTTGACGGACTTCGGCCCCAGGCGGCTGATGGAGAAGACCCTTGATCGGATCAGGAAGGCGGAGCCCTTCGGCAAGGTGCGAATCACCTTGAAGGAACCCGCGGAAATCGGCCCCGCAAAGGAACCGTGTTTCCACCTGGAAATCCGCTACCCCCAAGGCGACCAGTTCCAGACCAAACTGCAGGACTTGTACATCCACACCCAGACGCGTTTGCCGGTCGCGACGTTCTTGTGGTTGCCGGGCAAGGAAGAACGCTGCAGTGAGACGCTCGATGCCATGTACCAATATGCCAACCTCCGCTCGGACGCGGAGTTGAGTGACGCCGATTTCCGCATCGACCTCAAGGCCGTGAAGAAGCCTGCGAAGCCTGGGAATCGCGCCATCATCGATGAGGGCGGCCAAGAGGAGAGCCCGGCCCCTGCCGCCCTGACAGCGCAGCCGGAGAACTGATTGCCGCCACGACCATAAGCCCGGCTCGCATGCCGGGACGGATCCCCGTCGCGGGCGTCCATCCGGCAGGCGCGACACCCCGTCCCTTTCCCGAGCGGGCGGTGCGGGTCTCCGCTAGCCTGGGCGTCAGTCCTCCTCCGGCCCCGCGGCCGGCAATACCGCTCCCCACCAGCCTTTACACGATCTGGCCAACGGCATAGCCTAGTCGCCACTATGAGAAGACCACAGTTATCTCTATCTCGCGCGGCACTGGATATCCGATTGCTACTTCTGTCCGCGGCTTGCGTGGCCATGCTCGCTGGTTGTAGTGGCGGC
Source organism: Phycisphaerae bacterium (assembly GCA_035542775.1). Classification (GTDB taxonomy): domain Bacteria; phylum Planctomycetota; class Phycisphaerae; order UBA1845; family UTPLA1; genus DATKKX01. The sequence continues at coordinate 33,252 of DATKKX010000386.1, read as the reverse complement.
GGCGACGTTGACATGACGGTTCGCAAGCCCGCAAGCGAGCGGACCGACATCAATCAGGCCCGCGCCGCTTCCGGGGCACTGTCAATCCCCTCCGCTCAACCGTTCAACATTACATCCTTCAAGTCAGGACAAGAAGGCGCCGCCCGCGGCGAGTGCAAGTCCACCGATGGCAACGGCGCAACTTGCCGTGCGGATGCTCGCGACGGCGGTTCCGCCTGGGGTGAGTTCCAGCTCGGGTATTGTTTCGACAATGTCGCCAAGGTGCCGTTGTCCGCGGCAGTGAAGCTGCGACTGACCGTTGCCGAATCAACATCGATCTCGCGGCCGAGTGGAGAGCCGACTGCCTCCATGCCCGCACTGCAGAGCGGGGCCAGCGCCAACGCCGGCGGTAATACCCCAGCGGCGAATCAACGCAGCGCGGCATCGGCGGAGGCGGCCGGCACGCCCACAACCGCCAAGGCATTCTTGAAGTTCTTCATCAAGGACACCAACGGCGTGCTGCTCAAGGAGCAATCGCTCGTTGCTGAAACTCTGGACAGGGGGCCGCACTCTTCGCACGATACTCGCGATGTTGTTTTTGATGCCCGCTTCGAGCCGGACCGAGGGTACTATCTCGTCATCGCCGGCCGGGCAGAGGTCCAATCAGCGGCAGGTCAGGCGAGCCAGATCACGTTGGACGTCACGCCGTGCACGATTGAGATCGTCTGGCAGGGTACCACGGCCCCGGCCGCCGCCAGCGCGGCGGACCGCAAGGCGTCGGATACGTGACCCGGCCTGGCCGTCCAGCCTCATGCCACAGCTTGCCGGGCCGCAGCGGCATCGTCGAAAGCCCGATCCATGGCTGAGCGAATAGGTCTCTATGGCGGCAGCTTCGACCCGATTCACTTCGGCCACCTTATTTCCGCCCGCAGCATCGCCGAACAGATCAATCTTCACCGCGTGGTTTTGATCCTGTCTCCGCGCCCGCCACACAAGGTCGGCGAACACCTCACTGATGCCGGCGACCGTCTGGCCATGGCCCGGCTCGCGGTGCAGGGCGATCCGCTGTTTGAGGTTTCGGATATTGAGTTGGCTCGGGCTGGCCCCAGCTACACCATCGACACGGTCACCGCGTTTCGCCGGCAGCTCGGGCCGGAGGCGGAGCTCTTCTGGATCATTGGAGCCGACTCCCTCCCTGAACTGCCTACCTGGAGACGCGTCAGGGACTTGGTCGCCGCGGTCCAAATCGTCACCGCGCGAAGGCCGGGTTCGCGATTACCGGACTCCGCTGCCCTGGAAGCAGCCGTCGGCGCTGCGCCTGCGGCGGCCCTCATCCAGTACTGCGTCGACACGCCCGAGATCGACATCAGTTCGACTGAGGTCCGTGAACGTGTGGGCCTGGGACGGTCCGTCAGATACTTGGTTCCGGAAGTGGTAGCGTCCTATATAGCTCAGAAGGGTCTCTATATTTCCCGATAGCTTCTGGTTGAAGTACTACCTTAACATTATGTCCTTGCGATGATTGCAATCGGATCTCCAGCGCAAATGGCGGCGATCGGACTATCCGATCAGGTTGACCGATAGCGTTGCCGGTGCTACATTTGATTGAGTGGCTTGTACAAGGGGCGTCGGAGCTGCCCAGCGCGGACGCCTGTTCGCCGTGGCGCGCGGCCGACAAGCCACCCGGTTGTGCGGGCAAGACCCATTGCCTGTATTGATAACCGAGGTCGTGAAGTAAGAGGAAGGTGAAGTTCGTTAACGCCGCGAAAAACGCATACCGATGAAATGTAGTGTGGGTTGGGCACGGGTCGGACGCGAAGTCTGATCCCATGCGGCTTGCTCAGGGTGTAGCCAGATATCATGCGCCGCGCCCGTATCCACCTGATCTGGCAAAGGTTGGCGCTGAATGCCGCGCAATGACAGGACATCGACGCACCGCCGAATCCAGCTTGTGTTCGCGCTGGTCCTGGCGTGCGTCTTTTACCTCGAATTCACGCAAGAGCACCACACGCCGATCCTGAGCATCGGCTCCCCCTATGTGGTCGCGGCAGAACGACCGCCCGCCGATCCCTTCGAGAAGCTGATCCGAGAAAACCCGCTGGCGGCCCTCATCCAGGCGCGCGAGCGTCATGTTCAGTCAGTGCGCGATTATCGGTGCACGTTGGTGAAGCAGGAACTCCTCGCGTCCGGCATGAGCGCGGAACAGGAGTTGGATGTGATGCACCGCCTCGAGCCGTACAGCGTGGTCATCACTTACACGCGCAATGCCAGTCTGGTCAACCGCGTGGTCTACGTCAAGGGAAGGTGGACCGACCCCGATGCGGATAATCCCGACGAGCGCGAGCTTGCCGTCGCCCAGCCTGGAGCCGTAGCCCAACTACTGATCAAAAGCCTCAAGACCCCGATCCACGGCCCGATGTCCAAAGAGGCGACCAGGAGAGCGGTGGACGAGTTCGGCTTCAAGCGAACGCTGGATTTGCTGATCAAGTATTGCGAGATGGCCAGGGCCCGAGGAGAGCTGCGCCTGGAGTTCTGCGGCGAGACGCACTTCGACGGTCGTCCGGTATGGGTGGTGCGGCGCAACCTGCCGTACACCGGCGAAGGCGGAATCTACCCGGATCGAACCGCCGAGATGTACATCGATAAGGAGTACCGCGTGCCGATCGCCGTGTACTGCTACTCCGATGATGAACGCAAGCCGCTCAATCTCCTCGGCAAGTACGAGTATCGCGATATCCGCTTCGATGTGGGCTTCTCCGAGTCCGACTTCGATCCCGCCACTTACGGCATGTAGCCTGGCCGTCTGCTCCTCTTTACCTTACCCGAGCCTTGAGATCGTCGAGTTTACTCATGCGCTGGAGCGGCGGCTTCGGCGGGCGCTTTCGCCGGCGCTCCGATCTCGAGATATGGATTGCGCTCGAACAACGGCGGCATTGTGAACGAGGCGATCGCCGCGAGAACCGTGATGATGGCCGCGTAGCCGATGTACTGCTTCGTCACCGGGGAGAGGCCCGCAAAAGGCCGGTCGATCACGGCGGCGATGCCCGACAGCGTCTGGGGGACGAGTTTCTTGACGGCCGCTCCGGTTCGCAACGCGAAGGACTTCACTTCGCCGAGAAGCTTGCCGAACGATCGCGTTTGGCCCGCATCGCTGGAAGTGTTCGGCCCGGCTTGGGCACCGCCTGCGACACGATCTGGAGCTCCGGCCCGCAGGGCAACATCGACCTCGCCGCTGAACGCCGCGTCCGGGGGGAGATCCAGAATCTGGTTCTTGCCGTGAGTGGCAGCCTTGGTGTCCGGGGCCTGGCTTTGGGCCTCGGTGCTCTTCGCAACAGCGGCCTTTTCCCCGGCACCCGTGCCATCGGCGGATGGTTCGGCCTTGGAACCGACCCCGAGCATCGCTTCCAGCTCCGCGAGCGTCTTTTCGACTTCCTCAGTCGCTCCAAGGGCGTCCTTGTCCTCGACGGATGTGCTGGCCGCCGGCGACGGCGAACCCGCGGCATCGCCCGTCGTCCCGCTGCCGGCCGCAATCTGGTCGGCAAGAGACTGAGCCTCCGCCAGAAGCCGATCCACGTCGTCCGCGCCGACTACGACCGGCTGTTCCTCAGGTTCTGATGGCTTCCCTGGCTCTGACATCGACTCTCTAATTCCCACTTGGCGGACAGGTTTTGACACGCTTCGGAGCAGTCCGCCGGAGTTTTATCGGCCCCTCCTCCGGCCGACTTGAGCGAGCAGCCTCCCGTCCGTTCGGGGCGCCGGCCTGCCCGTTGTGATCCCCCGAGGAACATGCTCATCGACCGGACTGCGGGACAGAAGTCGAATACCGGCGGCTGGACAGAAGCGTCTCGATCTTCGGCACCAGCTTGTTTACCTGCATGTAGGGAAGAAGGGCGCTTCCGCAGATCATCAGCACGCTGGGCTGGTACATGTTGCAGGCCCGGCAAAGCGGGATTTCATCCTGCCTGCCGTCAACGTGCATCTGTCGGAGTTCTCGCATCCGCGGGCCGTTCCAGATCTCGCCGAACGATCCTTCCTCAATGTTGCCAAGGGCCAGGACCCCGTCGACATCCTGGCAGCAGGCCACCACCGTCCCGTCGTGTTTGACATGAGGATTGGCCCACAGCCAATAGCAAGGGCGACCGCGCCGGCTGTTGCGAAACCGTCCGTTGTTGCCGCTGTATGTCAACTGCCTGATTCGCAAGCCGTCCACGCCCTTGATCCGCCAGGCCCCCGCAAACTGCCCGATCTCCCCCTGCGTCTGCTCCATGCAAATGCACTGCAACACCGTGAAGATGCGGCTGCCGGTCGCGTTCTTGTGGGCGAGAAAGTCGCGAATGTTCTGGCACACCCGCTCGAAGTTCGCCCCCACGCGGACTCGCTCGTAGGTCTCTTTGGTGGCGCCGTCCAGGGCGAAGATGATGTAATCCAGCCCGGAAGCGCAGATGCTCCGGATGATCGTGTCCGTCATGACCGTACCGTTGGTGGAGATGCCTGTCTTCAAGCCGGCGTCCTTGGCGGTACCGATGAATTCGAAGATGTGCTTGTTCAGGAACGGCTCGCCGTAATCCTGCAGCCAGACGAACTCCACCTTGCCGGCGATGTCCTCGATGATCCGCGCGAAGACCTGCGGAGACATGTCGCCGACCGGCCTGGTCATCGTCTGTCGCGGGCACATCACGCAGTCGAGGTTGCATCTGTTGGTGGTCTCGATGCCTACCACCGCCGGGTGCGAGCGCGCCGCAGCCTGCCTGCAGATGTATCTTCCAGCGAGGGCGATTCGACTACTCAACATTACAGACCTGCCTCGTCACGGACGGTACCGCGAACGGCTCCGCCGGAGGCTGCACGCAGGCCGGCCGGTTTTGTGGGCTGCGGCACCGGTACGTGCGCAGGATGTTCATGATGACGCCGACGTCGAGTGAATAGAGCAGGTTGAAGTCGTTCATGCACGGAATGTGGCAGGTCTTGCAGGGATGCCGACCCGCATGTTCGAGGGCCCGGGCGATGCCGTCCTTCAGGATGTTCAACGGCTTGAACAGATCCACCATGGCCGGACACGGATACAGATCGCCGTTGGCGTCGACAATGGCGAAGTATCGGCCGGCGTTGCAGCGGATGTGGCTGAAGCCGGGCTCCTCGCCCATGATCTTGTCGTGATCGTAGCCGCACTTCCAGCTGAGCGCATATTCCAGCGATTTCCGCGAGAACAGGACCGGGTAGCCTTGCGCCTTGTAGCCCAGAATGCGCTCGAGGGCCTCGCGGTACTCGGCGTCGGTCGGCAGGTACTCCGGGCGGCCGGAGCCGTTCGAGCCCGCCGCGGTAATCAGCGTGCTGAATCCGACGGCGAATCCCAGCCTCTTGCCCATGTCCAGCAGATACTCGATGCAATCGAGATTGAACCTGGTGAGCACGCATGCAACCTGCAGCGGAATGCCGTTATCCGCCGCCAGCTCGATCGCCTCCATCGCTGGGGCATGCGAACCTTCGCCACGGCAGCGATCATGCGCGGCCGGCGGACCGTCGAGGCTCACGCACAGCAGGTCCAGTTTTCTCACCGTCTCGATCCGCCTGGCCACGAAATACCCGTTGGTGGTCATGGCGCACTCGAGGCCCTTGGCCTTGGCGTGGTCGACGATCTCGCCGATGTCGTTGCGGACCAGCGGCTCGCCTCCGACAAGGTTGACCCGCCTCGTTCCGACGGAATGCAGATCGTCGATGATGCGATGTATCTCCTCGGTCGGCAGATCGGGAGCCGGACGATGCGGATAGTCGGCGTAGCAGTAAGCACAACGGAGGTTGCAGTGGTTGGTGAGCGTGAACTGCACCTGGAAGAGAACGGGCCTGCCGGTGATCTTTGCGCGGAGAATCGGCCAACCGAAGCGGAACTTGCTCCAAGTGCCCTGAACGGCCCTCGCTAATCCATTCTCGCTCATTCGTATCCCAGCCGCACAGGAGTCAGCGGCGCCTCGATTCCGCTGTGCGGGCGCGGATGCCCAATGCGCAATATCGGCTAATCTTGCGCGCTGACGTGAACACTCCGAAATGACGCCGTGCCGAGCGGGCAGCCCTGCGGCACGTCATCACACCGTCTTGCACATCCTGCGCTTTGGTTGGCTTTACCGATAAGAATCAGAGGCATCTGCGCCGACTGATGCGCTGCGAGAGGATCATGCGATTTCTCCTGGCAACTTCGACACAAAAGCAGCTCGTAAAGGTGTGGGTCTGCCAGGAGACTTCGCCGGCCGGCAGCCTCTTGCCGCCGGTTGATCTCGCCAGCGTGGCGGCGATGATCCGCCAAAAAGGTCACCAAGCCAGGATTGCGGATCTGCGGCTGGCCCGTGAGCCGCTTCATGCCTATGCCCATGAGCTCGATCGCCTCCGGCCCGACGCGGTCATCATCAATCTCTCCACGACCGGCGCGCAGCAGGATTACGCCCTGCTTGCCGCCACTCCCCCCGGCGTCAAGCGCATCTGCTTCGGCACGCACGCCCAGGCACTGCCCGCGGAGGTCTTTCGGCGGGGTTTCGACTTCATCCTCCTCGGCGATCCGGAAGCTGCGCTGTCCAGCCTGATCGACCATCGGCTGAACGGCGATGCCGCCGACGGCGTCTTGACTCCGGCCGGCACCGACAAGCAACCTCGCCTGGCCGCCGACCTCGACGCACTACCGAGACCCGCGCTCGATCTGCTCGACCTGGACGAATACCGCTCCTCAATCATCCGCCGCGGCAAACGCTTCACTCTGCTCCTGGGCAGCCGCGGTTGCCCCCACAACTGTACCTATTGCCTGTACCCGGTCCTGTTCGGCCGTAAGACGCGCCTGAGAAGCGCCAAGAGCATCGTCGATGAGATGGAGGAGGACCACCGCGAGCACGGCATCGGCGCCTTTTATTTCCTTGACGCCACCTTCAACATCAAGAACGGCCGCGTCGAGGAAATTGCCGAGGAGATCATCGCTCGCCGGCTGCGGGTCGACTGGTCATGCAACATGCGCGTGACGCCGGTCTCCCGCGCGACGCTGGCGTTGATGAAGAAGGCCGGATGCGACTGGATCTTCTATGGGGTCGAGGACCAGGATTGCCTGGCCGAAACCCGCAAGAACATCTCCCGCCAGGCCACCATCGAGGCCTTTCACCTGACGAAGCAGGCGGGCATTTCAACGGTCGCGTTCTTGATGATCTTTCCGCGGCCGGATCTGGACGAGAAGACCTACGCCGCCCGGATGCTCGCCGTGCTCCGAACCTTGAAGGCCGACGCTTTCCAGTGCAACATCGCCATCCCGTTCCCCGGCACCGAAATGTGGCGGGAACAATCCGCCGCGGGCCGGCTGGACATGTGCTGGAGTTGCTATGATCCGCACGGTGACATCCTCCCGTATGACTGTGCGCCCGATCTGATCGCTGTGAAGCGGCGGATTTACAGGGGCTTCCTGCTCTCCCATCCGATGCGCACGCTGAAAGTGGCCCGGCGAATGGGGCTTTCCGCCCTGGCCGCTACCGCCGGGACTTTCATTCGCGGAAATCTTCTGCCGTCGCCACGCCGGTCATCCCGCGGCCCCATTCGTTCAACGCCGACGTGATCGCCTCGCTCTTGACACGATAGAGGCCAAAACCTTCCCCCTGGCTGATCTTCACGAACACATCAGGCCGGGCGGCGACCCAGTCCTCCTCGGGCTCGGTCTGCGCGCCCACCAGCAGTCGATCCACCTTCAGGCGTTGGAGGTTCTGCAACCAGATCCGCTCGTCCCCACCCTGCGGTGGATCGCCGAAGTACGGCCGCGTCGGCAGGTCTCGAAGTTCATGAATCGATGCGTAAACGACTCGATTCTGCAAATGCGATCCCAGCAGGGGGTACAGAAACCACCTTGTCGCTGTCGAAATCAGGCTCAACTTGTCGGTGCCGGTTCGATTCCGCGTCATGGCCACAATGTGAGGCAGATCGGCTTCATCACACGCTCGCCAGGCCGATACGTATTCCCGCGGAAAATCGTGGTAGTCGATGCTGTGCCCGTAATGAAAGTATCTTGCGGCCTCCCTTCTGACCTCGAGCAGCGTCGTCCCGGCTGTCGCCAGGAGCACCGCGGCAAGCACGGCCACGCCGGCTATTGCGGGCTTGATGGTCGCCTGAGCGAGGATTCGTCGCGGGGCCTCCGACGAGAGTAGCCAGCCGGAGGCCACCACCGCTGCCACCAGCACGGCCGCTTCGCCGACAGACAGCGGTTGAGGGAACCGGCCGCACCAGATGCTGGCCAATACCGTCAGCGTTGGAATCGCCCCCACCAGGTGCGTCGGCCAGGACAGCCTCCCCAGCGTGCATACCGCCAGGCACACGGCGATCGCCATCGCCGGTCCCAGCAGCCGCTGAGAGGATGCCGGCCAGATCCTTCGGATGTGAGCCGCAAAACCTGAATCAGGAGCATAGAAGAGGATAATCGTCGCGACCCACACCGCCGTAAGAAGCCACTTCTCCGCCCGCTGCTTACCGGGCCGGATTGCCGCCAGCACCGCGGCCGGCAGCATGATCAGGTACGGTACCCCCCAACTGAACTGCGTGGGCCGAAACAAGCCCGTGAAGTGATTCCAATCGGCCATTCGCATGCCGGCCGACGGAAACTGCCGGAATATCTCCGCATGATGCGGCGATCCCTCGAAGAGCACGAGACCGCCCAGCGATATGCCGGCCGGATACACCGGATTGCCCAGCTCGATCCAATTGCGAATGTACTGATACCCGCCCGTCGCGGCCGCGACCAGCATCGCCGACCCCAACAAGGCGAGATTTCGCGGACGGACTCGCCGACAAGCGATTTTGACGATCACCAGGCTTCCGCAGCATAGCACCGCGGCCAGAAGCCCGCCGTGCTTCGTGCCGGCGCACAGCCCGAATCCGGCGGCCGCGAGGAACAGATCGCAACGCCGCCAGGCGCTGATATACCGCAGCAGGAACAACAGGCCGCTGATGGTCGTCTCGACACCAAGGATGTCGCTGTACTGCGTGGTGACCAGGGACCACATCGGCGGAGAAAAACAGAACACCACCGGCGCCCATAGCGCAACAGCGGGCCCGGCGCCCAACCGACGAGCCATGGCATACAACGCGACCGCCGCCAACAGCATAGCCGGAATACTGACGAGATTGACGAACAGATCGCCGTGAAACGGCAGCATGACCCATGCCACCAGCAGCTCACCGTTGATCGGGTGGGCCCGGCATGTGTCCATTCCGCCGGGCGCGGCGAAGGGCGCCAAGGAGCCCAACTGGACCCACCGGGCGGGAAAGAAAGCGTGATACTCCAGCGAATCCCACGACAGTGGCGGGCTCCGCAGCCCGCGGGTCAGGGCTTGCACCACCGGCACGGCGGCGATACAGAACAACAGCCCGTATCCTTCCTGCAACCGCAGTCGCAGCCAGTCGCAGACCCGGCGGACCTCATCGGTCAGGCTGAACGGACTGGATCTCCATGATGCCGCGCACACCAGCGCAATGCTGGCCAACGTCACCGGCCCGCGATGCAGCCACCCGATGCTCCCCAGCACTTCCAGCATAATGACAATGAAGGAAATGCCGATGATGCCCGCCCCGCACCAGCGCGTGGCCATGCTCTCGCTCCGGAACAGCGATGATGACAACCGCCACGAGGCCCACGCCACTCCCCCCCAGCACACCACCGCGACAACAACAGGAAGCATCATGGTTGGTCCGCGCTCCGGTACCGTCCCGCGTCTCGATCACCAGTGGGACTGAGTGCCCGCGGCGCCGGCCGACGATGACGGGCCGGCGGTCCCCGAGACTGACGGGGTAAGAGTCACGTTCTGAACGCAGCCGATTGTCGCCGGCTCCTTTCAAGTCATGAACTGCACCGCCTGCCGAACCAGAAGCGGCAGGTTCGTGTACGTCTCGCGTCGAAAGGCTACCTTCCGAATCAGGTGCGATGGGCGCAGATAAAACCGGCGGAACGCCTTCTTATACATCCGCAGCACGTTTTCCGCCTTCAGCCGCCCCAACTCGAAATACACCACGTTCTCGTATGGCCCGAACTGGTCGTAGTCCTTCACCAGCCAGCGCCCTTCGCGGTCGATCCAGTCCCACAACGCCGAGCCCGGAAACGGTGTGGCCACCGTGAATTGAGCCCGATCGAGCGGTAGCGAACACGCGAAGTCGATGGTCTGCTGCATCTCTTCGAGCGTTTCGTCAGGGCTGCCGAGGATGAAAAACGCACCGGTCTGGAGTCCCACTCGGTGCGATGCCTCGATTGCCGCTCGCACCTGTTCGATCGTATTCCGCTTGTTGATGATTTCGTTACGGATCCGCTCGGAGCCCGACTCCGCCGCAAACCACGCGTCGATGCAGCCGGCCTCCTGGCACAGCCTCAGGAAATCCTCGGTGATGTTCTCCACTCGCGAAATGCCGTTGGGTATCGACCAGCGTACTTGGAGATTTCTCTCAATGAGCAAACGACAGATGTCCTCGGCCCGCTGCGGAATGAGGTTGAATACGTCATCCTGGAATTCAACGAAGTTGACGCCGTAATCCCTTGCGAGCCATTCGATTTCCTCGACGACCCGCTCCGGTGACATGGCCCGGAACTTCTTGTTGAAGGGCCGGCCCGCCGCCGAAGTGCAAAAAACGCATTTGTACGGGCACCCTCGCGACGACATCATCGACCCGCACTTCGTCCGCCGGGCGTCGATCCAGGTGGGCCGCGTAGGCTGCATCCGATCATGCCGGAACAGGTGATAGGCGGGGAACGGCAGTGCGTCCAACTCTTCCGGAACCGCCGCCTTGCCGTTGTTGACGATCATGCCGTCCGCGCCGCGGTAGATCAGGCCCGGCAGCCGGTCGCGAGCCGCCGGGTTATGCAGATTCTCGACCAAATCGCAAATCAGGATCTCGCCCTCCCCCGCTGCGGCAAAGTCGACATAGGGGGAGTCAAGACACTCCTCCGGCCTCGCGGTCGGATGCGGTCCGCCGAAGATGATGCGGCAGTCGCTGTCCATCCGCGTCTTGATCTGCTCCGCGAGAGCGAACGAAGCCTTCAACGCCGCCGTGATGACATAGAAGCAAACCAGCTCCGCATCGCACAGCTTGCCCGGCAGATACGCCTCGTCCTCGATATTGCAGTCATGTACGTCCACCGAGTGACCGCGCTGTTCGAGGCACGCCGCCATGTAGGCCAGGCCAAGATTGATCGTGTGCGTCGTATCGAACGTGATACGATTCGGCTTCGGATAGATCAGCACCACCTGCGCCATCACGCACCTCTTTCACAAGCCTGCCGGCCCGCGCCGGCGGCTTCCCGCGGCTTGACCGCCGTGATCCGCAGAAGCGGAGCCCAGCCTCGCGAACGCTTCCTTAGTCCGAACAGCCGGTTGGTCAGCGGCGTCAACCCGAACCAGTGATACTCGGGCGTCACTTCCAGCCCTGCCGCGGAAAGCTGCCTGACGATCAGCCCGCCGTCCACGCCGTCTTCGCGGCACTCCGCCAACTCGTAAGTCCGGGCGTCGACTCCGGCCTCCTCATAACGCCGTGCCGCCCCCCGCAGCCGGCGATAGCACGCCAGCGGCCAGCGAAACCGCCGGTGGAACGCCGCATCCATATCATGATCCGACCAGAACGCACCGCCGACTTTCAACACCCGGGCAACCTCCCTGCTGAGCGAGCCCGTGTCGTACAAGTGGTGCAGCACGGCGAAGCAGGTCACGACGTTCGCCGAGCCGTCCGCCAGGGGAAGCATGTCCGTATCCGCCGCCACGCGGAGGTCGGCAATCCGCCCGGCGGCGGCGAGGATGCCGGGCGAGAGATCCACCGCGACCGTCTGTCGAAAAATCCCGCGGGCCGCACGTGTCAGCAGACCGCTGCCGCTGCCCAGATCGAGCAGCATGCCGTCGCCGTGGGCCTCGGCCAGATCCGACAGGCGCGACTGGATCCACTCCAGGAGATCACCGTCCCTGCGACCATCAATCGCCTCGTAATGATCGGCGACCTGGTCATAGAGTCGGCGGTTGGCCTGCTTCACCTCCGCAGTCGTGATGGCAGAGGCGGTGTTCACGCCGCGACACCTCCGGGCAATGCGATCAGGTTCTCATGCCGGTAGTACTCCCACGCCGCGGCGACCGTTGCCGTGAAATCCCGCTTCGCCTGCCAACCCAACTCCGCCTCCGCCCGGTGGCTCGAATAAAACTTGAAGGCAAACGTGTCGTTGATGATCTGCGGCGTGATCAGGCGGCTGCCGGTGACCCGCTGAACCAGCCAGGCCGCCAGCGTCATGGGATATCGCGCCGCCGACGGCAGGGGTATCAGGATCGGTCGCCGCCCGATGACGCCGGCGATCCGGTCGACGATTTCTCGAAACCTGAGGTTGACCCCGCCGAGGATGTAGCGCCGACCAGGCTGCCCGCGCAGCGAAGCGGCGACGATGCCGTCGGCAACGTCGTCCACGTCCACCACATTCGATCCGCCGGGCGGCACGGGCACGGCGGGCGACAAAGCAACTTGCCGCACGAGTGTGCCTGAGTTGAGCGAGCGATCGCCCGGCCCGAAAACGGTCGAAGGATTCACGATCGTCACCCACTGGCCCCGCTGGGCCGCCTCGACCGCGTACGCCTCCGTTACGCGCTTGCTCTGCAGGTAGGGGTTTCGCGTTTCCAAACGCAACTCGAACGGCACATCTTCGTCCAGCACACGGTCGGCTCGATCCGACAACCCGATTGTGCACGCGCTGCTGACCACGACCGTCCGGGCCACGCCGGCCTCTCGGGCGGCCGCCAGCACAGCTTGCGTCCCTTCGCCGTTTACCCGCAGCAGCTCCGGCAGCTTGCGCGGGTCAAATGAGACCTGCGCCGCGAGATGAAAGACCGTGTCGTGCCCGGCCATCGCCTCCGCCAACCTGCCCGGGCCGTCTTCGAGCGCGCTCCGGACGGTCGCAACCGCCGTCGGCAATTCCTGCGCATCCCGGTGCAACAGCGCCGTGACGCGGTGGCCTTGACGGACAAGCTGTTGAACCAGCCGCCGACCGATGAAACCGCTGGCTCCGGTGACGAATGCGTGCATCCTGAGGTCCGGTTATCGTGGTTCGGCCGATGCGCGAACTCATTGCGCACCGCCCAACTCGACGGAACATCATCCCTATCACTCCATATCGACGGTCGGGAAAACCTCGGATGAGCCCAACTTGAGGCTACAGCCCCGCCAGCTCCGTCTTGGCGATGTCGGCAAAGCTGCTGTAGGGGTACTCGTCAATGATCTTCTGATAGTATTCGGCGGCTTCTGCTCGCTTGCCGTTTTGGGCCGGATTGCGCGCGGTCTCCAACCAGGTCTCGCACCGCTTCTTTTCCTCGGCTTCGCGAATCTTCTCCATGATCTTCTTGTCGGCCTTCATGCGCTTGATCCGAACCGCGGCCTTCTTGGCTATTTCCGTGTCTTTGTACTCTTTGGTGATCTGCTCCAGGGCTTTCAGTGCCTTGGCGTAGTCTTTCTTCTTGTAGAGCTCCAGCGCCTTTTCAAACGCGGCCTTCGCGGCGGCCTCCTCCAGACCTCCGTCTTCTGGATCGCTGGGTTTGTCTTTCAGAGTCTTTTCGAGGCTTTTCGTGGCTGCCTCGGGGTTGCTTCCGCGATAAGCGACCGTCCCCTTGGCATCGATCACGAAAATCGTCGGATACCCCCTGGCCCCGAATTTCTTGAACGTCGGCTTGGCATCCGTTCCGACGATGTAGTTGATGTTGTTCTTCTTGACGAAGGAGGAAACCGTCGCCAGCGACTCATCCGAAAGGGCCAGCAGAATCACTTCCTTGTTCTTGTATTTCTTTTGCATCTCGACCAGATGCGGAATGCCTTTCCGGCACGGCCCTCACCAGGTCGCCCAGAACTCGACGAACAGCACCTTGCCTTTCAACGTTTCAGGCGTGACTGTCTTCAAGCCCTTGGGCAGGTTTATCCACGACGGCGCCGAAATCTCCGGCGCCTTGTCGCCCACCTTGACGCCCGGCCCGGCAAGGGCGGGAGAAGTTGTCAGCAAGGTTGCGCCCAACAACAGAACCGCAAAGGTTCTCATGTTCCTGACCTCCCGGCGCCGGCGGCCGGCGATTAAGCCCTGACCGCTCGTGCCCTGCAACGCTCGATTGCAGCCACAGCATTGTACAAGCTCTCCGGCTTGCGGCGTCAATGCCCTGCCTCACCGTGCCGCTAATTCTCTCTAAAACCGGGCCCGGTCACGGTCCCGCCGGCGCAGCATCTCGAACTGCCTATGGCAACGGCCCGCTGGCGCGCCTAGACTCACGGACATCGGGTCGGATCAATGGGCTGACGGGCACCCTTTGACCGAATAACGGGCGATCATTTCCAGAAACAAAGGAGACTGGCCGTGGCAAACAATCTGTATGAAACCGGCAAAGCGGCGTTGAATTTCTCCCGCACCGTCCTCACATCGCTCCTGGAGGATATCCCGGAGAACAAACTGTGCTACCAGGCCGTTCCACGAAGCAATCATGCCTTGTGGATCATGGGCCACATCGCCATCACCGACGAATCGTTCCTGGCTGACATCGCCAAGCGTCCGGCGGACCGATTCAACGCCTGGAAAGAGATGTTCTTCACCGGCTCCACGCCGAAGGCCAATCCCACGGACTACCCCCGCCTCTCGGAAATCAGAGACTGCCTGACCAGGAGCCGCGGCAATCTCATCGAGTGGCTGGGCTCGTTGAGCGAGCAGCAGCTCCTGGCGCCGTTGTCCGGAGAGATGCAATCGTTCGCCCCCACCCTGGCGGCGATGATGAGCTCGATTGCCTGTCACGAAGCCATGCACGCCGGGCAGTTGACCATCATCCGCAAGAGCCTGGGGTTCAAGCCCAAGTTCGGTTGACCGTCCGCGCGACGCGATCAACGTATTAGCATTCGCGAATCGACTGTGTATCAGTGCGCTGTGTGTGTGCGCCTGGTGTGCGTGTGGAGTAAGTCGACCAGCTTTGGCATGTCGGCGGGAAGGGGACCGCGGAATTGTGTTTCTGAGCCGATTGTGATACACTCGGCTCTCGCGGAGAAGCTATAGATCGCAGCAGCAGGCGGGGCTGGATAGGGAAAGAACCCGCGAAACCGCACAGGCATTTCCTGCGAGAAAAGAAGCGAGCGATGATTCGACGGATTTCACTTGCGACGTTTGTGGTTGCGTTGGCCTTGATCTTGGCAAGTTCGCCGGCTGCACGGGCGGAATACCAGTGGCTGCCGGGCGAGGGCATACCGGGACTGAACTACTACCCATCTGCCATGACGGTCTGGGACGATGGGACTGGGCCGGCGCTCTATGTGGGAGGTTCGTTTGGGATTGCCGGAGACGTACGTACATTCGGCGTTGCCAAGTGGGACGGTGTAAAATGGTCGCCCCTCGGCGATGGCGTGAGTGGCACGTACCCGCCCGTTTGTGCGCTGACCGTCTTCAATGGTGAGTTGATCGCCGGTGGGATGTTTACTTCGGCCGGCGGCGTGACCACAAGGTGCATCGCCAAATGGAACGGCACGAACTGGTCGGCCTTGGGAAATGGCCTGGGAGATACTTACGACAGCGTCAACGCCTTGACGGTGTTCAACGGCGAATTGATCGCAGGTGGCCACTTCTACACGCCGGGTGGGCTCCCGATCGTCAACATTGCCAAGTGGAATGGGACGAGCTGGGCGCCCATGGCCGGCGGGACGGACGATACGGTATTCAGCCTGGCCGTGTTCAATGGAGAACTCGTTGCGGGGGGGAGGTTCGACTACGCGGGCGGCGAGTGCGTGAATGGCATCGCGCGATGGAACGGCTCGGCCTGGGCGTCTTTGGGAGGGGGAGTGAGCAATGAATATCCGTCGCCTTACGTTTGCGCACTGACCACTTACGGCGACAATCTGATTGCCGGCGGCTTGTTCACCAGCGCGGGAGGCGTGACTGTGAACTGCGTTGCGAGCTGGAATGGCACAAGCTGGTCGTCTCTCGGCGGTGGGATGGGCGGAGTCGAGCCTGCCGTTGCAACTCTGACGATGCTTAACGGCGAATTGGTTGCCGGGGGCAATTTCACAACCGCAGGCGGCGCGGGCGCGTATGGCATAGCGACGTGGAACGGCTCTGCCTGGTCGCCTCTGCCCGTCGAGATCAACGCCCATGTGTACGTCCTGAGCGTGTTCAACAATGAACTGATCGTCGGGGGAGGGTTCTACACCGCCGGCGATGCGACGGCTTATTGGATCGCCAAATGGAACGGCTCGCAGTGGTCGCCGATGGGCGAGAGCGGCCTGAACGACGTAATCTGGTCGATGACCGTCTTCGACGGCGAATTGATCGCGGGCGGAGGTTTCACCAAGGCGGGCCTCGTTGACGTAGGACGCATCGCCAGGAGAAGCGGGCAAACCTGGATGCCGCTGGGCGGCGGTTTGAGTGGAGGCGCTTATGCTCTGACGACTTACCGCGGCGAACTCGTCGCCGCCGGCAGCTTTCTATCGGCTGATGGCAACATCGTGCACAACATCGCCGCGTGGAATGGCACGAGCTGGTCCCCACTGGGCGATGGGACGGATTCGATCATCTATGCCTTAACCATCTTTAATGACGAGTTGATTGTGGGCGGCTGCTTCACCAGCGCGGGTGGTGTGGAGTGCAACCGAATCGCAAAGTGGAACGGCTCATCTTGGGAACCACTCGGAGCCGGAATCGGCGAAGGAACGTACGACTGCGTAATGGCTCTGACCATCTTCGACGGCGAGCTGATCGCTGGCGGGTCTTTCAGCATTGCCGGTGGCGCCAGTGCCAATAGCATTGCGAAATGGAACGGCACAAGCTGGACTTCCCTCGGCGATGGGACGCCGTGTTGTGTGCGGACCTTGCAGGTTTTCGGTGGTGAACTGATCGCTGGTGGTGATTTCTATATCACCGGGGGCTTCAATACATACGGCATCGCGAGATGGAATGGCGCTGAGTGGCAGCCTTTGGGTGAGGGGATGGACGAGGATTCGGCCTTTGTGGGGGCGCTGACCGTTTGTGAACGTGAATTGATCGTCGGCGGAGACTTCACCATCGCCGGTGGTGTAAGCGCGAGGCGGATCGCGCGCTGGAATGGCCTGCGATGGGCACCGCTAGGTAGCGGCTTGGGCGGTGACTACGTGATGGCGATGGCGGTTTTCGATGGAGTACTCAACGTGGGCGGCTACTTCAGCACGGCAGGAGGACACGTTTCCACCAATTGGGCTCGCTGGGGTCTCCCCGGGGACCTCGCCTGTGACGGCGTCGTCAACGGTGATGACATCGAGGCCTTTGTGACGGCGTTGCTCGACCCCACGGGCTACGCGGCGGCATACGAGTGTGACCTTCAGCTTGCCGACATGAACTTGGACAGGCAGATAGATATCGCTGATGCCCAGCCGTTCGTCGAGGCATTGCTGGCGCAATAGCCACAGGGGTGACCTTGCGAACATAACGAGCGCCTCTACCGCCGCCGTTGTGACGGCCCGCGCCGCTCCGGCAGTTTCGCGTGCGCGCGCAGCAGGTCAATCAATTCCTGCATGTCCGCCGGCGGCGGCGCCTCCAGCTCCAGCGGCGTTTCGTAAATCGGGTGCTGCACGATCAGCCGATGAGCGTGCAGCATCTGGCGAATGAACCGCGGCTCGGTCGGGTCCTCCGGCCGGCCGGTCACGTCGCGGATGGACAGGTGCCGGCCGCCGTAAAACGGATCGCCCACGATCGGGTGGTGGATGTGCGACATGTGGATGCGAAGCTGATGCGTCCGGCCGGTCTTGGGGAATAGCTCCACCAGGCTGAAGCCGCTGAACCGCTCCGTCACCTTGTACTTCGTCACCGCCTCCTTCGACAGCTTCTTCTCGAACTTGCCCCCCATCCGCTCGGCAAAGCCCGTGGCGATGTAGCGGTCATAAACCGTCGGATGACGCCCGATCGGCACGTTGATCACGTCCTCGTCAAACTCGGGATTGCCGTGAACGATGGCGGTGTACGTCTTCTGCGTGGTCCGCTTCTCGAATTGCAGGGCCAGCCGCCAGTGGGCTTCGTCGGTCTTGGCCACGATCATGATGCCGGAGGTGTTCTTGTCCAGCCGATGGACGATGCCGGGGCGGAACGGGTCGTCGGTCTTGGATAGCGAGCTGGAGTAGTACGCCAAAGCGTTGGCCACCGTCCCGCGCTGCGTGCGGCTGGCGGGATGAACCACCATGCCGACTTCCTTGTTGACCACCAGCACGAAATCATCCTCGTACACGATGTTCAGCGGAATGTTCTCGGGCACCACCTCGTACGGCTCAGGCGGCGGGAAGGTGATGTCAATGATGTCCCCACCCTCCGCCTCGTAGCTGGCCTTGGTGGGCTTGCCGTTGACGGTGATCTCGCCCAGCTTGATCAGCCGCTGGATTGTGGTTCGAGAAACCTTGCGAAAGCGGCCGTGCAGATACTTGTCGAGACGATGACCCGGCAGCTTGCGGCGGATCTTCAACTGAACATGACGCGGGCCACCCGGCTCCCCGGGCTCGCCCGACTTGAGGACAGCCTCATCGTCGTCCGATTCTTCGTCTTCAAGGTCCTCGAGATCCTCGTCCGGCACGAGGCCTTCGCGATCCTCGTCGGCTTCGGAAGCCTGCTGTGGCCCATCTCGATGTTGATCTTCAGGCATCATCGTTCCATTCGACAGAGTACTCCGAGCCCACCTGCCGGTCGCCATCGAGTGAGATGGAATCGGACGTAATTGATCCTACCCGCGGAATGCACAAACAGCAACTTTCGCTGGCATCCGTAGTTACCACGGCCAAAAGCGCTTGACAACGGCCCGATCTCGGTCTAAATTGCAAGGCTCGGCGCTCGGCTATTTTGCGGATCATTCGTGCGGGGAGAGACAGCCACCGCATTTCGTGGAGAATACGCGGCCTGGCTCCGACAGAACCGGCCCTATGAACAGGTGATTTCATGCTTCCAGCCAGAAGAACATCCAAAGCAGTCAAGCGGGCTCGCAGATCGCACCAAGCGCTCAAGGCCTTGAACCTGAACGCATGCCCTCGCTGCGACACCGCCAAACTCCCGCACCGCGCCTGCCCCAAGTGCGGCTACGTGAATGCCAAGGTGGCGATCAAGGTCGAAACCGAGGAGAAGTAAGCTCCCATGCGCATCGCGATCGACGCAATGGGGGGCGACAACGCCCCGGGCGAGATCGTCACCGGTGCACTGGAGAGTTTCGGCTTTCTCGGCGACGGCGACGAGTTGGTGCTCATCGGCCGTGAGGAGGTCATCCGGCCGCTGGTTCCCTCGACTGACGCCGTCCGTCGCAAGGTCTCGATCTATCACACTCCCGAAGTGATCGAAATGGACGATTCGCCGGTGGAGGCGCTCCGGCAGAAAAAGGACTCCTCCATCGTGGTGATGGCCAAGCTGGCCGCGCAGGGCAAGGTCGATGCCGTGATCAGCGCCGGCAACACCGGCGCCTGTGCCGCGGCCTGTCAGTTGAAGATGCGAACGCTCGGCAAGGTGCAGCGACCGGGCATTGCCGTCGTGCTGCCGGCGTTCTCCGGGCCGATCACTCTCTGTGATGTCGGTGCCAATGTCGCTCCGAAGGCACACCACCTTCTGCAATATGCCCAGATGGCGTCGGTCTATGCCGAGCACATGCTGAAGATATCCAACCCCCGCGTGGGGCTGCTTTCGATCGGCAGTGAAGACGTAAAGGGCAGTCCTTTGGTTAAGCAGGCCCACACCCTGTTGAAACAGGATCCGAATTTGAACTTCGTCGGCAACATCGAAGGGCGCGAGCTCTATGCCGGTGGTTGCGATGTCGCCGTCTGCGACGGATTCGTCGGCAATGTCGTGCTCAAGCTGACCGAAGGGCTCGCGGACGGCCTCTTCAAGACCATCCAGCGGGAGATTTCCATCGAAAGCCCTGATCTTTCCGCGAGGTTCGATCCCGTGGTGAAGAGCGTCTGGGCCAAGCACGACTACAACGAGTACGGCGGAGCCCCTCTCCTGGGCTTGAACGGCTCGTGCATCATCTGCCACGGCAGCAGCGACCGCCGCGCCATCAAGAACGCCGTGCGAGTCGCCGCCCAATACGTTCGAAGTGAGCTGAACAAACACATCAGCGCCCGCCTGACGGAGGAAATCCCCGATGCCTGAGCCGTTGGGCGTCAAGATCATCGGGACCGGCAGCGCGGTGCCTGACCAGGTCCTGACCAACCAGTATTTTGTCGAGCGCCTCGACACCACGCACGAATGGATCATGGAACGGACGGGAATTCTGGAGCGTCGCATCGCCTCCGACAAGGAGTCCACCGCCAGCCTGGCCACGGCGGCGGCCCGCAAGGCCCTGGACGACGCCCACCTGACGCCCGCTGATCTCGATGCCATCCTCGTGGCGACTATTACCCCGGAATACACGTTTCCGTCCACCGCCTGCTGCGTGCAGCGGGACTTGGAGGCCCCGCCGATACCGGCCTTCGATCTGTCGGCGGCCTGCAGCGGTTTCATCTATGCGCTGGTCATGGGCTCTTTTCTGGTCCAGGGGGGGCAATTCCGTCGCATCCTGATCATCGGCGCTGAGACGATGTCACGGATAACGGATTACGAGGATCGCGCCACCTGCATCCTCTTCGGCGATGGAGCCGGGGCCGCGGTGCTGGAGGCAGCTCCCGATACGTCCGGTCCGGCTCTGCTGCACCATCAGATGCACGCCGAAGGCAAGGGAGCGTTGATGCTCTGTGTCCCGGCCAGCGGCATGCATCTTACGCCGTCACACATGACGGTGAATGAGCGACTGCACTACATCAAGATGCAGGGCCGGGAAGTATACAAACTCGCGGTGAAGCGTAACTTCGAGCTCGTCGACTCGGTGCTGAAAGAAACCGGGCTTAAAAGCGAAGACATCACCCTGGTCATTCCCCACCAATCCAACCTGCGGATCATCGAGTCCGCGCGAGAGCGGCTGGGTTTGCCCAAGGAGCGCGTGTATGTGAACATCGACCGCCTCGGAAATACGTCCGCGGCGTCTATTCCGATGGGTCTGGACGAATGCCGCAGGACCGGTCGGATCAAAAGCGGCGACTTGGTGCTGTTGGTGGCGTTTGGCGCAGGCTTTACGTGGGCCTCCGCCCTGCTGCGTCTGTGAGCCGTCTCGGCGATGGTTCAACCGAAACGGGCTGTGAAGGCTCGACTGTGAAGGGCGTACCGTGAGCAAAACTGCCGTCATCTTCCCGGGACAAGGCGCCCAGGTTGTCGGAATGGGAAAGGATGCGGTCCAGGCCTCGGGCCCCGCGCGCGAGGTCTTCGAACATGCCGATTCGGTCCTCGGCTTCAAGCTGAGTACCCTCTGCTTCGATGGTCCGGCGGAACGGCTGAACGCGACTGATATCTCGCAGCCGGCCATCTTCGCCACCTCAGTGGCGATCTGGCGCGCAATGGAGGCAGAGGGAATTGCTGATGAATTGGATCCACAAGCCATGGCCGGCCTGAGCCTCGGAGAATATACCGCCCTCCATTTGGCCGGCTGGATCGGCTTCGACGATTGCCTTAAGCTGGTGGCCGAGCGCGGTCGGCTGATGCAGGCCGCGTCGGAGGCTTCCCCGGGCGGAATGGTTTCCATCCTCGGCCTCGGCGAAGCCGACACCGCCGGACTATGCCGGGAGGCGGCCGAAGGGGAAGTCCTGGGCGCCGCTAACTTCAATTGCCCCGGGCAGATAGTGATTTCCGGCTCGAAAGCCGCCTGCTCGCGAGCGGTAGGATTGGCGGAGAAATATGGGGCCAAGGCTGTCCCCCTGACGGTGGCCGGAGCGTTTCACTCCACGCTGATGGAGCCGGCGGCCCGCGGCCTCAAGACGGCCCTGCTCCAGGCGGACATCCGCCCTGGGCGAATTGGTGTGGTGTCAAACGTGTCCGCTGACTATCATGCCGACCCTGATAGTGCGCGCAGGCTGCTCCAGGAGCAGGTGACCAAACCGGTCCGCTGGCAGGCCTCCATCGAGCACCTGATTGGCGACGGGTTTGATCGTTTTGCGGAGGTTGGTCCTGGGCGGGTGCTTACGGGACTGATGCGAAAAATAAATCGGGCGGCGACGACGCTGAACTTCTCCAACGCCGCCTCGTTGAAGCGTGTGCCCGCTTGATGACAATGCGCGAGGCACGTGGCTGGTGAGTCCGAGACGAGCAAGAAGGTTGGACTGACGGCATGGCGGACCTGTTGGAGCGAGTCGCGATTGTGACCGGCGGATCGAGGGGCATCGGCCGCGCCATCTGCCTGGCTTTGGCCAAAGAGGGCGCCACCGTCATTGCCTGCGCTCGCAACAGTGAGCGGTTGAGCTCGCTTCCGGCCGAGGCTGCGGACGCACGATGCCTCGGCAAGATCTCGCCGCGAGTCCTGGACGTGACCGACGCGGACAAGATTGAGAAGTGGGTCGACGACATAGCGACTGAATTCGGGCGTCTCGATATTCTGGCCAACAACGCCGGCATCACGCGAGACGCTCTGATCATGAACATGACCGACGAGCAGTTCGACCAGGTGCTGAACACCAATCTTCGGGCTGTTTTTCTCATGACCCGGGCCGTGGGCAAGCACATGGTGCGCGCCCGCTGGGGCCGGATCATCAACATCACCAGTGTTTCCGGCATCATGGGAAACACCGGTCAGGCCAATTACGCTGCCAGCAAGGCCGGTGTGATCGGCTTGACCAAGTCCGTAGCCAAGGAACTGGC
Source organism: Phycisphaerae bacterium (assembly GCA_035542775.1). Taxonomy (GTDB): domain Bacteria; phylum Planctomycetota; class Phycisphaerae; order UBA1845; family UTPLA1; genus DATKKX01. The sequence continues at coordinate 10,577 of DATKKX010000386.1, read as the reverse complement.
CCGCCGCGGGGTGACCTGCAACGCCGTTGCCCCCGGCTTTATCAATACGGACATGACCAACATCCTGTCCGAGAAGGTGAAAGAGCAGGTTCGCCCGCTGATTCCGCTGCAGAGGTTTGGCGAGCCGGAAGAGGTGGCCGCGGCCGTGGCATTTCTGGCCTCGCCCGCCGCCGGGTACATCAATGGACAGGTGCTGGCCGTGGACGGCGGCCTCCACATGTGAGCCGAGTGAAGTGGTCCGGCCGCTCTGTTGGAGGTCCGCCGATTGTTGCGGAACGCAGGCGCCGAGGCCCTGCGGTGGAGTGGCAAGGGGTTGAGGCTGAGGGTTCCGGACCGCCGGAACGTGAAACAGACACGAGGGCAACGGTAGACCCTGTCGAACTGGACTGAGAGATAATAACGGAGATTCAAGTGGTGGCGTTATCGAGAGCAGAGATCGAGGAAAAAGTGATCAAGATTGTCAGCGACCAGATGGGCGTCGACAAATCGGAAATCAATATGGAGACGTCCTTCGTCAACGACTTGAACGCTGACTCCTTGGACACCGTCGAGCTGGTTATGGAGTTTGAGGATGCCTTCGAGATGAGCATCCCCGACGAGGAGGCCGAGAAGATTCAGACGGTCGGACACGCGGTGGATTACATTTTGAGGGTGCAGGGCGACAAGAAGTGATACGCACGGAACCTCGCCTGCCTCGCGAGGTTGCGTCCACCCGCCGTGCCGGGCGGGGATCGGGGCCGTAAGGAATGTCCAACCGCCGTCGAGTGGTCATCACGGGAATGGGTCTGGTCAGCCCATTGGGAAACTCTGTCGACGTGTTCTGGGAGCGCCTGCTGGCGGGTGAGAGCGGCATTGCTCCAATCGAGCGATTCGACACGAGCCGCTATTCGGTTCGCTTCGGCGGCGAATGCCGGGACTTTGATCCTGCGAATTGGGTCGACAAGAAAGCGCTCAAGCGCCTGGACCGCTTCGCCCAGATGGCCGTTGCCGCCGGTACCCAGGCGTTCAAAGCCAGCGGCTTGCCCGCCGGAGCGGGTGATCCGCGGAAGTTCGGCGTGATCATCGGCTCCGGTATCGGCGGCTTGGCCGAGATGGAAGATCAGCATAACCGGCTTCTGGACAAAGGCCCGGACAAAGTCTCCGCCTTCACCATTCCGAAGCTGATGGTGAACGCGGCGAGTGGAAACCTCTCCATCCTGTTCGATGCCAAGGGCCCCAACACCAGCGTGGCCACGGCATGCGCCTCCGCCACCAACGCGATGGGCGACGCCTTCCACGCCATCGTCCGCGGCGACGCTGAGGCCATGATCACCGGCGGCGCCGAAGCGGCCTTGACGCCTCTGGGGCTGTCGGCCTTCTCCTCGATGAAGGCCCTCTCGGTGCGCAACGAGGCGCCGCAGAAGGCCTCCCGCCCGTTCGACCGCGACCGCGACGGTTTCGTCATGGGCGAGGGCGCCGGGGTTTTGATCTTCGAAGAGTATGAACATGCCCGGAACCGCGGCGCAGACATGCTGGCCGAGATTCTGGGCTTCGGCATGAGCGCGGACGCCTGCCACCTGACCCAGCCGGATGAGCAAGGCCGCGGCGCCGCTGCGGCGATGACGGCCGCCCTCGCCAGCGCGGGTCTGACTCCGACGCGGGTGGACTACATCAACGCCCATGGAACCGGCACTCCGCTGGGCGACATCGCCGAAACCATGGCGGTGAAATCCGTCTTTTCCGATCACGCCTACCAGCTCCGAATCAGCAGCACCAAAAGTTCGATCGGGCACCTGCTCGGCGCCAGCGGGGGCGTGGAGTTGTTGGCCACGGTCATGGCTATTCGCCACGGCGTCGTGTCGCCCACCATCAACCTGGACAACCCCGGCGAAGGCTGCGATCTGAACTACACCCCCAACACCCCGCAGGACGCCAAGATCAAAGTGGCCATGAGCAACTCCTTCGGCTTTGGCGGGCACAACGCGTCGATCGTGGTCGGCAGGGTGCAGTAGACGCTGCTGGATAAATCCGGTGCAAAGCTGGCAATGGGCGGTTGGGCCTCCTCGGGCTCTCCAGGGCCGTTTTCGAGGCTGTGGCTGCACCGGGTCCGTTTCTCGAGTTTCAAGTTCACTCATCGTGGGGTCGATACATTGGACGAGGAATCTCCGCGCCTCGCCGGATTGCACGTCCGGCGGGCGCGCGATGATTCCCAGGCGGCAGAGGGCACGACCACACGATGTTCTCGCAGGACGAAATCGACGCTGTTCTCAACGACGCCCAAAGCGCCGTGAGCGAGCTGGCCAGCAAGGTCAATGACCTGGTCGCCACGGACGATCACAGCGAGGAGCACACCCCCGCTGCTGACAGCGTCGCCGTCGCGCCATCCCCACCGCCTCCGACGGCACCGGCCAGGCTCCCGCCGGACCGCATCAGGAGGATCCTGAAGCTCAAGGTTCCGCTCGTGGTCCGCCTCGCCGAACGATCCATGCTGCTCAGCGAGATCATGAAGCTCATGCCCGGCACGATTCTCGAGTTCCCCCGAACGGTGGACGAGGAGCTCGACCTGCTGGTCAACAACCATCAGATCGGGCACGGCGTGGCCGTCAAGGTGAATGAGCGGTTCGGCCTCCGCGTGACATACATCGGCGACATCAAGCGCCGACTCAGTTCGCTGACGGCTTCTTGACCGGCCCTCCCGCGATACAATAGAGTCCAGGATGCCCGGCTCGTTCAGGCTGCCCGGGACATTCCGCCACACCGCACTTTCCGCGGGGCGAACAGAGGCGAGACCCCCGGCCCGCGTGCCGGGATGATGCGGTTGAATGACGGAGTGCCAACAGAAGCGGACGGTATCATCATGCGTATCATCGTCACCGGCGCCGCCGGGTTCATCGGCTTTCATCTTTCGCGGCGTCTGCTCGGCGCCGGCCATGAGGTCATCGGCATCGACAGCATGACCACCGGCAGTCCCGCCAACGCCGCCGACCTGCGGCGCCTGCCGAACTTCTCCTTCCTCAAGCAGGACATCGTCAATCTGCCTGCGATCGACGGCCAGGTCAGCCGGATCTACAACATGGCCTGCCCGGCCTCCCCGGTCGATTTCCGCGACAAGGCCCTGGAGATCATGGCGACGTGCAGCACCGGCGTCCGCAATCTGCTGGAACTGGCCCGACAGAAAAACGCCCTGTTTCTCCAGGCCTCCACCAGCGAGTGTTACGGCGATCCGCTGGAGCATCCGCAGCCCGAAACCTACTTCGGCAATGTCAATCCGATCGGCCCGCGGGCCCCTTACGACGAGGGCAAGCGCTTCGCTGAGGCGCTGACCATGTCGTACCACCGGCTGCACGGCGTGCCGACTCGCATCGTTCGCATCTTCAACACCTACGGGCCGAGAATGCGCGCCGACGACGGCCGGATGCTGCCGACATTCATCATGCAGGCGCTGGCGGGTCGGCCCCTCAGCGTCCATGGCGACGGCTCGCAGACGCGATCGTTCTGCTACGTGGACGATCTGGTCGAGGCTATCCTCCGCGTCGCCGACAGCGATTTCTCAGAGCCCATCAATATCGGCAACGATGCCGAGATCACCATCCGACAGGCCGCCGAGGCGGTGATCGAGCTCACCGGCAGCAGCAGCAAGATCGAGTATGTCGCCCGACCGGTAAACGACCCCGAACGCCGCCGGCCGGACCTGACGCGGGCACGATCCGTGCTGGGCTGGTCGCCGGTGATGCCCTGGCGCGACGGGTTTGCCCGGACGATCCAGTCCTTCAAATCAACGGGTTCCTAGAAGGGGCGGCCCTCAATCGCGGACATGGCGGCTGCCTGTTCGCGGCCGCCTTCCTTGCGAGGCAAGGCGGTGTCGCCGCGCATCGCGGCGTACCCCACGTCGAGCTCGAACGCGTCGGCCTGATTGCGACAATGCCTTCGAGCGGAAGCAATGCTTGCTTCGGCCCGGTCGTAGTCGCCGAGGGCGAGATAGTATCGCAATCGCAGCAGGTTCGGGGCCACCAACCCACGACGGTCAGGCAGACCCTGATCCAGGAATGCCAGGCCCTGCATCAAACGCTCCGCCCCCGAGCCCTCTCCGGCAACCTCCAGCAGAAACAGCATGTGAAAATCGTGGATCCGAATGGACCGGACCGGCGCCAGCGGTGTCGGCAGCAGCTCCTCAGCCTGTGCGGCCTTGTTGCAGATAAGCCATACCTTGTTGCCGGCCCTGCTCCACGGCGGCGACTCCAGACGCTCCAACGGTGTGTCGAACTCGACGCGCAGAATCCGCGGGTGCCCCGGAAAATAACGATCTGCTCCGGACACGTACGCGCCCATGCTGTTTCGCGACCAGTGCGGGCGGACCGACGCAATAGCATCGCCCGCCGCACAGTGCTCGCGGAGATAGCTGAGCACCCCGCGCCAGTCCGCCTTCTCCTGGCGGTACAGAGCTTCGATCGACACCCGTGCCATGGGAATCACGGCCAGCGCGAGAACCGCCCCGAATGACAGCCAGGCAGCGACGGGCCGCGCCCGCAGGAGGCGCAGCCGAAGGCCGTCTGCAGCGACCGCCAGGCCGCCAAACAAAGCCATGCTCAGCAGCAGGAGGTACTGTGGCTTGAGCGGCCATGCCACCAGCCGCCCATAGATTGCGGCGAAGGCCAGCGGATAGCCGACTGCCACGACAGCGAATAATGTCGAGAGCGCTCGCCGCTCCCGCCAGATCCGGCTGAACAGAATCGCCACGCCGACAAGGGCGGCACCTGTCAGCAGAATGCACAACCAGAACTGCAGGGCTGAGGTGAGTGCCGATGCATCGGCGCCGCCACGGAAAATGGCCTGCCAGCCTTGGACCAGGAGGTGTCCCCAACGAGGAAGCCAGGCTTCTCTCTCCCCTTGGGCCCACGACCAGGTGCGGACCAGTATCAGGCCCGCAAGAGGATTGTACATGGCGTACGCCGCCAGCAGCGCCACCAGCGTGCCGAACAGCTTTCGTTTCTCGCGCGGTTCGGCGCCCGGGTCGTGCTGGCGGTTCACCACGTAGGCGGCGCAGGAATAAGCCAGCACCAGCAGGGTGAACACTTCTGCGTCGAACCACCGTGCCATGAGGATGGCCAGCAGAACGAACGCAAGTACGAGCCATCTCCGAAAGGCCGGATCGCTTCTGGCCCAACAAAACACGGGCAGGCAGAACAGGACCAGAAAGAAATAGGTGATGTATGGCCTCACTTCCTGCGACATGGCCACGTGCAGCGGACACACCGACAGGAGCATGGCCGCCGCCAGCCCGGCCCCTCCGCCGGCGATCCTCGCGATCATCCAGCCGAACAGGAAAACGCTGGCCGTCCCGAATGCTGCTGCCGGGAAGCGAACCCACCAATCGCTGCCCGCCAGGCCCAGCCGATCGAGGCACGCGCCGATCACATAGTCGAACGGGTCGGCTGTGGCCCGGACCACTTGGTGAAACGGAAGTGAATAGGTCGAAACCTGGGCGAGCTCGTCCATCCACAGGCTCTCGGCGTCCAATGTATGCACGCGCACCAGGAACGCCAAACCTGTAATCAGCAATAGGCCCACCAGGCTCCATCGATCGACTCGGCGGAATTCCGATGAGCTCTCCACGTTCGGCCTGACGTTCATAACATCCCTCGAAAAGAGTCCCCGCCGTGCAGCCCACGCCCGCGGCTACCAGCCTGCGTACCAACCAACCGCAAACAGACTGCTGACACCAGCGCCGGCAATCCGACACCTGCCAACGCCGGCTCCAGTTCGGTTTATCGGCGTATCTGCAAGAGAATCTGACGCGACAAGATTGAACCCCATGAGCGCGCAAGAAATGCCTGACCGGCGCTCCGTTCACCCGATCGCCCTGCCTCCTGCTGTCCGAGACAACCCATGAATCAGGCCGCCTCGGAACGAGAAGGCCCCTCACTCTCCAGGCGCCGTGGTCGGGCGGGCTTGACCCGCCAACGCTTGGACGCCCTCGCTTGCGGTTCGGACTGGTCGCAGGGTAGAGCCCGCCCGCCGTCTGCGGGCACATCTGCGGCACTCGGCTTGGTGGTGGGCAACCGCGGATGTTCCTTCCACAGGCCGATCTTGCGCCACATGCGTTCGTAGCGCGGCTCGCCGCGCAGGCCGTCCCACTCAGCGTCAATCACGAGACTCGTCAACCACTGATCATGCCCTTCGTAGGCCCGCTCCAGCCACTCGAACGCGCGGTCTGCTTCGCCGAGCGATGCGTATTGCGATGCGATTTCGTAAGTCAGCGTTCTGCGGCGTGCTGCTTCGGTTTCGAGGAACGCCACGTACCACCGCCGGGCGCCCGCCATTCCTCCTGCAGAGTACGCCTGCCGGTACGCTGTGACCTGCTCGGGCGTCGCGCCAAAGCGGGTGCGAAAGCCCTCCGCATACTCCTGCATCGCCTCGTCAGGTCGACCAGTTGCCTCGTAGCACTTCCCCAGCGCGCCGCGCGAGGGCAAGCTCGCATCCAGCTCGAGGGCCTTGCGGAACTCCTGGATGGCGCGATCGTACTGCCGTGCGGAAATCAGCGCCTCGCCTAGGGTGGTGCCGATGATCGCAGAAAGAGGATCAAGCTCCCGGGCCCGTTCGAGTTCGGCGATGGCCTCCTCGTGGTGTCCCATGATTGATAGGGCAATTCCGTACCACTGATGCGCCGAGGCATATCCGGGGTTGAGCTGGATCGCCCGTTTAAATTCCCGCTCCGCGCCTTCCCAATTCCATTCGTAGCCGTAAATATCCCCGGCCCCCGTCGCATGGGCCTCCGCGAGCATGTCGTCCAACTCCTGGGCTTTCAGCGCCGCCGCCTTGGTCTTTTCGTACGCCTCTTTGGATGGCACGTACTCCCAACCGCCCAGAACACTGTAGGCGTCGCCCAGGCCACTGTAGGCCAGCGCGTAACCGGGGTCTTTGTCAATGGCCTGTTGGAAGTACATGATGCTCTTCTTGAGCGCCTCTTCGGTTCGCTTGTTCCAGAAGTACCGGCCCTTCAGATACAGCTCGTGGGCCTCTGGATCTACCGGTCGGACCTTGGCAAGCTGCTTCTGCTCCTGTGGCGTCAGCTTGGCCTGAATCTCCTGTGCGACCGCGCGGGCGATCTCGCCCTGAAAGGCCAGCACGTCGCGCGGCTCTTTATCGAAGCTCTTGGACCAGACCACCTTGTCGCTCGCGGCGTGAATGAGCTGCACGCGGATCAGGATTCGCTCGGGCGAGCGTTGTACTGAGCCTTCCAGCAGCCCGTCCACTTTCAACTCGCGGCCGATCTGCGGCAAAGGCTTGCGTGTGCCCTTGAATTGTGCCGCCGAGTGGAACGAGATCACGCGTTCCAGCGCGCTGATCCGCCCGAGATCGCCGATGAGTGCCTCGGTCATCCCGTCGGCGAAGTACTCCTGTTCCGGATCGCCGGAGCGGTTCTCCAACGGCAGCACGGCGAGCGATGCGATCTTGGAGGACGCCGGCCGCAGGGGGCCGGCGCTACTTGGTTGTGTGCCACTGCTCTTGAGCAGCGGTTGAGTGGTGGGCGTCACCGGCACTGCTGGGGCAGTGGAGGTACCTTTCAACCCCATCCGTCGCAGCAGGTCGTCAAAACGCGGGTCGTCACGGAGCGTGTCCCAGCGTGGATCGGCGTTCACGCCGGTCAGATAGGAGTCATGCTGTGCGAAAGTCTGCTCCAGCCACGCAAACGCTTCGTCCTTTTCACCCAGCGCCGCATGGATCAGTGCGAAGTCGGACGGCGCGACATACTTGCGCTCGGACAACGCCCTCAGTTCATCAAGGATCGCGCGGGCTTCCGGGAGCATCCCGGCCTTGGCATAGACGTACCCCAGATCGGCCAGGTGACCTGGAGCCCGACCGGATAGACTCACTGTGCGCTCCATCGCCGCGCGCGCTTGTTCGTAGTCGCCCTTTTGTGCATACGCCAGGCCGAGCTGACCCTGGGCAACCTCGAAGCGCGGGTCGATGGCCAACACATCGCGGCAGGCTTCGATCTGCCGATCGTAGTCGCGCGTGGAGTAGTAGGCCAGGGACGCCCGGATGATCAACGACAGCGGTTCAAGCTCCCGAGCCCGTTTCTGCTCAGCCAGCGCTTCGTCGGCGCGCCCCAAATCCGCCAGAAGGCCGGCGTACCAGTGATGCGCCGTGGCATATCCAGGGTCAAGCTGAATTGCGCGCCGGTACTCGCGCTCGGCGCCCTGCCAGTCCCACTCCAAGTCGTGCCGGATATGTCCGAGTGCGGCGTGCGCCTCGGCCAGCGAGTCGTCCAGTTCCAGGGCCTTCTCGGCAGCAGGCTTGGCGTTGGACAGGCCTTCATCTGTCGACACCAAAGTGAACCCGGCCAGCAGCGCGTATGTGTCCGCCAGGCCCACGTACGCTGGAGCGTAGCGCGAATCCTGCTGGATCGCCTGACGGAAGAAATCGATCGCCTTGTAGAAATCCGCTTCGGTCCGCCGGTTCCAGAAGCTGCGTCCCCTGAGGTAAAGGTCATATGCCGCGGAGTTCGTCGTTGGCACCTTGGTAAGCTGGGCGCGGCGCTGCGGCACAAGCTCGAGCGCGAGAGCTTGTGCTACGCTTTGTCCGACTTCCGCCTGCACCGCGAACACGTCGGCCAACGTACGGTCGTAACTCTGCGACCACACCCGGCTCTGATCGCTTACCTGCACCAGCCGGGCGGTGATATGCAATTGCGTCCCCGCCTGCCCCGGCGGCCCGGCCGTGCGGACCGTGCCCTCAAGCACGTACTGCACCCCCAGCTCGCGCCCGATCTGGTCGATCTTGACGTTCTTGCCCTTGTAGTACATGGCCGATGTACGACCAGTGATGCTGAGGTGCCCGGGCTCGATCTGGCCCAGGCGATCGATCAGTTCCTCGGTCAACCCGTCGCTGAAGTACTCCTGCTCCGGATCACGGCTGAGGTTCTCCAGTGGCAGCACTGCCAGCATGATCTTGGTGGGTGCCGTCGTCGGTGCGGCACTGCTCTTGAGCGGTGCTTGGGTCGTGGGGGACCTGGGCGTAGGGCGGGTTTTACCCGCCGGTCCCTCGCGGCGGGTGAAACCCGCCCTACCTGTCGGCAGCCCGATCCGCCGCAACAGATCGTCAAACCGTGGGTCGGAGCGCAGCGGGTCGAACATCGGGTTGACACTCACGAAGAGGAGCTCCCCGCAACGCTGCTGGTAGGCGCGGTCGAGCCACTGGAAGGCCCGATCGGCGTCGCCGAGCGCGGCGTATTCAGCGGCAATGTCCGTCGGATCAACTCCCCCACGCGGGCGGCGCTGCTCCAAGAAGGCCACATACCAGCGGCGGGCGGCGGGCAATCCGCCGGAGGCGTGAGCCCGCCGGTACGTAGTCAACTGCTCCGTGGTCGCGCCGTACCGATCGCGGAGGTCAGCTTCATACTCAGAAATCGCGAGCTGCGCTCGGTCCGCCAACCCGTATGTCCTCGCGAGGCAGATGTAGACCGGGAAGTGTGGGTCGAGCTCAAGGGCGTGGAGGTAGTGCGGGATAGCCTGGTCATATTGCCGCAGGTAATAGTACCCGTCCCCCCTGATTACGGTGATGATCGGGGACCAGGGATCGAGCCGGACCGCCTCCTCGATCTGGGCGAACGCCTCGCGGTGGCGGCCCATTGCGTGCAGATGCTGGGCGTACCACTGGCGGCCGGTGGCGTAATTCGGAGCAAGCTCCAGTCCGCGCCGAAACTCCTTCTCCGCGTTCGCGAAGTCCCACTCGTAATCGTGTAGCACGGACGCCAGCGCGATGTGAGCTTCTCCAAGGCTGGGCTCAATCGCCAGGGCCTTCAGGGCAAACTCTTTCGCCTTCGGATAGCCCTCGCGGTTTGGCATGTATGACCAGCTCGGCAGGGTCGAGTAAGTGTCGGCCAGACCGACGTAGGCCAAGGCGTAGTTCGGGTCCCGCTCGATAGCCTGCTCGAAGTAGGCAATGCTCTTCCTCAAGCCCTCTTCTGTCCGCTTATTCCAGTAGTGTCGCCCTAGTACATACGCTTCGTGGGCCGCCGGATCGACGGCCCGCGCCTTGGTCAATTGCCGCTGCTCCTGCGGCGTGAGTTTGACCTGGATTTCGTCGGCAACCGCGCGGGCCAGCTCGCTTTCCAAGATCAGGACGTCCGTCAACGGCCGTTCGTACCGCTTCGCCCAGAGCTGCCGCTCCGTCGCGGCGTGGATCAGCCGGACCTGCACGACAACTCGCTCCGGCGAGCGCTGCACCGAGCCCTCCAGGCAGCCGTCGACGTTCAGTGCCCCGGCAATCTCACTGATGGGCTTGGACGAGCCCTTGAACTGAAGCGTCGAGTGGCTCGAACGAACGTCGAGCGCGCTGATCTGACCCAGGGCGGTGCTTAGGGCCTCGGTCATCTCGTCCGCAAAAGGCTCCTGCGCCGGGTCGCCGGAGATGTTGCGCAGAGGGAGCACGGCGAGCGACGCAATCTTGGAGGACGCGGGCCGCGGGGGGCCGGCGCCACCGGGTTGGGTTGCGGCGGACGGCGGCACTGCTAGCGCAGCAGTAACACCTTTCAACCCCATTCGCCGCAGCAGGTCGTCGAAACGCGGGTCGTCGCGGAGCTTGTCCCAGGCCGG